>NZ_QPET01000003.1:0-403119 GCF_008368855.1 Bacillus sp. TE8-1 | reverse complement strand
ACAAATTCAATTCACTAAATCTCCTACATTTAATTTAACTTTATTTACCTTACATGTAATATAATAGTATTGAAGTTTCTATTTACGCAAGCGTTTTCTTTTTTAGAATTTTTAAAAGAAGTTGAAAATCTTTATTCTTCAAAGAGATATAGGTTCAAAATTACAAATTCAATTCACTAAATCCCCTATATTCTGTTGACATTTTTTACCCTACATGTAATATAATAGTTTTATTATCACAATTTACGCAAGCGTTTTCTTTTTTGGAATTTTTAAAAAAGTTGAAAACCTTTGTTCTTCAAAGAGATATAGGTTCAAAATTACAAATTCAATTCACTAAATCCCCTATATTCTGTTGACATTTTTTACCCTACATGTAATATAATAGTTTTATTATCACAAATTTACGCAAGCGCTTTCTTTCGATCTGATACGTAATATACTATTATTATTGTTGCGGAAATTTACGCAAGCGCTTTCTTTATAATGTAGAATCTTAATCCTTCTAAAAAATAAAATCACTAAAGATATATATTCATAAAATATTTTTTAATACTTCTTTTTCTATTCCAAATCATTGAGATTTATTAAAAAATAAAATATTTCGTGCTAATTTCACGTAAAATATTTTGATTTATCATTTTTCATAAGAATATTTTCACAAAAAATGTTTGTATATTCTTATGATTTTATGTATAAAACTATAAATTAGGGGGCGTATTAATGGAAAATATATTATATTTTGAAGAATTATAGTAAAATAAGTGATTTTAATTTGGGAAAACAACAAAATTTAAACTCTTATGGGGATGATAAATTATATGAAAGCTTATTTATACTATATGAAAATGAGAATATTAACAGAGTTTTCCTATCGATTTGATGTTTTTGCTTCACTCGGATCCAATATTATTATTTTACTTACTACTGTTTATATATGGAAATCAGCATACCATAACTCCGCTATTAGCGTGAATGGAGTAACTGAAACCGATATGATTACGTATACTATTATTTCCATTATTCTTTCTATCTTTTTTAGTAATTCAATTCAAGATACATTGAATAATAGAATTCGTGAGGGCAATATTGCAATAGATTTTTTACGGCCAATTCACCTCTTAATATCATATTTTGCTGATGAAGTAGGAAAATCAATTAGTTCTTTATTAAATAAGGGAATAGCTATATTTATAATTTCTTCTCTTGTGTTCCACCTTCCTTTGCCTAAAAGCTTTTTAAGTTTTTTCCTATTTAGCATAAGTTGTGTCCTAAGTTTCACTATTTTATGGCTATTAAGTGCAATTTGTGGTGTTTTTGCATTTTGGGTTGTAGAGTTAGGAAATATGGGGATGGTTAAAGATGCACTTGTACTTTTCTTATCTGGAAGTTTTGTACCTATTTGGTTTTATCCAAAAGAATTGCAAATTGTTTCTAAATTTTTACCATTCCAGTATACTTTTCAAACACCCTTGAGTATTTATATTGGGAAACTCCCCATCAGTGATGCATGGGTTTCAATTATGATTCAAACTATTTGGGTATTTATATTTGCTTGGATTTTAATAAGACTTTGGAAAAAGGCCCAATATAAAACTTTCGTACAAGGTGGATGACAATAATGATTAATACATTAAAACATTATATATCAGTAAATTATTATTATGCTCGTTTAGCAATTCTAAGACAATTAGAGTATCCTTTTTTTCTAGTTAGTTGGCTATTAGTTTTACCTCTTCAATACCTTACTGGAATTTGGATGATTAAGTTTGTATTAAATAGTTTTAATTCATTAAATGGGTGGACATTTAATGAATTAGCTTTTATTTACGGTTTAAGTTTAATTAGCCATGCCTTAGTAGTTATATTTTTTATTCAGTCATGGCACATGAGCGGAATGGTGATAAATGGAGAGTTTGATAGGTTATTACTCAGACCTATGAATGTTTTCTTTCAATTTTCATCTAGTAATATTAATTTTGTTGGCTTTATTGATCTTATTCCTGCAATCATTATCTTTAGTTACGGTTGTATAGCTATAGGATTTGAATGGACACTTATAAATATCCTTAAGTTACTTTTCTCAATTATTGGAGCTACTCTTATTCAATGCGCAATTTTCATAATAATCGGAACGATATCGTTTTGGACTAAAAAAAGCAGCTCGTTGACCTGGCTTACACTGGAGATAATTGAACGAACTACAATGTATCCTATTGCAATTTTTCCTATTGCAATTAGGTTTTTACTAACCGTTGTCCCTATAGGGTTTATAACTTACTATCCTTCTCTAGATTTAATTGGTAAAAAAACTAGTTTTAAACCAATTATTCCTTATTCAATATTGACCCTCTTAATAGGAATAATTGCATTTGTTATCTGTATTGTGTTATTTAATCGCGGATTAAAACAATATGAAAGTTCTGGATCGTGAGGAGTATAAAAATGAAAATGAATATGATAGAAGTAGAAAATCTAATAAAAGAGTTTATTGTCGTAGAAAAAAAGGAAGGAGTTAAAGGCGCACTTACAAACTTAATTAGCCCCAAAAAAAAAGTTATAAAAAGTGTAGATGGAATTACATTCTCAATTCCAAAAGGGGAGATTGTAGGATTCTTAGGACCCAATGGGGCTGGTAAAAGTACTACAATAAAGATGTTGACTGGTATTCTTCATCCCACCCAAGGAACTATTTCCGTGAACACCTTGTCCCCTCAAAAAAATCGTCAGCAAGTGGTTAAAGATATAGGTGTGGTATTTGGTCAACGGACACAGCTGTACTGGGATTTAAGATTAGGTGAAACCTTTGAACTGTTAAAAAGAGTATACCGTATAGAAGATAAGGCATTTAAGCAAACTCTCAACCTGATTTACGAAGTATTACAAATACATGATTTTACTAATATCCCAGTAAGACAATTATCCCTTGGACAAAGGATGCGAGGAGAATTAGCTGCTGCAATTATTCATTCGCCTTCAGTACTCTTTTTGGATGAACCAACAATTGGTTTAGACATTGAAGCAAAGCAAGCAATTCGACAATATATAGTTGAACTAAATCGAAGCCAAAAGACAACAGTAATTCTTACTTCCCATGATATTGATGATGTTTCGGCACTATGCAAGAGATTAATTATTATTAATCAAGGAAAGATTGTTGAAGATGGTCCTTTAGAAAAACTTATAGACAATTTATCTCCATATAGGGAATTAATTATTGAACTTAATGAAGTTTCTAATTCATTAGCACATCCATTAGCGGAAATTACAAAAGTAGAGGGCTTAAAGGTTTATTATAAGTTTAATCGAAGAGATATTACTGCTCAAAAACTAATTTCAGATCTCTCACATCTTTCAATCCGAGATTTCGGTATTAAAGAACCAGATTTAGAAAGGGTAATTAAAGAAGTTTATAAGAAGAAATAATTTAGTGAAGTTAGTATAGTTTGGTAGACACACCTTAGTTAAGTACTTACAATACAATTTAATTCAAGGGAGGATGTGTCCATATGGAATGTAAGAACACAAGAAAAACATATAATGCAAATTTTAAGACAACGGTTGTAGAATTATATTATTCCGACACCCCTGTCAAAACCTTAAGCAATAAATATGCTCTTTCTAATGTAACAATCTATAAATGGATCAAAGAATTTACTCCTATTGGAACATAAGCGAAATCCCTTGCTCCCAGGGAACTGACTTACCATTCAAAAAATAGGAGATTAAAATCAAAAAAACATGTTCCTGTTCGCGAAAAAGGAAAATTACAACAAACAGGGTTAAAATTTGAATGAGACAACCAATAGTTAACCAAGAAAATTATCTGAATTCATCAAGAGAGTAAAGATAGACATCATTGAAAACACGGTACGACAATAAAGTCTTTTAGAGATAACTAGTAACAATGGCTTAATCTCTCTCCTTATAGATGCAATATTAAGCCACCCATTGAACGCGTAGGTAATACTATGCCTTATAAAATTTTTAATAAAAAGGAATAATTATGAAACGAATGATTTTAACACATACATTGAATAATAAGACATGGTTTTTTTGTCCTGTAACTATTATAGCTCATAACGATAACTACATCGTTTTCAGGATAAGTGTTGGTTCTCCTACTTTTCGTGCCATAGATGAAAGTGGAAATTACGCAAGGATGGATTCTAAGCATTGGAATCTTTCTAAAGCAATATGGGAAAATCATAATTTAACCTATTTAGTTCCTTTTGATGCTTATATTGGTTATGGAGTTATCAGTGATCAGAATAATAGGATAATTAATTATTATTTAAACTTTCAACAAAAACTAGAAATTAGCTATGGGGTTATTAACACAATGGATTTAGAATTAGATTTTGTAATAAATAATTATTATACAAACGAATACCATTGGAAGGATTTAGACGAATTTAATTATCTAGTATCAAAGCAAATATTTGATGAAAATACGCTGGCTAAATTGATTAGAGATGAGAAAATATTATTAGAATCTTTCGGAAGTTATAAATCTGAACTTGATATTTTTTCCTCGAAAAATTTGGTGACACCATGTTTAAATGGGTTACATAAATATATTCCAGATGATGTCGATAGGAGGCTGTATGAATAAAATAATAGTTTCAAGAGCACCCTTTCGGGTCTCACTAGCCGGGGGCGGAACAGATATAATTTCATATTGTAGTAAGTTTGGTGGACAAGTAATAGGATTTTCAATAGATAGGTACGTTGTAACTACATTGTTACCAAGAAATTTTCAAGGAGTAAATGATTTTTTGAGCTATAACAATGAATTTTTTTCTGATTATTCAGAA
Organism: Bacillus sp. TE8-1; assembly: GCF_008368855.1. Classification (NCBI taxonomy): domain Bacteria; kingdom Bacillati; phylum Bacillota; class Bacilli; order Caryophanales; family Bacillaceae; genus Bacillus; species Bacillus sp. TE8-1. The sequence continues at coordinate 398,302 of NZ_QPET01000003.1, read as the reverse complement.
ATAAAAAACAGATATTTATTGCATGCGTTGAGAGTTCTGAATTTAAATCAAAATTTTAAAGCTAGCATTTTATCCGACGCCCCACCAAATACTGGATTAGGTGGATCCGCTGCGTTTTTAAATTCATTTATTTATGCGGGAGCGGAAATAGGCAATTCGAACTATTCTAGGGTCGAACTGGCAGAACTATCAAGCAATGTGGAGATTGAAGATTTAAATAGGCCAGTAGGCAAACAGGACCATTACCTATCTTCACTTGGGGGCATGAACCTTTTAACATTTGATGAAAAATTGAATGTATTACCTACTAAAATTAATGTCAAGGATAAGTGCATTCATTATTTTAATTCCAGACTAATGCTTTTTTATACTAACATCACAAGATCAGCTGGAAAAGTATTAAGTGATCAATCTAATAAAATGGAAAGATCAAATAAAAATGCGATTAATTTAATGCACGATATAAAATCACTTGTTAATCCAATGTATGATGCAATAATAAATGACAATCCTAATGAAATCGGTCCTATAATAGCTGAACACTGGTATAGAAAAAGATCATTGACAAATAGTAAAACTGATGATCAAATATCCCAATTAATTGATTTGGCTTATAAAAATGGAGCAGATGGTTGTAAAATAATAGGAGCCGGTGGGGGAGGCTTTGTTCTAGTTAGTTCTAAAGAAGGGATGCAGCAAAAGATAAGGGATGCATTCACAAAAAACAAGATTAAGGAGTTAAAATTTAACATTGAATTTGAAGGTGTTTCAGCAAACACTATTACAATTTAAAGGGAGGTAATAATGGAAAGGAAGATTTATTTTACTAGACATAGTGAAACTGTAGAACAGATTCTATCGAGATGTCAATCATTTATAAATAATTTAATTCATAATTCCAATGAAGAAAATATTTTAGTTGTAGCACATGGTGGTGTCTTACAGTTGTTGCTTGCTTATTTATTGGGGAATCTTAAACCGATATTTTGTTATAATAATTGGCTACTTAATTACCAACTGGTAGAAATCAAGCTTGTTTCGAATCAATTGATTTGTACAAAATGGGGATAGCTTGATGTATAGTTTACTAATTTATGAAAGGGTATAAAAATGATAATTATAGAGCATTTATTTCAAGTTAGTCAATATAAGAAAATTATATTTTTGGATAGAGACGGTGTTATCAACGTAAATCGCCCTAACTATGTTAGGTTAAAATCTGATATAGAGATAATTAAGACAGCGGTAGATGCTTTAATACAATTTAGAAACAATAATATAGGAATAGTAATTATCACAAATCAACAAGCAATTGGAAAAAACATTCTTTCAATAGAGGAAGCTGTTGGAATTCACCTTGAAGTTATCAAAAAACTGAATATCAAAGATAATTCAATTATCGCTTCTATGATTTGCCCTCATTTGGAGTCAAAAAATTGTCTCTGTAGAAAACCAGGTATAAAAATGATACAAACAGCATCGGAAATGTTCGGTGTAGAAATGAAAAATAATTTTTTTATTGGTGACTCTTTAACGGACATACTTGCAGCAAAAAAAGCTGATTTAACGCCCATATGTGTGGGTAACAGTGTTGATAAAAAAATACCAATAAGTAGTAATGCGTTATTTTTTGATGATTTACTTGGAGCATCCAACTATATATGTCCCCAATAAATTTGCTTATAGACTGGATTTGGAATGTAGGAAAAGTTGTGAAACTAGATAAATGAAAATAAATAAAGAGAGGTATATATGAATAATAAAGAAGAACTCACAGGTGGTAGAATTGGGAAAATTCATAAAATAGAAGAAACTGTGGTACGTCCATCTAACAAATGGACAAAGGATGTACATGATTTTTTAATGTTTGTTCATGATGAAGGTGCTGATTTTGTTCCAAAACCATATGGCATAAATGAAAAAGGAGAGGAAGTACTTTCCTTTTTACCTGGTAATGTTTTTCATTATCCATTGCCTGAAGAGATTTTAAGTGACTCAATAATAGTTTCTACTTCGAAATTATTATTACAGTTCCATAAATATAGTGAAAGATATGTATTGAGACTTACAAATGATGAGCAGTGGATGTTACCTGCATCTTATCCTATTGAAGTAATGTGTCATGGAGATTTTGCACCTTATAACGTTACTATAGTAAACAATGAAGCTACGGGTATAATCGATTTCGATACTCTCCACCCAGGATCGAAAATGTGGGATATAGCATATGCCATTTACCGGTGGGTGCCGTTTAAAAGCCCGAATAATCCGGATTCTTTTGGTAACCTAAACGAACAAATAAGAAAGGCAAAGTTGTTTCTGGATACTTATGGAGTAAACTCTGAAGATAAAAACTCTTTTACTAGAGTTTTAATAAAACGGTTACAAAGTCTAATAAACTTTATGCGTTCTGAGGCTAATAATGGTAATAAAGATTTTCAGTTACATATAGAAAAAGGTCATCTTCAACTATATTTACATGATATTGAATATTTAAAAGAAAATGAGAAAGAAATAACTCATGGCCTCAAATAAATATATATACTCTGCATTAAAGATATCGTTATAACTTAACACAGAGATGATCGATAATCTCCATGGTTTTTTTGCTAATTTCTTGAATGAATGTCTTGACGGCAAGTCATATTTCATGGACTGTGGAGAAAAAAATGTTACGGATAACAGAATTCACCAAACGAACCTAAAGCAACTGAGAGGGAGTGATTTTTATTTTGAGAAAGTGATACTAGAACGAGGATTAATGAGCATCAGATATTCAAAATCAAGCATAAAATTTCCGTTTGGAAATTTTATGCTTGATTTTACAATACAAAATAAAAAAACCACCAAATATGTATTGGTGGAGACGGTGGGAGTCGAACCCACGTCCAAAAATATCGGCACTTAAGCTTCTACGAGTGTAGTCGATATATTAGCATTTCGCGAACTCTTCGGCCTATCGACAGGCTTCCAAGTTGCTAGTCTGGTTGTTCTCTTCCTTTGTCCTCAGACGGCGAACTCCGGCGTAGTCCACTTAGTTTGAGTCCCTTACCCTACCACATGGACGATGGAGGGAGGAACCTTTAGTGCAATTAAGCAGCTAAAGAAAGATTGTTTTGTTTGCCAATTATAGGCTTTGACGTTTTAACGAGGCCGATCCCCTCGACTCGCAACCTAAGCTCGAACTATCCCTGTCGAATCCGTAACGTCCCCATGATAAAAATGGAGCATACGAAGAAAATATCGTGATAGCTACTAAGAGCTGTTTTTCAATGTGCAACAACCTTACATAAGTTATTATATCATACGCGCGCCGTTTTACAAATGTAAATATCTGTATTACATCTTTTGGCGATCACGGAACACGCGTGCAATTTCACGTTTCGCTTCTTTCTCTTTTAAATCGTGACGTTTATCATATTGTTTCTTACCTTTTGCTAAACCAAGTGCCATTTTTGCAAATCCATTTTTCAAATAGATTCTAAGTGGAACTAATGCGTAACCTGTTTCTTTTGCTGCGCCCGCTAGCTTATCAATTTCTTTTTTATGAAGAAGTAATTTTCTCGTACGGAGTGGATCATGGTTGAAACGATTCCCTTGTTCGTACGTATTAATGTGCATATTATGAACCCATACCTCACCATTATGTACACGTGCAAACGCATCTTTCAAGTTCACGCGACCAGCGCGAATCGACTTAATTTCCGTTCCTTGAAGGACAAGCCCTGCTTCGTATGTTTCTTCGATGAAATAATCATGAAACGCTTTTTTATTTTGTGCAATAACCTTACCTGTACCTTTTGGCATATAACGTCCCTCCTCTATTTTTACTATTGTAACAAATGTTAATAAAAAGCGAAAGTGGCTCGCTCTCAAGCCACGAAGAAAAAAGAAAACGGCCCCGCTTTTCATCAAAGCGAAGCCATCCTTTTCTTACTTACGCTTTTTCTTTTTCTTCTTGAATCCTGGTACGTTTTCGAAGAATGCTTTTTTCTTCTTGCCGTTACCCTCTTTTTTCCCTGGCTGGCTAGGGGACGCGGATGCGGATGCAGATCCTCTTCCTTTTCCTTTACCACCACGGTCAAATTTTCTACCTGTGCCACGTTCACCGCCGCGCTCATTACTGCGCTCGCTACGTCCACCGCGTTTCTTTCTGCCTGTTCTTGGCTGCTCGATAACGACTGGACGATCTTTGAACTTACGGCGAGGTGTGCCTTTCATGCCAACGATTTCAAAGTCGATTGCACGCTCGTCTTTGTTTACGTTAATAACGCGAATTGTAATTTCGTCACCGATGCGGAATACGTTTCCTGTACGTTCTCCGATCATAGCGAAATGTTGCTCGTCATAACGGTAGTAATCATCCGTTAAATAACTAACGTGTACAAGACCTTCAATTGTATTTGGAAGCTCTACGAATAAACCGAAGTTTGTTACAGAGCTAATCATACCGTCATACTCTTCACCGATCTTATCAACCATATACTCTGCTTTTTTCATCTCATCTGTTTCACGCTCTGCTTCAACAGCACGACGTTCCATATTAGAAGAATGCTCTGCAATCTCAGGTAATTTTTCACGCCATTTTGCTTGCGTTTCGTTGTCGACTTTACCGTTAATAATGTATTCACGAATTAATCTATGAACAATTGTATCCGGGTAACGACGAATTGGTGATGTGAAATGCGTGTAGAACTCAGTTGATAAACCGAAATGTCCTAAGCTATCCGCATCGTAACGCGCTTGCTTCATAGAACGAAGCATTACTGTTGAAATAACTACTTCTTCTGGCTGCCCTTGAACCATTTCAAGAATTTGTTGCAGCGCACGAGGATGTACTTCATTCGCACGTCCTTTTACCGCATATCCGAAGTTCGTTACAAACTCGAAGAAACGCTCTAACTTATCTTCTTTCGGATCTTCATGGACACGGTACATGAATGGTACGTTCATCCAGTGGAAGTGCTCTGCTACTGTTTCATTCGCAACAAGCATAAATTCTTCAATTAACTTCTCTGATACAGAACGATCGCGCATGACAACGTCTGTCGGTTTTCCTTCTTCATCCACTAATACTTTCGCTTCTTTAAAGTCAAAGTCAATTGCACCACGGCGCATACGTTTTTCACGTAAAATTTGTGCCAATTGACCCATCTCTTTAAACATCGGTACGAGCGGCTCATAACGCTTAATTAACTCTTCGTCCTCATCTTCTAAAATGCTTCTTACTTCAGCATAAGTCATACGCTCTGTCGTTTTAATCACACTTTGGAAAATCTCGTGTTTAACAACATCACCTAAGTTGTTGATTTCCATTTCACAAGATAATGTCAGACGGTCTACTTTCGGATTTAATGAACAAATACCGTTAGATAGACGGTGTGGAATCATCGGAATTACACGGTCAACAAGATACACACTCGTCGCTCTTTCCGCTGCTTCTACATCAATTGGAGAACCTTCTTGAACGTAATGACTTACATCCGCAATGTGAACGCCTAGCTTGTAGTTACCGTTCTCAAGTTTCGTTACTGTAACAGCATCATCTAAGTCTTTCGCATCTGCACCATCAATCGTTACGATCATTTGATCACGCAGGTCGCGGCGATCTTTTAAATCTTCTTCTGAAATCGTTTCTGGTACACTGTTTGCATGCTCCATCACTTCTTCAGAGAACGCTAAAGGTAAATGATGTTTATGAATGACAGATAAAATATCTACTCCTGGATCATTTTTATGACCTAGAATTTGAATAACTTCACCTTCTGCACTTAAACGGTTTTCTGGGTAGCTCGTAATTTTCACAACTACTTTATGACCTTCTACAGCACCCATTGATGCACTTTTCAAGATAAAGATATCACTCGTCCAGCGCTTATTGTCAGGTATAACGAACCCAAAGTTTTTCGATTCTGTATATGTACCAACTAGTTCTTTCGTTCCACGCTCTAAAATGCGTACAATTGAACCTTCTTGACGTGAACCGCTTGATTGAGAACTAAGGCGTGCTAATACTGTATCGCCATGAAGTGCACCGTTTAATTCTGTAGGCGGTATGAAAAGATCATCGTCTCCCGTTTTCTTCTCATCTGGTACAACGAATGCAAAACCACGTGCATGTCCAATTAACTTACCTCTTACTAAATTCATCTTTTCAGGAAGACCGTAACGGTTGCTACGTGTACGAATAACAAGTCCCTTCTCTTCCATCATTACAAGTGCTTTTACAAAATCTTTAAAGCCCTCAGAACCTTCAATTCCAAATGCCTCTTCTAACTCTTGTATCGTTAGCGGTTTATACGCTTCTTCTCTCATAAATAATAACAACTTATCAATATGTTCTTGTGTGATTTCTTCCAAGCAAAAATACCTCCTTTAAAACCTTATATTATTTAGTGTATCCGAAAGATAGGGGATGTATAAAGCGAAACTTCAATACTCCCCTTATGATTTTTACAGTTTTCACAAAAAATTCCTTATGAAAAAAAGAGGCAACTAGATCTTACCAATCTAGTTGCTCCAAGAAGTTATATACATCCTCATGTAGCTCGTCACGTTGTTTATCAAGTGTAATGACATGCGTAGAGTCTTCATACCATTTAATGTCTTTTAACGTAGATTCTACACCGTTATAAATAATGTTAGCACTATCTGTATTAATCATTTCGTCATGACGTGCTTGTACAACAAATGTTGGTGCATAAATCATATCCACATTGTTACGTACGTCAGCAATTAATTGTTGTAATGCTTTTAATGTATTCATCGGTGTCTTTTGGAATTCCAACATTTCTTGTTCAATTTGTTCTGTTGATTTTTGCTCACGTTTTTTATATTCGCGGGCATATGCCAATATACCTTGGTACATCGTTTCTTCGCTCTTAATATACATCGGTGCACACATTGGTACTACACCTAAAACCGGTACTGTATAACCTAATTTTAAAGAAAATACGCCGCCAAGTGACAATCCAACAACAGCAATTTTCTCAAAACCTTTATCTTTTAAAAGCTGATATGCCTCCGTTACATCTTGCCACCAATCTTCAGGCCCTGTATGAACAAGCTCTTCTGGTGGTACACCGTGCCCTTTATAAATTGGCGCATGACAAGTATAGCCTTTCTTTTCTAAGAAGCGCCCTAACATACGTACATCAGCTGAGTTCCCTGTGAATCCATGTAGTAATAAAACAGCGCGGTCTCCACCCTCAAATGTAAATGGTTTCGGAGATGCTAATTTCATCATGTATTTCTCCTCTTTCTCTTCTGTAATCTAGTCGTATTCTTTCTATATCTAGTGTACCATATTTGTATTTCTATAATCTAATTAGAAACATCTTTCAAATAGCAAAACAAAAAAAGAAGAACCATTAGTACCATTCACTAACGCTTCTTCTTTCAATTCTATAAATTGAAGTACGTAACACCAATTGTTAATACAAAGAACAATACAGCTAAAACAATTGTAATACGGTTTAATACCGCTTCAATTCCACGTGCCTTTTGCTTACCAAATAATTGCTCCGCACCGCCTGAAATTGCACCTGAAAGGCCTGAGCTATTACTAGATTGCATAAGTACCATAACAATCATTAAAATCGATACAATAATAAGTAAAACTGATAATAACGTATGCACTTGGCGTACCTCCTACAAAGATTCAGTTATTGTAACTGTAGCATAAATTCTATAGAAAAGCGAGAGCTATAGAGGCGCTCTCGCTTTTCTTCTATTACATAAACATCATCGCAAATAACGGTCCAAGTAAACATGTCAAAATTGCTGTTAATGTCATTGTTACCGATCCAATAACACCTTCATGCTCATTATTTTTCATTGCTCTCATAACACCCATAATATGAGAAGCACATCCAAATCCTATACCTTTACCAACTGAGTTTGTAACACGGCTCCATTTTAATAAAAGGGGTCCTGTAATCGTTCCAGTAATACCTGCGATAACAACGAAAGCTGCTGTTAAGGAAGGTACACCACCAACTTGCTCTGAAACACTCATCGCAACTGGCATTGTCACCGATTTTGGTAAAGACGATAAGATTAAGCTTTTATCCGTTCCCATAAGTGAAGCAATCGCAAAATCACTAGCGATTGCAACTGTTGTACCTACTAATACGCCACCAGCAATCGGTACAACATATTTTTGCAGAACATGACGTTGTTTATAAAGAGGAATTGCAAATGCTACAACACCGGGTCCAAGTAGCTTTGCAATCCAGCCACCACCACTTTCCATATAATGTTGATATGGTATATCAAGCACGATAAATAGGAAAGCCATTAATCCAGTTGCTACAAGCATTGGAATGGTGAATGGTGTTGGAAATAATTTATAGATTTTTTTAGATAATTGATATAATAGCACCGTAAAAAGAACCCAACCGACTCCGATTAATATTTGGCTCATCGCGACTCTCTTTCCTTCCTATTCGCAAGATATTGTCCTGTATGTCCTGCGACAATAATAATTAAAAATGTACTCGCTACAACTGTAATGAAAAGAGAAATTCCTTTACTCATAAAAAAAGCACCGTAATTCATTAGGCCAAGCGTTGGCGGAATTAATAAAAACGGCATAATAGCAACGAGTGTTTCTGCTCCTAAATCGAACCATTTCACTGGAAGAACTTTTAGGCTAAGTAAAATAAGTAAGAGGAACATTCCAATCAAACTTCCTGGAATCGGAATATTTAACATTTCTTGCACCCAAGTTCCAACCATATAAAACACGTAAAGAGCAGCAATTTGGACAAGAATCTTTGTAAATTTCATGTTCATCATCCCTCATGTTTATACGATCTTCTGTTAATATCTTTATCATAGTATAAATTGTAAAAAGCTGCAATTTATCAACTTGACAGCAAAAACAGCCTATGTTATACGCTTACAACCTTGATACGACTGCATTTCTAAACGAAAATTACGTCAAAAACCTTGACCTAATATAAAAAGTTTTTATTTTCTGAATTTAAAAGACTATTATTTCAATAAAATAATCTTTTTATTCTTAAACTTACATATATATAAAGTGAAACTTTAATCCATGAGATTCCCCTCATCCTTATTGATTATTAGCCCTCACCAAGCTGGTTTGTACGGGATAAACAAGATAGGTGGTGAACATATGCCCAAAAAAGTTCTCATTTTTTGTGATCCTGGGATTGATGATACGATGGCTCTCCTCTTAGCATTCTTTATCGATGAAGTAGAAATCGTCGGTATCGTTGCTGATTACGGCAATGTTCCAAAAAAAATGGCCGTAGAAAATGCTCATTTTTTTAATAACGAAACAAAGAATAGAAATATCAAGATATTCGGTGGTTCAGAACGTCCCCTTACTGGTGCCCCACCTGCGTTTTTTACGGATGTACATGGAAAACAGGGGCTCGGTCCAATTATTCCAAAGGTGAATGTGACTAACGGAGAAATGGAGAATTTTTTTGAAGTTATTCCTCTTATTGAACAGTATAAGGATGAATTAATTATTGTGAGTTTAGGAAGACTTACCTCCCTAGCAATTTTGTTTATCATGTGCAAACAGTTAATGAAACAAATTAAATCTTACTACGTAATGGGCGGTGCCTTTTTACATCCTGGTAATGTTACCCCTATTTCCGAAGCAAACTTTTATGGCGATCCTACTGCCGCTAATATAGTCCTTCAATCCACAGCTAACATGTACATATACCCATTAAACGTCACTCAATACTCCATCATTACACCAGAAATGGCAGAATACATTGAGGCAAAAGGAAAAGCTCCACTTGTCAAACCGTTATTTGATCATTATTACTACGGATATTATAAAGACGCCCTACCACATTTAAAGGGGAGCCCCTTCCATGACACAATACCAATACTCGCTTTACTTGATAACTCTATGTTTACCTATCACAAATCACCTATCGTTGTCATGACAGAATCTTATGCACAGGGGGCAAGCATTGGAGAATTTCGCTCTTTAGGAGAATCTAAACCATTTATTGATTGGCCGAGTCATCAAATAGCAATTGATTTTGATTATAACCGCTTCTTCAAACATTTCATGTCACTTATGACGGGTGAACAATTTTAGCATAAAAAAACAGACCGTGATTTCTCACGGTCTGTCGTTTATTTTCTACAATTATCGTTTGATGTTATAGAAAGATTTCACACCATCGTAAACAGCTACTTCGCCTAGCTCGTCTTCGATACGTAATAATTGGTTGTACTTAGCAATACGGTCAGTACGGCTCATAGAACCAGTTTTGATTTGGCCAGCGTTAGTTGCAACTGCGATGTCAGCGATTGTAGCATCTTCAGTTTCACCAGAACGGTGAGATACAACTGCTGTGTAACCAGCACGTTTAGCCATTTCGATAGCTTCGAAAGTCTCAGTTAAAGTACCGATTTGGTTAACTTTAATTAAGATTGAGTTAGAGATACCTTTTTCGATACCTTCAGCAAGTTTTTGAGTGTTAGTTACGAATAAATCATCACCAACTAATTGTACTTTATCACCGATACGCTCAGTTAATAATTTGTGACCATCCCAGTCGTTTTCGTCTAAACCATCTTCGATAGAGATGATTGGGAAGTCTTTGCAAAGCTCTTCATAGAAATCAACCATTTCTGCAGAAGTTAAGCCAGTACGGCCTTCGCCTGCAAGGTCATATTTACCAGTTTCTTTGTTGTAGAACTCAGAAGAAGCAACGTCCATTCCTAAGAATACGTTCTCGCCAGCTTTGTAACCAGCTTTTTCGATAGCTTCGATGATTACTTCTAAAGCTTCACGGTTAGAACCAAGGTTTGGAGCGAATCCACCTTCGTCACCTACTGCAGTGTTAAGACCTTTGTCATGTAATACAGCTTTAAGTGCATGGAATACTTCAGCACCCATACGGATTGATTCTTTGAATGTTGGAGCACCAACTGGTAAGATCATGAACTCTTGGAAGTCAACGTTGTTATCAGCGTGAGAACCACCGTTGATGATGTTCATCATTGGAGTTGGTAATTGTTTTGCATTGAATCCACCAAGGTAACGGTATAATGGAAGACCTACGAAGTCAGCTGCTGCGTGAGCTACTGCCATAGATACACCAAGGATAGCGTTAGCGCCTAGTTTACCTTTGTTTGGAGTGCCATCTAATTCGATCATAGCACGGTCGATACCAGCTTGGTCAGTTACATCGAAACCAGCGATTTCTGGAGCGATAATTTCGTTAACGTTGTTTACTGCGTTAACAACACCTTTACCAAGGTAACGAGATTTGTCACCGTCACGTAATTCTACTGCTTCGTGCTCACCAGTAGATGCACCACTTGGTACGATAGCGCGTCCGAAAGCGCCGCTTTCTGTGTAAACTTCTACTTCTACAGTTGGGTTACCACGAGAGTCAAGGACTTCGCGAGCATAAACATCAATAATTGTTGACATAATAAATTCTCTCCTTTTTATATAAGCAAATTATTTAATAATTGTTTTACCTGTCATTTCTTTCGGTTGTTCCACATTTAAAAGTGTAAGCATTGTTGGAGCGATATCTCCTAAGATACCATCTTCACGTAATTCTACGTCGTTCTTAGTAACGATGAAAGGAACCGGGTTAGTTGTATGAGCTGTCATTGGCTCTCCTTCAGAAGTTAATTCTTCATCCGCATTACCATGGTCAGCAGTAATAAGTGCTACACCATCTTTTGCAAGAATCGCTTCTACAACTTTTCCTAAACATTCGTCAGTTGCTTCTACTGCTTTAATTGTTGGTTCCATCATCCCAGAATGGCCAACCATATCACAGTTCGCAAAGTTAAGAATGATAACATCATGTTTATCATTTTCGATTTCATTTACTAAAGCGTCCGTTACTTCGTAAATGCTCATTTCAGGTTTCAAGTCATACGTTGCAACCTTTGGTGAGTTAATTAAGATACGCTCTTCTCCTGGGAATTCAGCCTCACGACCACCGCTAAAGAAGAATGTAACGTGCGGATACTTTTCAGTTTCCGCGATGCGAAGTTGCTTTAATCCCGCTTGCGCAACAACTTCACCTAAAGTGTTATCAAGGTTCATTGGCTTGAATGCCACGTAACCATCTACAGTTTCACTGAAGTGTGTCATACATACGAATTCTGGAATGTGAGGTACTTTTTCACCACGATCGAACTCACGGAAGTCTTCGTTTGTAAATACACGAGCAATTTGAATTGCACGGTCTGGACGGAAGTTATAGAAGATAACTGCATCATCATCATTGATTGTTGCAACTGGCGTGTTATCTTCGTTAACAATTACAGACGGCAATACGAATTCATCATAGATACCGTTCGCATAAGAGTCTTCTACACACTCTTCTGCTGATTTATAAGTAGGGCCTTCACCATTCACCATAGCACGGTAACATTTTTCTACGCGATCCCAACGCTTGTCACGGTCCATGGAGTAATAACGACCAGAGATAGTCGCGAATTGTCCTACTCCTGTTTCTTTAATTACTTCATTTGTTGCATCGATATAGCTTTGTGCTGTTTTTGGTCCAACATCGCGGCCATCTAAGAATGCATGAATGTATACTTTCTCAACGCCTTCTTTAGCTGCTAAGCGAAGAAGAGCAAACATGTGATTCATGTGACTGTGCACACCACCGTCAGAAAGTAAACCGAATAAATGAAGTGCAGTACCTTTTTCTTTTACGCTTTTAATTGCACTTTGGAACGTTTCGTTCTTATCGAACTCACCTTCACGAATTGCAACGTTAACGCGTGTTAAGCTTTGATATACAATGCGGCCAGCACCGATATTTAAGTGACCAACCTCAGAGTTACCCATTTGACCTTCTGGAAGACCTACTGCCTCGCCACAAGCTGTAAGCGTTGTGTGAGGGAATTTGTTCCAGTAACCATCAAAATTAGGTTTCTTAGCTTGTGCTACAGCATTCCCGTAAGTTTCTTCACGAAGTCCGAAACCGTCAAGAATGATTAAAGCTGTTGGCTTTCTCATTTTACCGCCCCCAGAAGACCTAAGAACGAAGCTGGCTCTAAGCTAGCACCGCCAACTAAAGCGCCGTCGATGTCAGATTGTGCCATATACTCTTTAATGTTTTCTGGTTTTACGCTACCGCCGTATTGGATACGAACAGCTTCTGCAGCTTCTGGAGAAACAGCTTCTGCAACAACTTTACGGATGTGCGCACATACTTCGTTTGCATCTGCAGAAGAAGAAGATTTACCTGTACCGATAGCCCAGATTGGCTCATAAGCGATAACAGTTGCTTTAACTTGCTCTTCTGTTAAACCTGCAAGTGCTTTTGTCACTTGACCTGCTACTAAATCAAATGTTTTTCCGCTTTCGCGCTCTTCTAAAGTCTCACCACAACATACGATTGGTGTTAAACCATGTTCAAATGCTGCGATAGTCTTTTTGTTTACTGACTCATCTGTTTCAGCAAACATTTCACGACGCTCAGAGTGGCCAAGTACTACATAGCCAACTTTTAAGTCGCTAAGTGCTACTGGGCTAATTTCGCCAGTGAATGCACCATTTTTTTCGAAGTGCATGTTTTGTGCACCTACTTGTAAGTCAGTTCCTTCAGTTGCTGCTACAAGGCGCTCTAAGAATAGAGCTGGAGAGCAAACTACTGCATCAACAGCTGAAGCTGCTGGGATTTGACCTTTAACTTCCTCTACGAAGCTAACTGCTTCTGATAGAGTTTTATTCATTTTCCAGTTACCTGCGATAATTGGTTTACGCATGCTTTGCACCGTCCTTTTTCTTTGGCTGCTACTTATTTGTCGTTAAGACAAACTACACCTGGAAGCTCTTTACCTTCCATGAATTCTAATGACGCACCGCCGCCAGTAGAAATGTGGCTCATTTTATCAGCCATACCGAATTTTTCAACAGCTGCTGCAGAGTCACCACCGCCGATAACAGAGTATGTATCTTCTGCATCTGCTAATGCTTGTCCTACTGCTTTTGTACCTTCTGCGAATGGAGTCATTTCGAATACACCCATTGGTCCATTCCATACAACAAGCTTAGAATTTTTAATTACATCTGCATAAATTTCACGTGTTTTAGGACCGATGTCCACGCCTTCCCAGTTAGAAGGGATAGAGTCGATACCAACGATTTTAGTTGTTGCAGTTTCAGAGAATTCCTCAGTGATTACAACATCAACTGGCATGTAGAAGTTTACGCCTTTTTCTTTTGCAAGTTGCATAAATTCTTTAGCTAGTTCGATCTTGTCGTCTTCACATAGAGATAGACCAATTTCATGACCTAAAGCTTTAACGAATGTGTAAGCAAGTCCACCACCGATGATTAAGTTATCTACTTTGTCTAATAGATGACGAATTACACCGATTTTATCTTTTACTTTCGCACCACCGATAATAGCTGTAAATGGACGTTCTGGGTTAGAAAGTGCTTTACCAAGTACATCTAACTCTTTTTCCATTAATAGACCAGATACTGCTGGTAGGTAGTCTGCGATACCTGCTGTAGAAGCGTGAGCACGGTGAGCTGCACCGAATGCATCGTTTACGAAGATGTCAGCAAGTGCTGCAAATTCTTTCGCAAGTTCTGCATCGTTCTTTTCTTCGCCCGCATAGAAACGTACGTTTTCAAGAACTAATACGTCGCCTTCGTTCATTGCTGCAACCATTTCTTGTGCAACTGGTCCGAATGCTTCGTCCGCTTTTTTAACGTCTTTACCAAGAAGCTCACCTAAACGTGCTGCTACTGGAGTTAAACGCATTTCTTCTACTACTTGACCTTTTGGACGGCCTAAGTGACTTGCTAAAATAACTTTCGCACCTTGCTCTACTAAATATTGAATTGTAGGAAGAGCTGCACGGATACGAGTTTCATCTGTAATTTTGCCTTCTTTCATAGGTACGTTGAAATCAACGCGGCAAAATACACGCTTACCTTTTAAATCTACGTCACGAATTGATTTTTTGTTCATTGGATTTCCCTCCGACTACTAGTTAGGATTGACAAAACCCACTCAAAAGCTTAACACATTTGCTTTTAAAACGAAAGAAGAGAGAGAGGGAACAAACCCTCTCCCTCGTTTTGTCATTGATAACTTATATAATTAAGAATTAAAGACCTTTTGAAGTCATGTAAGCTGCTAGGTCTACTACGCGGTTAGAGTAACCAGTTTCGTTATCGTACCAAGAAAGTACTTTAACCATGTTACCTTCCATTACCATTGTAGATAATGCATCGATTGTAGAAGAAGCTGTACATCCGTTATAGTCGATAGATACTAATGGCTCTTCGCTGTATCCAAGGATACCTTTTAATTCGCCTTCAGCTGCTGCTTTGAATGCTGCATTTACTTCTTCAACTGTTACTTCTTTGTCAAGTTCAACAACTAGGTCAACTAGAGAAACGTTAGCAGTTGGAACACGTACAGCGCCACCGTTTAATTTACCTTTAAGTTCTGGTAATACTAATGCTACAGCTTTAGCTGCACCAGTAGATGTTGGGATCATGTTTTCAGCTGCTGCACGAGCACGACGTAAATCTTTGTGTGGTAAGTCTAAGATTTGTTGGTCGTTAGTGTAAGAGTGAATTGTTGTCATCATTCCGCGTTTTACGCCGAATTTTTCGTTTAATACTTTAGCGAATGGAGCTAGACAGTTTGTAGTACAAGAAGCGTTAGATACTACGTTGTGGTTAGCTGCATCGTATTGTTCGTGGTTAACACCCATAACTACAGTGATATCTTCGTCAGAAGCTGGAGCTGAGATGATAACTTTCTTAACTGATCCACCTAAGTGTTTCTCAGCGTCTGATTTTTTAGTGAAACGGCCAGTAGATTCTACTACTACTTCTACTCCGTAGTCGCTCCATGGTAATTGAGCTGGGTCACGCTCAGCGATAACTTTAATTTCTTTACCGTTAACAACGATGCTGTTTTCGTTAGCAGATACTTCTGCATTTAAAGTTCCGTGAACTGTGTCATATTTTAAAAGGTGAGCTAATGTTTTAGCATCTGTTAAGTCGTTGATTGCTACTACTTCTACCTCAGAGTTGTTAAGAGCTGCGCGGAATACGTTACGTCCGATACGTCCAAATCCATTAATACCAATTTTAGTCATTTGAATTTCCTCCTTGGGGGATTATATTAAAGGGTAAAACCCTTTGTTAACTGTTTTGCTGCACCTTCATCTGTAATTAGAATTGAAGTGTGCCCTTGTTTAATTACAGCCTGTATTGCTTTTGCCTTTGAAGAACCTCCAGCGACTGCAACAACGTGAGATACATTTTGTAAGTCCTCTAGTTGCATACCAACTGTTCTTACTTTATGAACAACATTTCCTTCTTCATTAAAGTAGTAACCGAAAGCTTCGCCAACTGCTTCGCTTGCCTGAATCTTTAACCAATCTGCTTCTGAAGTACTTCTGCGACGTGCCATTGTTAAAGCATCACCTATTCCATGAATGACGATATTGGAAGATCGAATCAACTCAAGAACTTCTTTCACGGAAGGCTCTGTCACAATAGACGCATATGCTTCGCTACTAACATGGTCTGGAACATACAATAAGCGATAATTACTCATCGTATTTTGCGCCATCTTGGCACAAATGGTATTGGCTTCTAATTCAACACCTTCTCCAATTCCACCACGTGCTGGGACAAATAGCATATGTAAATCTTTGCAATCAAGTTGCATCATGTCCGCAGCAGCAGCTAGCGTAGTTCCTCCAGCCACAGCAACGATATTATTCGCTGTCAGACGGTCTTTTATACAAGTCACACAAGCACGGCCCATCTCCAGTTTGACCCAAGGTGATTCATCACTATCACCAGGGACAACGAAAACTTCATCCAAGTCTAATGTTTCCTTAAGTTGCTTTTCTAAAACCTTTAACCCGGAAATTTCTTTCATAAAGTCTTCCAAAGCAAGAACTAAAGTTGTTCCTTCTTCTGTCAAAGTCATTCCAGAAGAAGCGACGTGAACTAAGTTTTGTTCTTTCAAAACTTGAACTTCACTTCGCAATACTCGTTCTGTCATACCGAGACTTGCTGATAAGTTTCTTCTTCCAATCGGCTGCATGAGCCTAATGTATTGAAGAATTTGCATTCTCGTTTGCATAACAGGTAGCAGATCAGGTAATAATTTTTTTGTATTCTGAATCCATGAGCGCATATCTTTTCTCCTCACTACATCGGTTCATTTTTCCTTGTGGTCACTTTACGTCCCGTAGTGACATTTTGTGTCCCACATAGGTTAAAAAAATAATCCCTGCTACGTGTATTATTGTAACAGGAGATAGAAACTTATTCAACTCTTAACTGCATTCTTTATATAGTTTATTATGACACCTTTGTGAATGTTACCATATTCTACTTGTTTTCCGTCCATTTCTACAACCGGAATCATTAAGTGATATTTTTCTAAAAGGTCATTATCTTCATATATATCTATTTCCTCGATTTGAAAAGAATATTCACATTGTACTTCCTGTAAAACTTGTTTCGCCTTCACGCAAAGACCACAATCTTTTTTAGTATACAGTACAACTTTCATCTTCTTCACCTATCCGATCGTTTTTCGTAATGACGAAGCTGGGATATGCATTTGTTCTCTATACTTCGCCACTGTTCTTCGAGAAATAACAATTTCATGCTCTTCTTCTAATAATTTTGAAATCTTTTGATCTGAAAGTGGCTTTTTCTTATCCTCTGCCCCAATTAGCGTTTGAATAAATTGTTTTACACGTTTTGTAGAAACTGCTTCATCTTCAGTCGTCGAAACGGCATTGCTAAAGAACGATTTCATCTCAAATAAACCGTGTGGTGTTTGCACATATTTATTTCGCGTCGCACGACTAATTGTCGATTCATGCACACTTAACTCTTCCGCTACCTCTTTTAAAGCGAGAGGTCTTAAATACTCTGGACCTTTCCAGAAGAAATCACGTTGTTTTTCCATAATAATAGTCATTACTTGCAGCAATGTCTGTTTTCTCTGCTTCAAACTGCGCATAATCCACTGCACATGCTGATACTTTTCTGATACGTAAGATGCTACTTCACTTTCACTATTATTAAGAAGCGCACTATATTCAGAATGAATTTCAATTCTCGGCATATTTCTCTCATTCATTTGTAAAACGAGGCGATCGCCATCTTTTTTCACCGCCATATCAGGTACAATGTAAAGTGGTTTATCTGAAGAAAACGCAAGACCTGGTTTTGGTTGTAATGACGTTATACAATTTACCGCACTCTGCAATTCCTCATTACTACACTTCAACACTTGAACGAGCTTTCGCCAATCTTTCTTCACGAAATAAGCGAAATGATCTTCTACAACCTCTTCTGCTAATCCATTACGTCTTTGTAAGCGCTTCAATTGCAAAGTTAAACATTCCTGAATATTACGCGCCCCTACCCCTGCTGGCTCCAGTGATTGGACAAGCTCTACAGAACGGTCGACTACATGAATATGTGCAGAAAGGAGCTCTGCTAACTCTTCATTCGTTTCTTGTAAATATCCATTTCCATCCATGTTCATAATAATGAAAGAAGCTACTTTTCGCTCTTCTTCATCTATTTTATAATACTGTATTTGATTTAATAAATGTTGCTGAATCGTTGTAGAATCCACACTGTAGATCTCCATCTGATTCTCGACTTGTTTGCTGGTACTTTTACTGTTGTTAGAGCTCTTTTTCTTCTCCCTCTCAAAACCACCTAACTCAATAAGGGGATTCTCTAACGATTGCTCATACAAAAACTCCGATAATTCTTGTACATTATACTGGAGCATTGTAATCGCTTGCCTTAACTCTTGTGTCATTGCCAAACGTAAGCTTTGTTCTTGTAAAAGACTTGCCTTCAAACTAATCTCCCCCTTGTTTCTATTGTACAATAAGTTTGGTAAAAGGAGAATGCTATCACAGACACCCATTCCAAAATATTATTAATTTATATGTATTAATGAGATTTACAACTTACAACCGAAATTTGAATAAT
This sequence comes from Bacillus sp. TE8-1, assembly GCF_008368855.1. NCBI lineage: Bacteria > Bacillati > Bacillota > Bacilli > Caryophanales > Bacillaceae > Bacillus > Bacillus sp. TE8-1. The sequence goes on along the minus strand of NZ_QPET01000003.1, from coordinate 379,302 downwards.
ATTGAAAGAAAATAATAACGTTTATTTTTAACACTAAGTACTAATAGTAAATATTAATACAAGATATTAAAATGGGCAATAAAAAAAGAGAAGATCCCATCTTCTCTTCCACTAATCAACTATTTTTCAAAAGCTGAAATAACTTCAAGCTCTTACCGCTTCGCAAAATACCCTTTGGATATACTTTCGCAGCAAATAAAGAAATCAGGCTAATACTACTTAACAGAACCAATATAGACGCTGCAATTTCCATACCACTCACAGACCCATTAATAATCCTAACTATCATACTAATTGGAGCTGTAAACGGTACATATGATGTCACCCTTGATACTAGCCCTTCAGGGTTATCAAGCACTACTAATAACTCCACCACTAAGCTCCCCATCAATATAAGAGTAATTGGCATCGTTGTTCCAGATAATTCTTCTGGCCTGCTTACCATAGAACCAAACACTGCGAAAAGTGCCGCATAAACGAAGTAACCGAGAACAAAATATAACAAGAAATATGCAGCGTGCTCACCTGTAATCATATTTACATCAATATTCACTCCAAAAAACGAATCGGATACTTTAAAAATTCCAGATTTAATATATAGCGCCATACTAAAGAAGAAGATAAATAACTGTGTCAAACTAGCAAGACCGACTCCTAAAATTTTCCCGAAAACCATATGGACAGGAGATACTTTTGTGACCATCACTTCCATAACACGTGAGGCTTTCTCTGATGCAACTGCTGTCGCGATAGCATTTCCATATGAAGTGATTGCTAAGTACATAATCGCTACTAATAAATATACTAGTAAAAATGAACTTGTTTCTTCATTATTTAAGTTTTGTTTTGTCGCTTGCACGTTCATCGTCAGTGATTTCACAGCCTCTTCTGATAACTGCTGCTTAACTACCGCACTTTGAAAATACTGATTTTGTACAAATACCTGTGCACTTTGAATCAACTTAGGATTATCTAGCTTCATAAAGTAATCTAATACTGGTTCAGCACCCGCACCCTCTTTTAATATAAAGAGCGCTTCGACTTTCTTATCTAACAATTCTTGCTTATATTGATTTAATTTTGTTTTATCTCCCAAAGACCAATCCCATTCTGGAAGAGCTTTACTAAGATTAGATTGATCCACCGTAACATTAGGTACTTCAGAAATAAATACAACCTTTGCTTTTTCTTTCTCTCCAGAAAACTTTTGTACTAAAGTTGGAAAAGAGAATAAGAATATCCCTCCTCCTATTAATAGCAATGTCATCCCAATAAATATTTTCGTTCTCACACGGTCCCAGTACGTCTGCCCTAAAACAATCCAGAAATTCCTCATTACTTATGCACCCGCCTTTTCAACAAAGATTTGATGTAAAGAAGGTTCTTTAATAGAAACATCTCGGATATATTGTTTAGTTTTAATATCTTCAAGCAGCGAAAATGCATCCTCTCCATCATTAACTTTAATCATGAACGTACGATTAACTTTTTCAAAATTGAAATTCTTCTCCTTAAGAATAGGTTCAATATCCCCTTCCGTTTGCAACGTCATATATTTATATTGATAACTTTTCTTAATATCTGACAAGGCACCCGATAATACAAGTTGACCGTTTTTCATAATACAAATTTCCTCACAGAACGTTTCTACACTGTCCATTTGATGACTACAAAAAATAATCGTTTTTCTTTGCGCAATTAACTCGAGCACAACATTTTTTAACATCTCTGCATTTACAGGATCCAATCCACTAAATGGTTCATCTAGTATGATGAATTCCGGATTATGCAATATCGCTGAAATCAATTGGATTTTTTGTTGATTTCCCTTTGACAATTCCTCTGTTTTCTTCTTTAAATGTGGTGTCATTTCTAATTTTTCTAGCCATTGTAACGCATGCCTTTTTGCAAGATTAGCTGGCATTCCTTCTAACTTGCCGAAATACACCAATTGCTCCACTACATTCATTTTCGGGTATAATCCACGCTCTTCTGGTAAATAGCCAATAGATAGGTCTTTCTTTGAAAAAGGGCGATTATTCCATAGAATTTGGCCGCTATCCGGTTTGATTAAATCTAAGATCATACGAATCGTTGTCGTCTTACCAGCACCATTTCGGCCCAGCATCCCTAAAATTCCACCTTCTTCTACACGTATATTTAAATCATTAACGGCTTTATATTCACCAAATGTTTTATTTAATCCTTGAATTTCAAATGCCATCCATAACAGCTCCTTTTAGCTTTTTACGAAATAAATAACCGCCATTCCTAATACAATCCCGCCTACCATCAACAAAAACTTTTTCATAACTATTTCCTCCTTCATTGACTTGTTAAGTTGTATCTTTATCATAGACTTCTTTCTGATGCTATTGCCCGCAATCCGTACTGTATTTACCGTAAAAAAAGCGAAACACTCTTATGTGGTTCACCGCAATTTCAACAGATGAAGTTGATTGTATGAAAACTTCTTAAATGTTATTATGAAAATATTCAGAAATTAAATGATGTACCTACAAAGAGAGGTGTCCAAACCGTTGCAGATACAACGTAACTTCGTTTTCATTTCATGTGTAACTATCCTGTATTTTTGTTTACAAGGCTATATCTTATATAAAATAAACCAACCATATAGCGGCGTTCTTATTTCTAAAACAGACTCAGCTACATACACAATAGCAAAAATTAAATCCTCCGGTTGGGCTTTTCATACAGACTTAAAAGAAGGAGATATAATCTATTCAATTAATAAAGAGAAACCTCATTTAGGAATACTTCCTGGATATCAAAACCAATCACTAAATGCATCTGAAATACAAGTTAAAAAAGACGATATCACTCAAACTTATAAAGGAACAGAACATTTCATTGATTATCGTGACAAAATCATTTCTGTATACTTCCCCTTCCTACTCGCTTTTATTTGTTTAGGGTTATCTATTTTTCTTTATACCAAGAAGCCTTTGAACCGAGAAACATTCTTTTTGATCACGTTTCTATTCATGACTTCCTCAAGTCTTCTAATTGCAGTTGAATCTGGTAAAGGTGATTTTATCGCCCTCATTATTTTAAGTATTGTATTTCAAGGTACACCTATGTCTCTCATTTTATTATTGAATGAATTATTCAAGAAAAAACAACTATACGTCATTTCTATGAGATTTCTAAAAATCGACATTGCAATTGGCATCATTTTACTATCACTCTCTATTTTAATGATGTTCATTCCATTTCCCGTAGTTAATACCGATGGATTAGAACTAATTTATCTTTCAATAAATATTATCTTTTGCATATACTTTTTAATCCGTGCCTATATCAAATATCACAATACAGTACATAAACCATTTTTAAAATTAATGCTCACGATCCATTCCATTGCCTTCTTTCCGTTCGTTACACTCTATGCTCTTCCAGATGCAATATTCAGTACACCGATTCTCTCAGCAGATATTGGAGCTATGTTCCTAATCGCTCTTCCAATCGGTTATTTTTATTTAGTAGCGACTAAGCAGATTTTTGATATAGATTTTGTATTTGATCGTTTACGATATTACGCATTTCTGTCACTAATCCCAACTCTATTAATTGCAATCATTACGAGCTGGAGCATTTATTACAAAGACAATTTTCTCTCTCGACTGCTGCAAAGTTTTATTATTATTTTCCCGTTAAACATTCTATTTCTCATATTAAAAGAAAGATTAGATTTTACATTCCGTAATCACCTCTTTCGGACTAAAACAAACTTATACGTAAACATTGAACAGTTTACCGCACAGCTATCATCTATTATGAAAACAGAAGAGTTAGAGAAAAAATTCACTAATGAAATCGTTTCGATGTTGAAACCTTCTTTTGTTCAATTTGTTCAATATGATATGAAAGACAACACATATACACAATGCAACGGATATGGACAAACGAAAGATTTCACACTTTCTAAAAAGAAAAAATGGAGTATGGCAGCATTACTAATTAATGATTTATTAGAGGATGATGGATGCATCGGTATTTACTTATACTCTACTAAACATATAAAACACTACATCTGGATTGGAAGAAAAGTGAATAATATTAAATATAATACGCATGAAAAATCATGGTTCATCACTGTCACGACATACGTCCGTCTTATTTACGAAAACTTGTATGCCATTAATGAAATTATTCATTCTCTAGAGCAGGAGAGTTTAGAATCCAAAACAAATTCTGCAAGCTTATCACGCCTACTCTTTCAAATTTCTGAACAAGAAAGGCGCCGACTTGCTTCAGATTTACACGACTCTGCATTACAAGATCAAATTGTATGGTACCGCAAACTAGACTCTTTACTAAAAAACAAATCCGTTCCACTAGAATTAAAAAATGAACTAAAAAAAATCCACTTCGGTATGCACGATGTAATACAACAAATTCGCGACACATGCAATGAATTGCGTCCATCACTTTTATCAGATGCTGGTTTAATTGGTGCATTAAGAGAATTGCTAGCCCAAACACAATTACGTGTGCAGTTTCAAATTCAATTTGATCATGAATCAATTCAAGAGCATCATTACGATTTTGACAAAATTTTATCTTTATATCGTATCATTCAAGAACTACTAACAAACGCAGATAAACATTCCGAGGCAACCATCGTATCGATTTTTTTATGGGAAGAGAATAACTGTATTTTCCTAGACTACCGAGACAACGGCAAAGGTTTTAATATAGACACTCCCTACTCTCCTAAGCAGCATATGGGGCTTTCCGGTATAAAAGGAAGGCTTCAATCAATTGGTGGAGAAATACATATAGTATCCGAAGCTAAAAAAGGACTTCAAATAAACATTACAGTTCCGAGGTGGTAAATAATGATTCGAGTATTAATTGTAGATGATCATCAAATTGTAGGCGAAGGAACAAAGAGCATGATTGAATTAGAAGAAGATATGCAAGCAGAATATATTTTAAATGAACAGGAAGCACTTATAAAAAGTGATGCTACACCTTTTGACGTATACCTCTTGGATATGAATATGCCCAATTGTAGTGGTATTGAACTCGCCCAGAAAATATTACATATTCAAACAGATGCGAAAATCATTTTATATACAGGTTTTGAATACGTATCCCAATTCAATTTATTAATAAACTCTGGTATCAGCGGAATTATTAGTAAATCAGCTTCTCAGCAAGAGCTATTAATGGCAATTCGTGCAGCTGTAAACGGATATACTTTACTTCCTATTTCGTTATTACGTCAACTACGTACAGACGATATAACGACTCAACAACTTGAAAATAAAACCGCTCTCCTTACACAAAAAGAATTAGAAATCTTAGAATCCGTCTCTAAAGGAAGTAGCAATAAACAAATTGCTGATGAACTGTACATGAGTTCAAGAGCTGTAGAATACAACCTAACAAAAATCTTCAAAAAATTAAAAGTAGGATCACGCTCCGAAGCTTTAACAGAAGCAATGAGACAAGGCATTTTGAAAGTACACATATAAAATGAGACTTCCATCAGTTGTTTTGTTTAACCCTCAAATAATGAGATAAATAAAAAAGTCCTAACCTACAAAACGTAAGTTAGGACTTTTTGACGCGCCCAGAGGGATTCGAACCCCCGGCAGACGTGGTACCGGAAACCACCGCTCTATCCGACTGAGCTATGGGCGCATGATTATAGAAAACACTTCATTTTCTTCTCATAATAATAGCAATAAAATCCATCTAAATCAATAAAAATATCCCCATAATACCTTATGCACCTTAGCTAAAAGCATATAAAATCTATTCCACCCCTAAATTTTCCAATCATAAATTCACCCCAACTCACAAATTATAATCTTTGAATTGATATTCCAAAGGGGGCTTCATTCAATGACTGTAATTACAAAATTAAAGCAAACTGTTTCTGGATTAAAAAGTGCACAAGCTAGCTTAGAGGGATTCGCTCTTGATACGGATAACCAACAAGCGAAGCAACTTTTCCAAACAGCTGCGCAGCAAACACAAACGATTATCGATTCTTTAAACCCACGCGTTGAAGAAGTCCAACAAGAAGAACCACAATACTCACAGCAATAACGAATCGGTCTTGCTGTGAAATAGAAAAAGGATGATATGCAGTCATCCTTTTTCTATCACATTACATATTGCAATAGAAATGGAATGATAATTATGCGAAAACTCGGCCTCATAACCGCATTATTTGCACTTCTATTTAGCTCTTTTACCGGATGTGATAATAGTCCTTTAGATAAAAAAGTGAAAGAAGAAGCAAAACGAACGGAGAAAGAAAAAGGTCCAAAGTTAACAAAGACGAGTACGGAATCCTTTAATCAATCTATATCACAAGGAGCGAAAAAAAGAGCTCTCGCTATGGATGAAATTATAAAAAGCACAGCAGTGAATTCAAATTTAGATCTCTACATAGCAGTTACACCTGAGCATCACGAAAGGTTTGGATTAAAGCCGCTGCGTAAAAAGCTTCAAAAGCAACTAAGTGATGAGCACCCTACTTTCGATGTTCGTGTCAGTACAGATAAAAAAATCTTTATGTTACTCGAAAAACTCGAAAGAAAAATTAAGGAAAAAGAAGTATCTAAAGATGAAATTAATAAACAATTAAAATTCATTGGTAAAAAAATGGAGTCTAACACTTAACGCTTTTTAAAAGAAAAGGAAGGATTGCAATGGCTAGTAAAGATAAAAACTTAACCCCTGTACAACAGGAGTATAAAAAATTCGAACAAGAACGCGAACCGAAACGACCTGTCTTAAAAAATTGTATAAAAGCCTTTTTCGTCGGTGGTTTTATTTGCTTCATCGGACAACTCATTTCTACTTTTTACATCACATATTTTGATTTCACTGAACGCTCAGCAGGCAATCCAACAGTCGCAACTCTCATTTTCATCTCCATGTTACTAACTGGATTTGGTATATACGATCGTTTTGGACAGTTTGCCGGAGCAGGTACAGCTGTACCTGTTACTGGATTTGGTAACTCTGTTATTGCCGCATGTATTGAGCATCGAACGGAAGGATTTGTCCTTGGCGTTGGCGGCAATATGTTTAAACTAGCTGGTTCTGTTATTTTATTTGGTGTATTTTCCGCTTTCGTCATCGCACTTATTAAAACTATTCTCGTTCAATGGGGAGGGCTATAAATGTTACAAGGACACCGAACGTGGGTATTTGAAAACAAACCAGTCATTATCTCAACAGGGGTTGTCGGTGGACCATTTGAAGCAAAGGGGAACATCCCAGAAGACTTCGATATCCTTCATGAAGATTTATGGCTCGGACAAGATTCCTATGAAAAAGCACATAAAATTTTATTCGAAGAAGCTTGTAGTCGCGCTACTGAAAAAGCAGAGCTTCGTAAAGATGATATTCAATTCATACTCGCAGGAGATTTAATTAATCAAATTACTCCAACAAGCTTTGCTTGCCGCACACTGGGCACTCCTTATCTCGGATTATTCGGGGCTTGCTCTACTTCTATGGAAGGTTTAGCACTTGGGGCAAGTATCGTAAATGCAAAAGGTGCAAAATATTTATTAACTGGAGCTTCAAGCCATAATACTGCTGTAGAAAAACAATTCCGCTACCCTACCGAATACGGTGGACAAAAGCCGCCTACTGCACAGTGGACAGTAACCGGAGCAGGAGCCGCTATTTTAAGCGATACTGGCCATGGTCCAAGAGTAACATCTGCAACGATTGGGCGAGTTGTTGATATGGGATTAACGGATCCGTTTAATATGGGAGGCGCAATGGCTCCAGCTGCAGTTGATACAATTGAAGCCCATTTACGTGAACGCCAAATTGATGCCTCTTACTACGATTTAATCGTAACAGGCGATCTCGGACATGTAGGACGCGAAATTGCTTATGACTTACTACATAAACACGGAACGAAAGTAACGAGCGAACAATTTCAAGATTGCGGAATTATCATTTATAGAGAAGGACAACCTGTCATAGCTGGTGCTAGTGGGCCTGGATGTTCCGCAACAGTCGTGTACGGTCATTTATTAAACCGAATGAAAAGAGGAGAGTTCAAAAAAATACTTGTCGTTGCGACAGGCGCTTTACTATCTCCACTTACATTCCAACAAGAAGAAACGATTCCGTGTATCGCTCATGCCGTTTCGATTGAATTTGGAGGTGCAACGCAATGATTTTTTTCTGGGCTTTCGTCATTGGCGGACTCATATGTGTAATCGGCCAACTTATGTTTGATGTCGGCAAACTAACACCCGCTCATACAATGGCAACACTCGTTGTTGCTGGAGCTATATTAGATGGATTTAATTTGTATGAGCCATTAATTGATTTCGCTGGAGCCGGGGCAACTGTACCTATTACAAGCTTTGGTAATGCCCTCGTTCATGGCGCAATGGAAGAAGCTGCAAAACATGGCATCGTTGGCGTTATTACCGGCATGTTTAAAGTAACGAGCGCCGGTGTATCAGCAGCTATTATTTTCGGCTTCATTGGAGCATTATTATTCAAACCGAAAGGATAAAAGGTGTTTATATGACTGTTATCGCTAGCGTAAAAACTTGCCTTGCTAGTGTAAGGGGCGCCCAAGCAAGTTTAAGCTCCCTTTCATTAAATTCACAAGACGAAGAATCAAAACGCGTATTTCATGAATGTATGTTAGAAATGGACAGCATCATCGCTGATTTAAAGGATAGAATTTCAGTATTAGAACGTGAAGAACCTCAATATAAAGGGTTTTAAGTAGACTGGAGGAAACGACTATGTCTCACCTGCCGGAATGGACACTTGTCATTCTTCGCTCTGTATTCATATTAATTATTTTATTCGCTATTACGAAATGGTTAGGGAAAAGACAAATCTCTCAGCTTTCCTTTTTTGAATACATAGCCGGAATGACGATTGGTGACATCGCTGCCCAAGTATCTACAGGGCTCGATTCAAAATTTTTTCACGGCGTCTTTGCGATACTCATTTTCGCTGTGGTACCTTTTTTAACAGGAATCCTCTCTTTAAAGAACAAAACAGCTCGGGACTTCTTTGAAGGGAAATCTACCGTATTAATAAAAGACGGAAAGATACTCGAAGATAACTTGAAGAAAGAAAAATATACGAGTGACGAATTACTGGAACTTCTCCGTGGAAAAAGTGCGTTCAGCGTAGCTGAAGTCGAATTTGCTGTCTTAGAACCAAGCGGAGAATTAAATGTATTATTAAAGAAAGATTCCCAGCCACTTACAGCAAAAGACATCGGTTTAAAAGTACCAAACGAGAAAGAACCACAAACTGTTATTATGGATGGAAATGTACTAGATGAACCTCTTTCAGCAAGCGGACATAACCGCGCTTGGCTACATTCAGAATTAGAAAAACTCGGTGTTGTTATTGAAAATGTCTTCCTCGGTCAAGTGGATTCATACGGACAACTTACTATCGACATTTACAATGACAAACTCCAGATGCCTTCTCCTCAAAACAAACCTTTATTATTAGCATCTTTAAAAAAATGTCATGCTGATCTTGAACTATTTTCCTTAGAAACAAAGTCGAAATCAGCAAGCGAAATGTATAGTAAAAACGCGAAACAAATCGAAAAGATTTTAAATAAAGTAACCTATCTTTTAAAAGACTAATTATCGAAAGAACGCTTCAGTTAAAAGGCGTTCTTTTCTTTTTTCTCCAATTTTCATAACGTTTAAATTTATGTAATTCGGTTATGATGTTGAAGATACATAAGCAGGGAATTTCGAAAACATAGCGAATATTTCATGGTACAACTACATATTTTTTTGATTTAAAGTGGTTTCGTTTGACCTTTATTGACCATAATTGTATTATAAGACTAAGAAAGCTTTATAAGGAGGAAATAACAGATGAATTTAATTCCTACAGTAATTGAACAAACAAATCGTGGAGAACGCGCTTACGATATTTACTCTCGACTATTAAAAGACCGCATCATTATGCTTGGTAGTGCAATTGATGACAACGTAGCTAACTCAATCGTTTCCCAGCTTTTATTCTTGGAATCTCAAGATCCAGAAAAAGATATTCACATCTACATCAACAGCCCTGGTGGTTCTATCACAGCGGGTATGGCAATCTATGATACAATGCAGTTTATTAAACCACAAGTATCAACAATCTGTATCGGTATGGCTGCATCTATGGGTGCATTCTTACTTGCAGCAGGTGAAAAAGGAAAACGTTATGCACTTCCAAACAGTGAAGTAATGATTCACCAACCACTTGGTGGAGCACAAGGTCAAGCGACTGAAATCGAAATCGCTGCAAAACGTATCCTATTCTTACGTGAAAAACTAAACCAAATTCTTGCTGACCGCACTGGTCAACCACTTGAAGTACTACAACGCGACACAGACCGCGACAACTTCATGACAGCAGAAAAAGCTTTAGAATACGGTTTAATCGATAAGATCTTTACAAATCGTTAATAACTAAAAGCGAAAGCGGCTCGTTTAGAATCGCAGGGCGATGGAGCACCTGATTCCGAGGCGCTTTTTGCCTCGAATGAAGGGGCGAAGCGACCGGAGATTCTAGCCGCTGGAGCTAGATACAACTAAAAGCGAAAGCGGCTCGTTTAGAATCGCAGGGCGATGGAGTCCCTGATTCCGAGGCGCTTTTTGCCTCGAATGAAGGGGCGAAGCGACCGGAGATTCTAGCCGCTGGAGCTGGATACAACTAAAAGCGAAAGCGGCTCGTTTAGAATCGCAGGGCGATGGAGCACCTGATTCCGAGGCGCTTTTTGCCTCGAATGAAGGGGCGAAGCGACCGGAGATTCTAGCCGCTGGAGCTGGATACATAAAAAAAGCGCCCTATTACAGGGCGCTTTTTTATTATCATGCACCTCCGTCTGGATACCCACCCTGGTATTCACCTAAATATATCAACGATTTTTCAATTATATCGAACAAAACTTAAATTATATCAACGATTTTTTTAATATATCAACGGTTCGACACAACATATCGATTTACCGACAATCTACGACAAGGACAAACCACCTACATACCCCCTATCCCAAAAACTCCCTTTAAGTAAACCGCAAAAACAAAAAGCTATCGCATATACGCGATAGCTTTTTATTGTACATATGCAGCTAATGCTTCTAAAGCCTCTTCTGCATCTGAACCTTCTGTTGTAATTGTTATCATGCTTCCAGTTCCAATTGCTAAGCTCATAATCCCCATTATGCTCTTTGCATTTACTGTCTTTCCATCTTTCTCGATGAAGATATCTGCATGAAAGCGATTTGCCTCTTGTACAAACAACGCAGCCGGACGTGCTTGTAAACCGTTTTTTAATGAAACCTGAACTCGTTTTTGAACCACAGCTCCATTTCCCCTTTAACCTCTTATTTTTTTACTAACGTTTCCCCCGCGCGTAATTTCTCTGCGATTTCATCGATTTTACGCAAACGATGATTAATACCCGACTTACTAATCTTCCCCCCGGATACCATCTCACCTAACTCTTTCAATGTTACATCTTGATAATCTCTTCGTAATTGTGCAATCTCTTGTAATTTATCCGGCAAAATATCAAGACCAACTGTCTCATCAATATAACGAATATTTTCAATCTGTCTTAGTGCTGCACCAATTGTTTTATTTAAATTAGCTGTTTCGCAGTTCACTAAACGATTTACAGAATTACGCATATCACGTACGATTCGAATATCTTCAAATCTTAAAAGTGCATTATGAGCACCTATAATATTTAAAAACTCTGTAATTTTTTCTGCTTCTTTCAAATACGTAATGTACCCTTTTCTTCTTTCCAACGTCTTACTATTTAAATCAAATCCGTTCATCAGTTCACATATAGCATCATTATGTTCCTTATATAACGAAAAGATTTCTAAATGATAAGATGATGTTTCTGGGTTATTTACTGAACCACCTGCTAAAAATGCGCCACGTAAGTACGATCGTTTACAACATTTCTTCTCAATCAATTCTTGTGATATATTTCGAATAAATGAAAAGTCATCTCGAACGATATGAAGATCAGCTAATATTTCGCGAGACTTCTCAACAAGCCGCACAATATATACATTATTTTTCTTCAAGCGCATTTTTTTACGGACAAGCAATTCTACCGTCACGTCATATCCTTTTTTCAAAAGCGTATAAATCCTTCTTGCAATTGCCGCATTTTCCGTTTGAATATCGATAGATAGACGACGGTTTGAAAAAGAAAGCGACCCGTTCATTCGAAGTAACGCTGATAATTCTGCTTTCTCACAGCATTCCTTCATCTCAAGATTCGTCAACTCTTTCTTTGTTTCTGATGCAAATGACACAGTCAACACCTCCTTATACGATTATTATGGAACAAAATTCTTGTCCTATATGAATGAGGAGCGCTACCTCAAACGAGGCAACGCATATTTATAACAATGAATATAAAATGGACGCTAACTTTAACGTATCATGCCTTACAACATGATCATCATACTTCGCTAATCCCTCTTGAATAACATCAATATTATTTTCAACAAAACGTTCTTCATCCACTACAACTGGTGTAGACATTTCTTCCTCATATGACTTGCGTAATTCACAAGGGATCTCACGGTTATTTACAATTGCAGTATTGATAAATGGTTGCCCTAAATGATCGTGTAACGCCTGCACATGATCAAAAGCAGTATATCCCATCGTTTCACCCGCTTGTGTCATAACGTTACATACATATACCTTCTTCGCCTTTGCAGCAAGAACAGCGTCTCCAATTTTGTTAACAACTAAATTGGGCAATATACTCGTATACAAACTTCCAGGACCGAAAACAAGTAAATCAGCTCGTTTAATCTCAGCCAACGTTTCATGCAATGGCTCTACATCTTCTGGAGTTAAAAAGACACGATTAATCTTCTTTCCGTAATAAGGAATCTTTGATTCACCTGTTACAATTTCCCCATCTTCAAGTTCCGCATGAAGTACCGCACTTTGATTCGCTGCTGGTAATACACGTCCTCTGACATTTAATACTTTACTTGTTTCTGTAATTGCATGGAAAAAGTCTCCTGTAATCGAGGTCATACCTGCCAACAATAGATTTCCTAACGCATGACCTTTCAGTCCGTCTCCTGTTGTGAAACGGTGCTGAAATAAAGCTTCCACCAGTGGCTCTACATCCGATAACGCAACAAGTACGTTACGGATGTCACCTGGAGGTGGAATTTCTAGCTCATCACGTAATCTACCCGAACTGCCACCATCATCAGCAATTGTAACAACTGCTGTAATATCAACAGGATATTGCTTTAATCCTCTTAATAAAACAGAGAGTCCAGTTCCGCCTCCCATGATGACAATTTTAGGCTTTCTCTCTTTTTTCATCCCTTAATGGCCCTTTCTCTTCTCCACATCACGATGAGATACATGAACACTATACTCTGGTTTCAAATGTTTCCCAAGGTATTCTGTAAGCGTAACAGAACGATGCTGTCCACCTGTACATCCAATTGCAATTACAAGTTGACTTTTGCCTTCTCTTTTATAATGAGGCAGCATGAAAGTAATCAGATCCGTCAACTTCTCTAAAAACTTATGTGTCTCATTAAATTTCAGTACATACGAAGAAACTTCTTCATCTAGTCCTGTTAATGGCTTCATGTGTGGAATGTAATATGGATTTGGTAAAAAACGAACATCAAATACTAAATCTGCATCAATTGGAATACCGTACTTAAATCCAAATGACATAACATTTACACGAAATGCTTGCTCAGTTTCTGTTGAGAACAAGTGAACAATTTTTTCACGTAATTCTTTCGGTTTTAAATCCGATGTATCAAGCACAATATTCGCTCGTGCCTTCATATCTGTTAATAAATTACGCTCTGCTTCGATTCCCTTTAACGGCAAACCAGTTGGTGCAAGTGGATGCGAACGTCTCGTTTCTTTATAACGAGTTACAAGCGTACTATCTTTCGCATCTAAAAATAAAATATGAGGAATAATCCATGTACGTTCTGATAAATCATCAAGTGCTCCCCATAAATGTTCAAAAAACTCGCGGCCACGTAAATCAATACCAAGTGCCACTTTATTCATTTTCCCTTTTGAATCCGCCATAAGCTCAATAAACTTCGGCAATAACATCGGTGGTAAATTATCCACACAAAAATATCCTAAATCTTCAAAACTTTGTAAAGCTACTGTTTTTCCAGCTCCAGACATCCCTGTAATAATTACCATTTTTATATCATTATTCTCTGTCATTGTATCCTCTCCTTGACGGTTTAACTCGGATCTAATCGATATGAAAGCAACTCAAAATCTGGGGTATATACAAATGTACCGTAGATTATGCCATTTCCTTTAATTAAATAATCAATAATGTGATAATCTCCTGGCGCCATTGCTAAATCATCAATTTTATCAAATGTATGCCAACCAATGATGCCTTCTTCGCTCTCTAGTTTGTTTTCTCCTGCAAAATCTGTCGCTAAAAAGGAGAACATCATCCATTCAGAAACAACTTTATCACCTTCTTGGATGACAAAGGTGAAGACCCCCTTTAACGCTGGGTTTTTCAAATAAATACCTGTTTCTTCACGATACTCGCGAACAACGGAATCTCTTACAGTCTCACCACGCTCCATTTTCCCGCCTGGTGCAACCCACCAATTTCGGCGAGGTTTTTGGAGTAAGAGTACTTCATTATCTCTAATTAACACACAGTTTGTCACTCTTTGCATGTTTCTTCACCTCAGCTACTTGCAGTAAAATTCCTCACTGCATACTTCTTTCATTATACTATCAAAAACAGTTTGCTACAACGAAGGAGCCAGTCCTCTTTCGCTAAGCATATGCTACTCAGCAATTTTAAAAAAGCTTTCTATAACAAGCAATGTAAATGCTTAGACTTTTAATGAATAGCATGAAAAATCCCCTTAACGCTTTTTATCGCCAAGGGGATTAAAGTACTTATTTCTTACCGAAATAAGTAACAATCGCAAATCCTAAAACAAAGGTAATAATTGAACTTATAATTGAAAATCCGCCAGTCGGAATCCCAGGGAATACAATTACAATCGAACCGATTACAAGTCCAATAATTGCCGCAAATGTCATACTTTTATAACGATCTAATAAAAAACTAATGCCTTTACTACTTACAACAAATCCAACCATAACACCAGCACCGATAACCACGATTAAAGGTAAGTTAAGTGTAGTTAAAGCGTTAATTGCTGTTGGATACACACCAATAATTAATAAAATAAACGATCCACTAATTCCAGGAAGCAGCATTGCCATACTAGCCATCCATCCTGCGAAAAATAAACCAATTGCATTTAAAATTGTTAACGTCGTAATTGGATCTGCTGCCTTATCTGGTTTAAAGAAAGCTGTAATCGCAACAAGAATTGCTGCAACTATTAATAAAACGATGTGCTTACCTTTAAACGACGACTTTGCATCAGCTTCCCTCATTAACATCGGTAATATACTAATAATTAAACCGAGAAAGAAAAATTGAGTCGGTTCATAATGATTTGCAAGTAAATATTTAATAACGTGACTTAACGTTAAAAATGCCGCTGCCACACCAGCTGCAAGTGGAATTAAAAATCCTAAATGTTTTTTCCATTCACGACTAAAGAATCCACTAATTGCCGCAAGCAATTGTTCATAAATCCCTAACACAACAGCGATTGTACCGCCGCTCACACCAGGAATTAAATCACTAACGCCCATACAAAATCCACGATATATATTACGCCATTCCATACTGAATAAATTCCTCATTTCTTATAGTGATTTTTTCCGTAAAGTCCAGTATATCAATAAGAAAGCTTATAATCCTTATATTTTTTGACAAAACTTTGACATTTTCACACAAAAAAAGAAGAAAGCTCCTGTCGGTAGCTTTCTTCTCACAAGGTATATTATCCCTTATTTTTCTGATACAGTTTTTAATTCCTCTAATAATTCTTCTACGTAATGTTGTGCACTTTGCGCTGCAATACTACCGTCACCTGTTGCAGTTACAATTTGACGAAGCATTTTTTCACGAACATCACCAGCTGCGAAAATACCAGGAATTTTCGTTTCCATACGCTCGTTCGTTTCAAGGTAACCATTTTCATTTGTAATACCTAGTTCAACAAATGGTTTTGATAAAGGTAACATACCGATGTATACGAATACGCCGTCAGTTTTGACTTCTTTCTCTTCTCCACTATTTACGTCCACAAGTGTTACACTTCCTACTTTACCACTTGCTTCGTTGATTTCTTTTATCGTGTGGTTCCAAATGAAATCTACTTTTTCGTTTTGGAAAGCACGGTCTTGTAAAATTTTCTGTGCACGAAGCGTGTCACGACGGTGAACGATCGTTACTTTTGATGCGAAGCGCGTTAAGAACACACCCTCTTCCACAGCAGAATCTCCGCCGCCAATTACGATAAGTTCTTTTCCTTTAAAGAATGCTCCGTCACATACTGCACAATATGATACACCGCGGCCGCCAAGTTCTGTTTCACCCGGTACACCAATTTTTTTATACTCTGCACCGCTTGCAACGATAATTGCACGTGCTTTATATTCTTTTTTACCAGCAATAATTGTTTTGTATTCCTTACCATCGATGACTTCTTTCACATCACCGTATGCATATTCAGCACCAAATTTCTTCGCATGCTCGAACATTTTATTTGATAAATCTGGTCCTAAAATAGACTCATAACCTGGGTAGTTTTCTACATCTTCCGTGTTTGCCATTTGGCCACCTGGAATACCACGCTCAAGCATTAATGTGCTTAAATTTGCACGAGATGTATATACTGCAGCTGTCATACCAGCTGGTCCTGCACCAATAATAACGACATCATAAATTTTTTCTTCTGACACACTATTCACTCCTATCCATTCCTACACAATTAAGTTACCCTCATTATACTGTTAGCATCATTTTTTTCCCAATGATTTGCTTATCTTATGTGTGCGTACGCTTAACAGCTTGCACATACTTTCGGACAGTCGCTACAGATACATTATATACATCTCCAAGCTCCGACTGTGTCATTTTATTTCCTTGTTCGCCGCGTACAATGTATTCAATCGCAGCTGACCAGCCGTACACATTTGTAAATATGTCTCCAGATGTATATAAACGTATGAACGTACAAAACCAAAAGTGTAAACACTCTTCAATTAATTCATCATCTTTTTTCGTATAATTGTATAATGCATCCGCGATTCTCGCGCACTGCTCAAATTGCTGTAAATCAGCTGGAATACTCTTATGACTATTAAGTAAAAAGAAGTACTTTGCAAGTTGTGATACGATGGGAACACCGTTCTTCGCTTGCGTTATATCAAAGAAGAATCCCACCTTCTCCGGCGTTGACAATTCATTCATTAAATATAAAGCTAGCATTTGTTCTTCTAGCGTCGCACTTTGCTGAAATGATTTTCGTAATTCTTCAAATAACACGTTTTGTCCTTCATCTGCTAAATTCAGCGCATTCCACGGTTCTTTTCCCTTTTTATCAGGATGCAATTCCACGACATATTGCCACATTTTTTCAGCTAGTTGCTGATCTTTCACCATATAAGCAGAATATGCAAACCAATAATAAAAACTAACGTCCCCCTCATATCCTTGACGCTTTAATAGTTTGAACCATTTATATGCATGCTCGAAATAACCAATTGTTGCAAGTGTAGTTCCCAGTTTCAAACGATGTTCAAATGAAATCGGATATACCGAAACTAGCTGTCCCGCTAACGCTTCTACTTGTTTATGCTCTCCAATTGAATATAGAAAAATAAGCGTATTACAAAGCGCATGTATATTACCAGGATTTTTCTCTAAAATCATTTCTGTTAACTTCAGTGCTTTGTCTACATTACCAGATTGAAAATGTGCAATGGCTAAATTATTATGACCTGACCAAAATTCCGGATAATCTTTCGTAACAATTTCTAATGTAGCAATTGCTTCTTCCAATTGTCCATTACGAATATAGCGATTCGCTTCTTCCTGCATAACAATTAAATCATCTTCATCTTCAATCTCTTCCGCACCCATTGCTTCTTCTTCCATAATCTCAAGAAGTTCTAATGTATCTTCTACGAATTCCTTCTCTTTTGCAACTTCTAAATAACGATCTGCATATTTCTTCGCCTGTTGAAATAACCCCATATATGCATAATTATTTGCAATAAAATAATAGCACTGTTCAAGTTCTGGATTAGATCTAACTAACTTTAAGAAGATTTGATTCGATTCTTGATATTCACCAGCCTCAGATAATACTGATGCTAATTGACATAAAATAAACGGCTCCTTCTCACTTTGTGCCGCTCTTCGAAAATATTTAATTGCATCTTGCAATTTTTGTCCTTTGTAAGCTCTCATCCCTTTTTTATAAAAGAAGTCCGCTAATTGATTAAAAGAGATAACTTGTCCGTTCTCCTTATATATCCTTTGATTTTTCCCCATATATCCTCCAGTTTTTTGTTTTCTTCGTTCACACATTCTTCTATCTATAAGTATAAACGATTCCGTAAAAAACAAAACAGTATATTATACTCAATTATTTCCTTTTTATTCATAAAAAAAGAGGAGAAATGTTACATTTTCACCATGAACCTTCTCTGGCGGTCATTTGCTCTTTCGTATAAATAATACGCATTGGATTTCCACCTACGAAAGCACCGCTCGGTACATCTCTATGAACAAGTGTGCCAGCTGAGACAGTCGCACCGTCTCCAATTTTCACACCTGGTAATATTGTTACATTCGCTCCAATCATCACTTCATTTCCAATAACGATTTCCCCAAGTCGATATTCACGAATTAAATATTCATGTGCTAAAAGCGTTGTGTTATAGCCAATAATCGAATTCTCTCCCACAGTTATCTTTTCTGGGAACATAATATCCGGCATTACCATAAGCGCAAATGATGTTTTCTTTCCTACTTTCATCCGTAAAAAAGTGCGGTACAACCAATTCTTCACAGATAAAAATGGCGTGTAACGTGCAATTTGGATAATAATAAAGTTTTTCATTACCTTCCAAAAAGACACTGTTTTATACACATTCCATAATGAATTTTCTCCTGAAACAGGATAGCGCGTTGTCCGTCGCACTTAGCTCGCTCCTCTACTAACTTACTTGGACCTTTATGAACGGTTCATATTAGACAAAATCGGTAGCAAATCACTCATTTTATCTAGCATAAAGTCTGGCTTGTAAGCTTCTAAATAAGCTCTACCTTTCAACGTCCATGAAACCGCAGCTGTTTTCGCCCCCGCATTTTGACCACCGACAATATCATGATGATTATCCCCAACCATCAATGCTTCTTCTGGTTTTGCATCTAATAATTCAAGCGCTTTTTGAAGTGGCTCTGGATGTGGTTTCACATGCTCTACATCATCAATTGTCACGACAACATCAAAAAATTCATCAAGCTTTGACAACTGTAATCCCATCTCAACGGTTTGTCTCGCTTTCGTTGTAACAATACCCACTTTATAACCTTGCTTCTTCAACTCTCGAACTGTTTCATATACAGTTTCATATTCTTCTACTAATTCATCATGATGATCATGGTTAAATTTACGATAGCTTGTAATCATCTCTTCAACCTTATTTTCATCAATCTTACTGAAAGTATCATGCAAAGATGGACCGATAAATGGCAACACATCTTCACGCTTATATTGATTTGGATAATATGTATTTAAAGTATGTAAAAAAGAAGAAATAATAAGTTCGTTTGTATTAATTAAAGTTCCATCTAAATCAAATAACACTGTATTTATTCTCATCGCCTTAGTCCTTTCGCCTTCCTGAATATGAAAGAAGCAGCATCTTATAATAAGATGCTACTTGTCTCTAATTTTCTAAATATCTTTTATCAGCTTGCCCCATTTTTCGTCTCACAATAATGAAAATAATAGAAATAACAACAAGTCCAATTGACATTACTTGTGCAATACGAAGTGGTCCTAGCATTAAACTATCTGTACGTAAGCCTTCTACGAAGAAGCGTCCTACTGAATACCAAATTAAATATGTGAAGAATAACTCCCCGCGACGTAAATTCACTTTTCTTAATGCAAGTAGTAAAATTACGCCTGCAAAATTCCATAATGATTCATATAAAAACGTCGGATGGTAGTACACACCCTCAATATACATTTGATTAATAATGAAATCTGGTAAATGAAGACCTTCTAAAAACTGTCTCGTTACTTCATCACCATGCGCCTCTTGGTTCATAAAGTTTCCCCATCGGCCAATTGCTTGTCCTAGTAAAATACTTGGTGCAGCAATATCTGCCAACTTCCAGAAAGAAACCCCGCGTCGCTTCGCAAAAAGAACACCGGTAATAACAGCCCCGATCAAACCACCATGAATCGCCAAACCACCTTGACGAATATTAATAATTTGACTCGGATTTTGTGCGTAATATTCCCATTCAAAAATAACATAGTACATTCTCGCAAAAAGAATAGCGATCGGCACTGCAATTAATACAAGGTCAACAAATGTATCTTTTGGAATACCTAGCCTTTCTCCCTCGCGAGTTGCCAGCCAAAGGCCTAATAGCACACCTGTACCGATAATAATCCCATACCAATACACAGGAAACGGCCCAAGTTGGATAGCTACACGGTCAAGCTGTGGTACAGAAGCTAACAGCATATGTATATGACCTCCCTCTCCAAAGTTTACTCCTGATTTCCTAACTCAATTGCACTCATTAATCGTTCAGAGAACTGCTGTGCTGCATTGACTCCCATACGTTTTAAACGGAAGTTCATCGCTGCTACTTCAATAATAACAGCCAAGTTTCGACCAGGACGAACTGGAAGTGTAATCTTCGTAAGTTCTGTATCAATAATCTTCATCTTCTCTTCATCAAGACCTAAGCGATCGTAATTTTTCTTTTGATCCCAAATTTCAAGATTAATAACAAGTGTAATACGCTTATAATTTCGCACTGCCCCTGCACCGAATAACGTCATAACGTTAATAATACCTAGACCACGAATTTCTAATAAATGCTCAATTAAATCTGGTGAACTTCCGACTAACATGTCTTCATCTTCTTGACGAATTTCTACACTATCATCCGCAACAAGGCGATGACCACGCTTTACAAGCTCAAGAGCTGTCTCACTTTTACCAACACCACTTTGACCTGTAATTAAAACACCAACGCCGTAAATATCTACTAACACACCATGAACAGCAGTTGTTGGTGCTAACTTACCTTCTAAATAGTTTGTTAAACGACTTGATAATCTAGTTGTCGTTTGAGAAGAACGTAATAAAGGCATACCTGATTCACGTGATGCTTGTAATAACTCATCTGGTACATCTTGATTACGAGTTACAATAATACATGGCGTCTCCTCAGTACAAAGCGCTTTCATTCTCTCTTGTTTTTGCTCTGACGTTAACGTGTCAAAGAACGTAAGCTCCGTCTTTCCAAGAAGCTGCACACGATCTGCTGGATAATATGTAAAAAATCCTGCCATTTCAATTCCAGGTCGTGATAAATCACTTGTATCAATCGGACGATGAATGCCTTCTTCACCACTGATTAACTCCAATTGAAATTGTTCAATTAAATCTTTTGTCCTTACTTTCGGCATATGTATAAACCTCCACTCCGCTGCGGGTTCAGTCTCGTTTGATGTAAAATTCCATTCTATCGGATATTGTACCATTTTTTTCTGGAAACAAGAAATACGGTTTCTAATAAATAGAAAAAAACATTTCATACGAATAATGAAATGTTTTTCTTTTTGTCACTTTCTCTTTTTTTCATATAGAGGTTCAACAATTGCCTTTTCAATTATCATATTAAAAATTGAAATACAAATTGCCGCAACAATCGCTACACCAAATCCTGATATATTAAAAGCATCTCCTAATAATGAATCTGCTATTTTTAACGTAATCGCATTAATAACAATTAAGAAGAAGCCGAAAGTTACAACAGTAATTGGTAGCGTAATTAAAATTAAAAACGGCTTTACGAACACATTTAAAACCGCCAATATAATACTAGCAATAATTGCAGTTTGTATATTTGCTACGTAAAATGCATCTGGTGCAATCCCTTTTAAAAGTCCCGATACAGCGATTAACACAACGCTATTTACAAGAAGTGATACAATCCATCTCATTTCTTTACACATCCTTTTAAACATATATATTTCATCATACGCTAATAGATAATAAACGCAAGTATGATACGAACACTTATATCAACTTATTCTATCTTTCATGCTTGTATACCTACTAACACTTCCTCGCAAAATAAGGACCACACCATCTATGCTCATGTGTTTTTACAAAAGTCCAAGTGAAATCTTTATCTACAATATAGATATCGCCTTTATACATATCGTCCGTCTCCCGTAATATATCATCCATATGTAATAAACTCCCATCTTTTATTAGCAGTACATCTTCACAATGTTGATAGAATATATAGCAATCCTTTTTCACTTCATTATGAAACGCGTTCTCCGCTTCTTCTCCCTCTAAACACTTCTTTTTCTCATAACTAAATATGTGCCATAGATACCCACACCCATACTTATCTCCATAAAGAAAAATATCTTCTTTTTCTTTATCACTTAAATGATTTGCAAAGTGATCCTCCCAGCGCTTGCGAAAATATACACCCCAACTTTGAAACTCTCTTACCTTCATATGTTTCTTCCTTAACACCTCTAAAAACTCCATCTTCTCCCCCTATACAATAAAAACCGAGCGTCATTTCCACTCGGTTTTCATCAATAAACTTATTGCGATAACTCTACTTCTTTTATTTTCTCTTTCATTCTTGCTTTATCACGATTTAAAATCTCTTTTAAATACTTACCTGTGTATGAGCGCTCTTCTTTCACTACTTGCTCTGGCGTTCCGGAAGCAACGATTTGTCCACCTTTATCTCCGCCCTCTGGTCCAAGGTCAACGATATAATCAGCTGTTTTAATTACATCTAAATTATGTTCAATTACAAGTACCGTCTCACCGCTCTCAACAAGGCGTTGCAGTACTTCTAGAAGACGTGCAATATCATGCGCATGTAAACCAGTCGTTGGCTCGTCTAAAATGTATAACGTACGTCCTGTAGAACGACGATGTAATTCAGAAGCTAATTTCACACGCTGCGCTTCACCACCAGATAACGTCGTGGCTGGTTGCCCTAATTTCATATAACCAAGCCCAACGTCTACAAGCGTTTGAAGTTTACGCTTAATTTTTGGGATATTAGCGAAGAACTCTACTCCATCTTCAATTGTCATCCCTAACACTTCAGAAATATTCTTATCTTTATATTTCACTTCTAACGTTTCACGATTATATCGTTTACCGTGACAAACTTCACACGGAACATACACATCTGGTAGGAAATGCATTTCGATTTTAATAATTCCATCACCACGGCACGCTTCACAACGGCCACCTTTTACGTTAAAGCTGAAACGTCCTTTTTGATATCCGCGCACTTTCGCTTCATTCGTTTGTGCAAACACATCACGAATATCATCGAATACACCTGTGTACGTCGCTGGATTAGAACGTGGTGTACGACCAATTGGTGATTGATCAATATCAATTACCTTATCTAAATGTTCAAGACCTTTAATCTCTTTATGAGTACCTGGCTTCGCTTTCGCTTTATATAACTTTTGAGCTAACGATTTATATAGTACTTCATTAATCATCGTACTTTTACCAGAACCAGATACCCCTGTTACCGCTACAAACGTACCGAGTGGGAATGACATTTTCGCATTCTTTAAGTTATTCTCTTTTGCGCCGACAATCTCTACTTTACGTCCGTCACCTTTACGTCTTTCAAGTGGAACTGGAATAAACTCTTTACCGCTTAAATATTTTCCTGTTAAGGAATTATCATCTTGCATCACTTCAGCTGGTGTCCCTGCCGATACAACTTGCCCACCGTGAATACCTGCACCTGGTCCGATATCAAGTAAATAATCAGCAGCCATCATCGTATCTTCATCATGCTCAACAACGATTAATGTATTACCTAAATCGCGCATTTCTTGCAATGTACGAATAAGACGATCGTTATCGCGCTGGTGTAAACCAATTGAAGGCTCATCAAGAATATAAAGTACGCCAGTTAGACGAGAACCAATTTGCGTCGCTAAACGAATACGCTGCGCCTCACCACCTGATAAAGTTCCTGCGGCACGGCTTAACGTTAAATAATCTAAACCAACGTTCACTAAGAACCCAACGCGCTCCTGAATTTCTCTTAAAATTAAATGAGCTATTTTTTGTTGCTTCTCCGTTAGCTCTACATTCGAGAAGAATTCTTGTACTTCTTGAACTGAATACTTCGTTACGTCAGCAATCGTTTTATTGCCAACAAATACAGCTAAACTCTCAGGCTTTAAGCGTCCACCTTTACACTTTGGACAAGCTTGTTCTGCCATATACTTTTCCATTTGCTCACGAATGTAATCGGAACTCGTTTCACGATAACGACGTTCAATGTTTGGAATAACACCTTCAAATAAAATCTCATTTTCCTTTACTTGACCAAATTCATTTACATAGCGGAAATAAACTTTCTCTTCTCCGCTTCCGTACAACACTTTATCAAATAAATCTTTCGGTATATCTTTCACAGGCATATCCATATCAACGCCGTAGTGATTACATACAGATTGTAAAAGTTGTGGATAGTATTGTGAACTTGTCGGTTCCCAAGGTGCAATCGCATGTTCATTTAATGATAAATCCCAGTTCGGGATAACAAGCTCTAAATCTACCTCTAGCTTTGAACCAAGTCCATCACAAGAAGGACATGCTCCGAACGGACTATTGAATGAGAACATACGCGGCTCTAATTCTCCAATTGAAAAACCACAATGCGGACAAGCGTGATGTTCACTAAACAGAAGTTCCTCTTCTCCCATAACATCGATTAACACTCGTCCCCCGCCAAGCTTTAATGCACTTTCAAGTGAATCAGCAAGACGGCTTGCGATCCCTTCTTTTACAACAATACGGTCAATTACAACTTCAATGGAATGCTTCTTGTTTTTATCTAACGCAATATCTTCAGATACATCAAGCATTTCACCGTCAACGCGAACACGAACATAACCTTGCTTCTTAATATCTTCAAGTACTTTTACATGCGCACCTTTACGCCCAGAAACGATAGGCGCTAACACTTGTAATTTCGTACGTTCAGGATATTCAAGAACGCGGTCTACCATCTGTTCTACTGTTTGTGACGTAATTTCAATGCCATGATTCGGACAAATTGGCGTACCAATTCGTGCAAATAATAAACGTAAGTAATCATAAATCTCCGTTACCGTTCCAACAGTTGAACGTGGGTTACGACTCGTCGTTTTTTGATCGATTGAAATTGCTGGTGATAATCCTTCAATCGTGTCCACATCCGGCTTATCCATTTGTCCTAAAAACTGGCGCGCATACGCAGATAACGATTCTACGTATCTGCGCTGCCCTTCTGCATAAATCGTATCAAATGCTAATGATGATTTCCCCGAACCAGACAATCCCGTTACAACGACAAGCTGATTTCTCGGAATGGTTACATCAATATTTTTTAAGTTATGTGCTCTAGCACCTTTTACAACGATAAAATCCTTGCTCTTACTCACTTTTTTCACCCTTCCGCTTTTAATTCTAATAGTAAATCTCTTAGTTCAGCTGCACGCTCGAAGTCTAACGCTTTTGCTGCTTCTTTCATTTCTGCTTCCATCTTCGCAATTGTCTTTTCGCGCTCTTTTTTCGTCATTTTCTTAGCAGGAGTTGCTTCGTATGTTTCTGTCTCTTCAGCAGCTGTCGTTGCACGGATAACATCACGAACGCCTTTTTGAATCGTTTTCGGCGTAATACCATGCTCTTCATTGTAAGCTTCTTGTATACTACGACGACGCTTCGTTTCTTCAATCGCAATTCCCATAGATTTCGTTATACGATCTGCATACATAATAACGCGGCCGTTTTCATTACGCGCGGCACGACCGATTGTTTGAATTAATGAACGTTCTGAACGCAAGAACCCTTCCTTATCAGCATCTAAAATAGCTACAAGTGATACTTCCGGAATATCTAATCCTTCTCGCAATAAGTTAATGCCGACAAGTACATCAAATTTACCGAGGCGAAGATCGCGGATAATTTCAATACGTTCTAACGTTTTAATTTCAGAGTGAAGATAGTTAACTTTAATTCCTACATCTTTTAAGTAATCCGTTAAATCCTCTGACATTTTCTTCGTTAACGTCGTAATTAATACACGTTCATTTTTTGCAATACGATCTTGAATCTCTCCTAATAAATCGTCAATTTGCCCTTCAATTGGTCGTATATCAATTGGTGGATCTAAAAGCCCTGTTGGACGAATAATTTGTTCTATTACTTCTGGCGACTGCTCTAACTCATACGGTCCTGGCGTTGCTGAAACATAAATAACTTGATTCGTTTTCTCTTCAAACTCATCGAATGTGAGCGGTCTATTATCTAAAGCTGACGGCAGACGGAATCCATGATCCACAAGCACTTGCTTACGCGCTTGGTCCCCGTTATACATCGCTCTTACTTGCGGTACTGATACGTGCGATTCATCCATAACGATTAAGAAATCTTTCGGGAAATAGTCTAATAGCGTATACGGCGTTGCCCCCGCTGGACGAAGTGTTAAATGACGGGAGTAGTTTTCAATACCTGAACAAAATCCCATCTCGCGCATCATTTCTAAATCATAACGTGTACGCTGTTCTATACGCTGCGCTTCTAACAACTTGCCGTTATCATTTAATTCCTTTAAACGCTCTTCTAATTCTTTTTCGATATTTTCAATAGCGACCTTCATCTTCTCTTCACGTGTAACGAAGTGAGATGCTGGGAAGATTGCTACATGATCACGTTCTGCTAATACTTCACCTGTTAACGCATTTACTTCACGAATACGATCGATTTCATCACCGAAAAATTCGATTCGAATACAATGCTCATCAAGTGATGCCGGGAAGATTTCAACTACATCTCCTCGCACACGGAATGTACCGCGCTTGAAATCAATATCATTACGTCCATACTGTACATCAACAAGTTCACGAAGCAATTGATTACGGTCTTTTTCCATACCAACTCGAAGCGAAACAACTAGCTCGCGGTATTCTTCTGGAGAACCTAAGCCATATATACACGAAACACTCGCAACGATAATTACATCGTCCCGTTCAAATAATGCAGACGTTGCCGAGTGACGCAATTTATCAATTTCATCATTAATCTGCGCATCTTTTTCAATAAACGTATCTGTTTGTGGTACATACGCTTCTGGCTGATAATAATCGTAGTAACTAACAAAATATTCAACTGCATTATTCGGGAAAAAGTCTTTCAACTCACTATATAACTGCCCTGCTAACGTTTTATTATGAGCCATAACAAGTGTTGGCTTTTGCACTTCTTTAATGACATTTGAAATCGTAAATGTCTTACCCGTTCCTGTTGCTCCAAGCAACACTTGCTTTTTCTTTCCACTATTAATTCCCTCTACAAGCTTCTCTATAGCTACCGGCTGATCACCTTGCGGGGAATACGCTGAGACAATTTCAAATTGACGTTCCAAGAAAATCCGACCTCCTCATAAAAATCTGTATTATTATTTTACCACGAATACCTATAAAAAACCTAAAAAAACGAACAGATATTCGGTAAAGTTTTCGACAATATACACATAGAAAAAGGAAGGAGTAAATACTTCCTTCCTCTACCAACTCTATTTTTTTGATACATATAATAAGTCATATCCATTGCGTCCATCTTCATTCGTACAATCTGTTAACCGATAAGTACTTTCTGATTCGCGCTGCTCTTTAACAATACTTTTACAACTATCTTTATGTAATCCTTTATGGTCACCAGCAAACTTGTCTTGTCTACTATCTAACACATAAAGGATATCTTTCCCACTATGCTCTAACGTTTGAAAAACCGGGTCACCTTCATCGGTATACTGTACAATTCTTATTTTATCAACTTCCCCTTGATCAACGTTCATAACGAACTGTTCGAATTTATCTAGATTGGAAGTTCCTACTCCCTTTACAATGACATCATTCTTCTTATCAATTGTAGTGCTAGATGGTGAACATGCTACTAAACTAAAGAGAAATAGACATATACAGCTGATTCTTTTTCTATTGTCATCCTCTCCTATAAAAATTATTTGTATACCAGAAAAGCTACTTTCAACTATGAAAGTAGCTTTTCTTTTCCTTTCTCCTTCTTCGGAAAAATCACATATGAAAATGAAATTGCTGTATCAACTAAAAATACAATCGCCCACACTTGGCTCACGCGACTTGCAGCTTTATTTAAAACGATTCCCGATTCTAACCAATT
The DNA here is from genome assembly GCF_008368855.1 of Bacillus sp. TE8-1. Classification (NCBI taxonomy): domain Bacteria; kingdom Bacillati; phylum Bacillota; class Bacilli; order Caryophanales; family Bacillaceae; genus Bacillus; species Bacillus sp. TE8-1. Next base: position 350,839 of record NZ_QPET01000003.1, on the reverse strand, counting down.
ACCCCATTGTTCAAATGGAATAAATCCATACGCGAAGAAAAAGAATATGTGCACACCAACGAATAAAACAAGATGTAATACCCAATTTTTTATTTCCTGCTTTGCATAGGCCATGCCTGTTAATTCTACCTGTTCTTCAATAATAGGCGCCGGTTCATTACGCCATTTCGCAACTGATTTTTGTGCAAATATATCAAGCTTCTTCAAATCCTTTTTCCCGTAGAAAACTGCATACAATAAAATAATTACAGTAATAATTTGAAAGTTAGAGAACTTTCCTGTTTGATAATAGTCCACTACTCCTAAAGTTAAAATAAACACTTCATTTACGAGGAGTACAATTCCGATAATAAAACTCGCCTTTTTCAAACGGAATCCGTAGCGAAGTAAAAAGAAACCGATAGCTGATAACCAAAATACAATTTCTGCCCCAATTAAAAAATACCAACGATATTCTGCGAGTATACTCATTTATCCTTCTCCCTTTCATCATAAATACGAAAAGCCTCATCCATATACACTAAAAGTTCTTCTTCAATTGGATACATGCTCATTTTCTGTGAATCTTCCTTCGATTTTCTAACTTCCCATAACTTATCTAAAAACGCTTCATCACCATTGGCCATTTCTAAACACTTCTGCATTAATCTCTTCATTGCCCCTTGTACTTCATCACTAGCAGCTTCTTTACCGTCTTTCATAAAAGTGCGTAATTGCTTTAATAAATCTACCCATTCTAAAACATTCGGATCTTCCTTACTCATGTTTGGTAAATTATGAAGCAATTTTTGTTCTTCCTTTGAAAACACTTCATTTTGAAATATTTCACGTATACGAGAAGACTGCTTCGAAAGCTGAATCAGTTCAAACATAACTTTCCAATCGAGTTCTCCCTCCACATCTACCGAATAAACAACTGCTTGTAAAACACTCTCCATTCGATTAAATTTCTTTTGTTCTTCCTGTACAAACCGAAGTTGTTTTTCAAGCGAATTTTTTAAATCCAGCTCACCTTTTACTAACATATTCGCAGTTTCTTTTAATGAAAATCCCATTTCTTTTAAAAATAAAATTTGTTGCAAACGAATAACGTCATTTTCACTATATAACCGATGTCCACCCTCTGTTTTTCCGCTCGGCTTTAATAAATCTATTTGATCATAATAACGTAGTGTACGTACTGTAACCCCTGTTTCTCTCGTAAATTGTTGTATTGAAATCACTACCATCACCTCTTCCCTTTCATTATAAAAGATGACGTTACGTAACTTTCAAGCGTTTTGTAAAAAAAATACAAAAAGCTGTTTATACAAAATGTATAAACAGCTTTTATGGAAATAACCCCTTTTGTATGGCGCGCCCACAAAATAAAATAAGTGCTCCAACAACAACACTCGTTGCCGTTTTATGATAATGGGCTAATAATAATAAATAATACGATAAACCTACAGTACCAATCATAATACAAATGCTCGGCACTGGATTACGAGAAAAGTTTTGCATTCCCCAAAGAAGCGAAAATATAGCTGTAGCGACACATAACACCGGTAATCCCATCCCAGTTCCCCTTTTTCTATCTATTATTCCTTGTTGCTAACACACTCGTTGATGCGATACTAATTAATACACCAAAAATAGCAATATATAATAGCTCAGTTACATGTACTGCTTGCCTATCTAAATACTTATTTACACAAAGATACATAATAAACAAGAAAACGAAGCTTGTAATACAAATCATAAAATATGACTTCATCTTGTTCACAACTCGCTCATCAATTGATGGTACTCCCTCTTCTTTCAAACGCTTCTGCTCTTTATATTCCGAAATTCCATATAAAATGACTAGCGCTACATTCGATATAAAAATAGTTCCCCACGAAATACTTAAAATCATTAAACTCGTATTTAAAAGAATTCCTGCTACAAGCAAACTCTCTACGAATCTCATGACCTCTCTTACTCATACATGATCAGCCTCTTTTCGATTTCTATATTTCCACTTCGGCCAATAGTTCACAAGAAAATACCCCCACTGCCCTAGTACAAATAAAACAAACGGCATACCAGCATTTCCATCAACAATTAAATTATATAAACTCCATATCGCTAAACTAATCGTAAAAAATAATCCTACATATTTAAACGCTTTATCTGACTGAAATCTCTCAAACTCATCCTGCATTTTTTATTCCCCCTATCGCTATGCTCGTTTTCCTACCATTTCTCTCCCCTTACTCCAGCGTAAAGATTTCCTCCACCTTCACTCCAAAATATTTGGCAATTTTTAAAGATAACTCTAGACTCGGATTGTAATGATGATTTTCAATCGCCACTATCGTCTGCCGCGTCACTTGCATCGCCTTTGCCATTTCAACTTGCGTTATATGATGTTGCTTTCTTAACTCTTTTATTTTATTTTTTACACCCATAGGATCCACCTTCAAAAGTAAAGATATCTTTACTTGAATTATAAATATTTTCCAGTTACAAGTAAAGATATCTTTACAAATTTTAGAAAAACATTTCATTGAACATCTACTCTAACAAAGTACAAGAGTAATTCAATTTATATCAGCGATTTTTTAAATATATCAGCGCAACTTAAATTATATCGGCGATTTCCCAAATATATCAGCGCAACTCTATTTATATCGGCGATTTTTCAAATATATCAGCGCAACTTAAATTATATCGGCGATTTCCCAAATATATCAGCGCAACTCTATTTATATCGGCGATTTTTCAAATATATCGACATCCGTAGCGCTACTATAATCATAAGAAAAAGCTGTCCCCAAATACCTTCGGGAACAGCTTTCTCCTCTACTACATAAATCCTAACGCATATACAAGAACGTATCCAAGAACCGATAAGCAAACCGAGCCAATCAGCCCTGCCACGAATGCTTTACTTCCTAATTTACGGAACGTTTTAAACTCTACATTTAAACCGAGCCCTGCCATCGCCATTGCGATAAGCATGTAAGCAAGAACAACAATGTATCCCGCAACAACTTCTGGAATAATCCCGAGTGAATGCACTGCACTCATCGCTAAGAACCCGAAAATGAACCATGGTATTGGAAGTTCGCGCCACGATTTCTTTTCTTTGCTACCTTCACTCTTACCAAACCATAGACCAATTAAAATCGCTACTGGCACAAGCATTGCTACGCGCGTTAACTTCACAATAACTGCGATGTCTACAGCAGTACTTCCTCCTGGCGCCGCAGCTGCGATGACATGAGCGATTTCATGAAGCGTCGCACCTGAGAATACACCATAACCGTACGGAGATAAACCAAGCACTGGATATAATAACGTATAAATAAGCGTAAATATGGTACCTAAAATCGCGATGATTGCTGCCCCAACTGCTGTTTCATCGTCCTTCGCTTTCACTTGCGGTGCAATTGCCACGACCGCGGCTGCGCCGCAAATTGCCGTACCGCATGCTGTTAAAATCCCAAGTTTCTTTTCTACTTTAAATACTTTCGTTAGTCCGTATACAACAAAAATAGTAAATGTAATAACAACCGCCGCGATGACCAATACTTTCGGTCCCGCCTTCGCAATATCAACAAGATTTAATCGCATTCCAAGTAAGATGATCCCAAAGCGCAGCAACTTCTTACTCGCAAAGTTCGTTCCTGCTATCGCCTCGTGAGGAACTCCAATTGCAGCGCGCCAAACCATCCCAATTAGAATAGCAATTACTAATTGTCCCATAATATTTAAAAATGGAAGCTCTGCTAAATATTTCGCGGCAATTGCGATTAATAATGTAATCCCAATTCCTTGCGAAAATCCAAAACGCTTCTTCTTTTGTATAACAAGTGTTTGTTCCATTTTGAACCACTCCAATAATCGTATTGGAACATGCATGTTCTTTCTACTTACATTATAAGAGAGTTTCTATAATAAGTTTAATACCAATACCAAATCTCTATCATCAGAAATACTTATGATAAGATGATAGAAAAAGAAAGGAGCCCATTATATGAACGTAGACATTTTAAAAATTTTTGTTACTGTCGTTGAACAGAAACACTTCTCCCGTGCAGCAGAATTATTAAACCTTTCACAGCCTGGAGTAAGTATGCATATACGCAACTTAGAAAACGAATTTGGCACTACGCTTATTCAACGCTCCCCGAAGCACGTCCAAGTTACTGAAGCTGGAAACATATTATATATACATGCAAAGCAAATGCTCTCTCTTTACGAAGATGCTAAACAAGAAATTAATGAACTACATAACGTTGTAACAGGAACACTTCGCATTGGTGCTAGTTTTACAATCGGCGAATACTTACTTCCAAAAATACTGGCTAACTATGCGAATGAAAATCCACACGTCGAAGTTCATACTTTCATCTCAAATACAGAAGACGTTTTGCAAAGCCTTCGCTCTAATCAAATTGATATCGGCCTAGTGGAAGGACAAGTCGTATACGCCGACGTAGATGTTGAAACATTTATGCAAGATGAAATGAAGCTCGTCGTCCCGCCAAATCATCCATTACTCCGCACAAATGAAATAAATGAAAGTACACTCCAAGATCAAGTATGGGTATTAAGAGAAAGTGGTTCTGGTACACGCGCTTATAGTGACCGCTTTATTCATCAACACCATTTAAAAATGAAACGATTCTTTACATTCAGTAGTATCCAAAGCGTAAAGGAAGCTGTTAGTGCCGGGCTTGGCATCGCTATCCTTTCTGATTGGACTGTACGGAAAGAGCTATTAGCAAAAGAACTATTCCACGTCGAAGTTCCAAATGAACAACTAATCCGTCCGTTTTCCATCGTGCGCGGTAAATATTTCATTCCATCTAAAGCCATTCAAGTGTTCTTAAATCATGTAGATTCTTTTGCGAAAAAACAGAGTTGACCTTCACATTAGTGTGAAGGTTTACAATACATGTAAAAGGAGTGAAATACATTGCGAATTGGAGAATTATCAAAAGAAACTGGCGTTAGTGAAAGATCACTAAGACATTACGAAGAAAAGGGCTTACTCCCTTCTAAGCGCCTTGCAAATGGCTACCGTGATTTTGATGAAAGTGCCATCGAAAAAGTGGAGCTTATTCAAATGTACTTACAAATTGGCTTAAATTTAGAAGAGACGGCAAGGATGCTGCGCTGCCTTGAAATTGAACCGCACCTGTACGACAATCCGTGCAGCAGTATCCTTACACTTTACGAAGATAAACTCAATGAAGTAACAAAGCAAATCACATTACTTTCCAACATCCAAACGAATTTGCAAAAACACGTTTCACTCCTAAAACATGCAAAAGAAAAGGAGTGATTACATGTTTGTTATACATGGCAGTTCAAGACAAAACGGAAATACAGAAGCTTTAACACATATGATGATAGAGGACATTGAAACAGAACAAATTTATTTGCGTGATCATACCGTCTATCCTATTACAGACCAACGTCATGATGCAGAAGGATTCCAATCCGTAAATGATGACTATGAGCAGTTAACCAAACGCATGCTAGAGCACGACACGATTATCTTTGCTACACCATTATATTGGTACGGAATGAGTGGACATATGAAAAACTTTGTTGATCGCTGGTCACAAAGCTTGCGCGATACATCTCTTCATTTCAAAGAAAAAATGAAAGGCAAAAAAATGTATGTTGTCATCGTTGGCGGGGATAATCCAAAGCTAAAAGCATTACCGCTTATTGCTCAATTCCAATATATCTTTGATTTTGTTGGTTCTTCATTTGAAGGTTATGTTATTGGAGATGCGAATGGACTGGATGAAATTAAAAACGATGCTGAGGCGCTGGCAAAAGCACAATTGTATAATAATAAATTCAAAAATAGCGAACAGAAATAAGTTTGACAAACCCTTTTGTATGCGCATACAATAAAAGTAATATTATGAAAGGAAGGTACTTTGACCAATGAAGTTCTAATTCTCTTATTTATTTCATCCATCACAAATAGTGAACAAAAATGATGAAAACTAGCAGGGGATTAGTCTGTCCATTTGTCGATACTTTCTTTCGAAACGATCATGTAAAAAATCGTTTATTTATGTACGATTTTTTACATACAAGGGCGACGTTTATCCTCTCTAGTGAAACTAGGGAGGTTTTTTTATGACTATTTTATTCGCACGTAATATTGAAAAGAGCTTTGGTGATCGCACACTATTTACATTACCATCACTGGAAATTCAAGCACAGGATCGCATAGGAATTGTCGGAGTCAACGGAGCTGGTAAATCTACGTTATTACAAATATTAAGTAAAGAAATAGAAGCTGACAGAGGCATAGTAACTCATCATAGTTCTATCGCCATCATTCCTCAGCTCAGCGAAGAACTACCGGAAACCGCTTCTTCTCTCGCAAAAGGAAAATGGAGTATTTCAAACGTTACCGACGCAATGAGCGGCGGTGAACGAATGCGACTAAAGATTGCGCATGCTCTCGAACAAAATGCAGGCATTTTATTCGCTGATGAACCAACAAGCCACTTAGATATGGTCGGTACAGAGCAATTAGAAAAGGCACTTTCATCTTATAAAGGGGCACTTGTTTTAATATCGCATGACCGTGAATTTCTAGATAATATATGTACCAAAATTATTGAAATTGAAGACGGTATTATTCAAGAGTACAAAGGTAATTATTCAAACTATCGAAAACAAAAAGAACGTGAACGAATACAAAAACAAGCAGAATATGAGCAATATATACAAGAAAAAAATCGTTTAGAACAGTCCATTCTACAAAGAAAGCAACGTGCTTCTAACATGAAAAAAATCCCAACACGGTTCAGTTCATCTGAATCTAGACTTTATAGATTAAGTGGGGCTCATGGCCAAGAACAGGTTAGTAAAGCAGCGAAAGCATTAGAGACACGTCTCGAAAAACTAGAAAAGAAGGAAAAGCCAAAGGATCTTTCTCAAGCTCAATTTGACGTGCAATACCATACACCCATTCATAGTAAGGTGGCAGTACAATTCAATAAAGCAACAAAGAAAATAGGCGACCGTATACTATTTAAAAATATGAATGGAACTATTGCCCCTGGTGCAAAGCTTGCCGTTTTAGGGGCAAATGGAAGCGGCAAAACCACTTTGTTCAACATGCTTCTCACAAACGAGCGTGGCATGCAGCTATCGAAAAGTTGTAAAATTGGATACTTCGAACAAACATTATCTATTTTAAAAACAGATAAAACCATTTTAGAAAATATTCTAGAAGAAACAAACTATACAGAAGCATTCGTTCGCACAATACTTGCACGACTTCTATTCCGCCGTGAGGATGTTCATAAACCTGTGCACGTTCTAAGCGGGGGTGAACGAATGAAGGTTGCACTCGCAAAAGTATTTTTAGGAAACTATAATATGCTTCTGCTAGATGAACCGACAAACTATTTAGACTTAGCGACGCAAGAAGAATTAGAAACCATGTTACAAGAATATCCTGGCACAATACTTTTCATTAGCCATGACCGTGCCTTTATTCGCTCTGTTGCAGACCATATTCTACACGTAGATGAGAATGAACCAAGAATCTTCCACGGTAATTACGAGCAATACACAAAAAGAACCACCGGAGATTCTGTAAACGTTACTGAGCAAGAAATGTTACGATTACAAACAAAATTAACAGAAGTCATCGGACGGATTTCCATTCCAAATCATCACGATGACATCACATCTCTCGAACAAGAATACGCAAAATTATTAACTCAAATTCAAAAATGTAAAGAAGCACTCTAATGTCTTCCCTATATATCGACGGGGCATTCCACATTTCCCAAGAAATATTGAATCTTCGACATAGAATACAAAAAGCCGTGCATCAGCACGGCTTTTCATTTTAGATACGGACAGCAGTCCCGCTCACAGCAACCATTAGCATTCCTTCGCGAACTACCTCGTAATCCACGTCGATACCAACAATTGCATTTGCATTTTTTTGTCTTGCGAAAGTTTTCATTTCTTCCATTGCGATGTCGCGTGCTTCTTTTAATTTACTTTCATAAGCACCCGCACGACCGCCGACAACGTCACGGACGGAGGCGAAAAGGTCACGAACGATATTCGCGCCCATAATCGCTTCTCCATTGACAATATCGATGTACTCAATAATTTCTTTTCCTTGAATTGTAGACGTTGTTGTTACAATCATACTTTATAGCCTCCCATATGAGATTTTTACCTACTTATGGTGCACTAATTCTGTACAAATTATATTTACGAACTAAACTGAGCTTCGTATAACCTACTGTATCCTCCACCTTGCTCAATTAATTCATTATGTGAACCTTGTTCTGCAATACCATCTTTATTTACAACGACGATGCGATCTGCATTTTTAATCGTTGCAAGTCTGTGAGCGATAACTAATGTTGTACGGCCAACAGATAGCTCCGCAAGCGATTTTTGAATCGCAAGTTCTGTCTCTGTATCTAATGCAGAAGTTGCTTCATCCAATATTAAAATTGGAGGGTTTTTCAAGAACATACGAGCAATAGCTAGACGCTGCTTTTGTCCACCTGAAAGTTTCACGCCGCGCTCACCGATAACAGTATCTAAACCGTCCGGCTGTGAGTAAATTAAATCTTCTAATTGCGCACGTTTTACTGCCTGCCAAATTTCAGCTTCTGATGCTTTTAAATTTCCGTAAGCGATATTTTCACGAATTGTTCCTGAGAATAAGAACACGTCTTGCTGCACAATTCCAATTTGCTTACGAAGTGAAGATAATGTCATATCTTTCGTATCAATTCCATCAATTTGAATCGATCCAGATGATTGTTCATAAAAACGTGGTAATAGGCTACATAACGTCGTTTTCCCAGCTCCTGATGGTCCAACGAACGCAACTGTTTCACCTGCATGTATTTTCAAACTAATGTCATTTAAAATCGGTTCTTTGTTTTCATATCCAAACGTAATGTTGTTATATTGAATATCACCGTGTACATGCTTCACTTCCATTGCATCTTTAGAGTCTACAATGTCAGGCTCTGTTTCAAGAAGCTCTACATATCTTTTAAAACCGGCGATTCCTTTCGGATAGCTTTCGATTACCGCGTTAATTTTTTCAATTGGGCGGAAGAAAATATTCGTTAATAGAACGAATCCGATAAATCCACCGTACGTTAATTCTCCTTGCAGCACAAACCATGTACCGCATATTAAGACGAAGAGCGTTACGAGACGCATGAGCATATAACTAATCGACGAATTTAACGCCATAATTTTATACGCCATTAATTTTGTTGTACGGAAACGAGCGTTGTTAACAGCAAATTGCTCTTTCTCAAACTTTTCATTTCCGAATGCTTGTACAACGCGAATACCACCAACATTGTTCTCAATGCATGCATTAAAATCAGCAACGTCTGAGAATAAACGTCTAAATGTACCTGTCATTTTTTTATTAAAGTAAAGTGCTAACCATAATAGGAATGGAATGACGAAGAACGTTAATAACGCTAACTTCCAGTTGATCATCATCATAAATGAGAATGCCCCAACTAAAGTCATTACGGCAATAAATAAATCTTCTGGTCCATGGTGAGCAATTTCCCCAATTTCCATTAAATCGTTTGTAAGGCGTGAAATTAAATGACCTGTTTTATTATTATCAAAAAATCTGAATGATAGCTTTTGAATATGATCAAATAATTTCTGCCTCATATCTGTTTCAATGTTAACACCAAGCATATGTCCCCAATATGTAACGACATATTGTAAGCCTGCATTTAACATATAAACTGCGAGTAAACCGAAACAAGCCCATAAAATAAGCGTCCAGTTTTGCCCTGGCAATAACTTATCAATAAATTGATTTACGATAAGCGGGAAGCCGAGTTCTAATAATCCTGCGACAACCGCACAAGAAAAGTCGAGTATAAATAAACCTTTATACGGTTTATAGTACGAGAAAAATTTACGCAGCATATCTTACCTCCATTTTCCAAAATTAAAAAGACTCCCTAAATGATAACCATTATCAAATAATTATTCAAGTTATCCGTCTATGAAACTGAAAATAAGCTTTGCGATAGTTGTCGTTTTTTGCTGGAAAGTCGATATATTCGAATAATTCCCGATATATTTCGAGTTGCGCTGATATATTTGCAAAATCGCCGATATATTTCAAGTTGCGCTGATATATTCGGAAAATCGCCGATATAAATTTCATTTACTAACTACTCTCCCATCCCCCAAAAACAAAAAAGGTACCACCACAAGGTGATACCATTCCTTCTATTACATCGCTTCCGAATCCCACTCATGCTCCTGTTCAACGAATACAATACCTAATTCGTGATGTCCACCAGCATATAATGCAGTTTGTGCAAGACGAAGCTCACCATTTGTATCTAATACTTCTAATTTACAAAATGCTCCTGTCGTCTTCGTTTGAAGCGCATCATAAAATTCCTCGGCGCTTTTTGGAATGACTCCATTTACTTTCGTAATAATTTCTCCAGGCAGTAATTTCAGCTCTGCTCCAATTGTATTTGGAATTGTATCTAGTACAACGAGCCCATCATTGCGTGCAGCAAAATACGCTGGTCTTGTTTCATCGGCAATTTTTTCTTGCATCGAAATTGTGAAACGCCCAAGCATAGCGACTCCCATCGCGATAATTGCAAGTACGTGCCACCAGTAACTTGCGATTCCTAAAACGAGCACAAGTCCTGCTAATCCGTACACACGTCTTCCTGTAAATAATAAAGCTTCCGTCGGCTCATAACTTCTAATCCTTCTCATAAATCCAATTAAAAATGGAACGAGGAATAGAGAATATGTATTTGAACCTATTGAAACGACAGGCCACCATGAAATAAACTGCGTTACCGCATCACCCGGTACAAGAATAAAAATAGGAACGATCCATAAACGCTTTGATTCGTGTAAACCAATCTTTAATCCACGCTTCCCCTGCCTAAGCCTCGGCGTCGAATATCCTACTGCGTTTTTAGAAATCAATAAGCCTTCTACAATAAGCATAACGCCTAGTAAAATAACAAGGGATACAATGGTACTCTCTTCACCTTCTCGAAGCTGTAAAAAGGAAACTGGTAGCTTAGAAGATAATAGAACACATACAATCGCAATGCTAAATGTATAAGCCGCCGATAAATATCGATACATAGCCGTTAATCCAAATAGTAACGTCCAAATTAAAATGGCCCATAAGCTTGCTTTAGAAACAACAAGTCCAAGCCCAATCGTAATAATAGATACTACTAATCCGTATCCAATCCCTGCAAATAGAGAGGTTCGCAGTTCAAACCAAATATCATAAACTTTAAAAGAAAAATCTTTTCGTTCTCTTAACATACGTAAGTATCCAACGAAGATACTACTTATTACAAATATATAGACAGCAGGGTGTAAGAAAAAACGTCCAACTGCCCGCATTATTTCAAAAATCCACGCCTCCACGAACTCATTCACCACCATTTATATCATTCTTTCTTTTTATATTATCATAACTAAACAAACGTTTGTTTAACACAAAAAAATACAGGCAGCAAACTGCCTGTATTTCTTCTTATTTTGCCATTAATTTTAATGCTGACTGTAATTGTAGATCATTTTCTCCAGAACGGATTTTTTCGATAATTTTAGTTTGAATCGCTTCAGCTGTCTTTTTATCAAGCTGTCCTGTCGCTTCCATTTCATTTGCATTTTGGAATGCTTTCAGAGCCGATTCTGTCTCTTTACTAAAGTATCCATCTTCACGACCTGGTACATAACCTAAGCTCTTAAGCATTTCCTGAGCATGTTTTACTTGTACATCATTTGAATTGTATGAAAGTGTTTTTTCAATTTGAATTGGTGTCGCATGATAATAATTTGGTTGCTTCACTTCTACTGTTGGCGCGATTCCTTTTTTATGAATCCAGTTCCCATCCGGCGTTAACCATTTAAACATCGTTAATTTAATGTTGCTGCCGTCTTTAAATGGAACAGCTTGCTGGACAGTACCTTTACCAAATGTCTTTTCACCAATTAAATCGTATCCTTCTCCTTCTTTTAGCGCACCCGCTAAAATCTCTGAAGCAGAAGCACTTCCATTATCAATTAATACTGAAATTGGATATGGTTTTCTCTCTTTCAGTTCCGTAGAGAATTTCTTCTTCTCACCATTTCGCTGCTCTACTTGTAGCATCGGCTTTTTATTCGTCATAATTTCCCCTAGTATATCTTCTACACTATTTAAGTAGCCACCAGGATTACCACGCACGTCAATAACTAAGCCTTTTATATTTTTCTTCTCTAACTCTTTTAACTGATCCTTAAATTCTTTCGCTGTATTTTCAGCAAAAGAAGTGATTTGCATATAACCGATATCTTTTCCGCTCTCTTGCTTCACAGAACTAAACACTGTAAAGATCGGAATCTTTTCACGCTTAATTTTAAATACAATCGGATCAGTTACTCCCGCACGTTTAATTTCAATTGCGACAGTCGTTCCCTTTTTACCACGAATTTTTAATACTGCTTCTTCACGTGATAAGTCTTTCACACTGTTTCCATCTACAGATAAAATTTGGTCATTCGGTTTAATTCCTATCTTTTCTGCTGGTGAACCTTTAATTGGCGATACGATAATAAGCTTACCGTCCGTCTTGTTCACCTCAGCCCCAATCCCCTCTAATTCGGGATCAAGCGATTCACTAAACTGTTTGGCTGTTTCTTTATCCATATACGTGGAATAAGGGTCCTTCAGCGTAGACAACATACCTTGTATTGCACCTTCAACTAACTTTTCATCTTTCACGTCTTCCACATAACGTGAATCAATTAGTGCATACGCCTCATTAATTTTTGCCAAATTCCCTTGCGCAGTGCTAGCATTCCCACTCGAAATTGTTTGCGTTACTTCTGATGGGTTAACCCCAAATACAGACATGCCTGCAAACATTCCGCCAGCACCAATTAAAAATGCAACAACCATTCCAATAATTGCAACTCTACGTTTCAATGCGGAATTCCCCTTTCCAAAACACACAGGTGGTGTAGCAAAAGGCATCACACAGTGTGTGATGCCTTTACCTATTTCTACTATATGATAAGCTTGTACGAATTATGTTTGCAACTTTTTATACTTTTAAGAAGCGACGAATTGACATTACACTTCCCCACATACCGATTAAAGCACCGATTAACACTAGTAAACCAGCTAATTGGAATACGAACGGACTGTATGGTAGAAGCTCGAAAATTGTTCCGCCAAGTTTTTCATTAAACACACCTTGCAACGAATTATACGTAATTAGAATTAGGCCAATTGGAATAATTGATCCTAATACTCCTAAGAATAATCCCTCTAGCAAGAATGGCCAACGAATAAACCAGTTTGTTGCACCAACAAGTTTCATAATTTCAATTTCTGTACTACGAGCATAAATTGTAATTTTAATTGTATTAGAGATTAAGAACATCGCTGTGAATAAAAGACCAGCAATTAACGCAATCCCAATGTTACGACCAGTTTTTACAGTATCAAATAATCGTTCAACTTGCCCTTTTCCGTACTGAACATTACTAACAAACTGCATTTTTTCAACCTTCTTCGCGATTGTCGCTGTATCGGTTGGTTCTTTCGCTTTTACAACGAATACGTTTTTAAGTGGGTTATCTTGTTCAAATAACTCAAACGTTTTTCCACTATCACCTAAGCTTTTAATTAAACGTTTTAACTCTTCTTCTTTAGAAGAATATTTAATAGAATCTACTTTTGCAATCTTACTCATATCTTCTTCTAATTTCTTTTGATCCGCTTCTTTTGCAGCTGGATCAATGTGTACACGAATCTCTACATCTTGCTCTACTTTCGTCGCAAAATGGTTCATATTCATAATCGCTGTTAAAAAGACACCTACAAGTAATAATGTAACTGTTACTGCACTAACAGAAGCAAATGTCATCCATCCGTTACGTGATAGATTCTTTACACCTTCTCGCAAATGTCGACTAAGGGTCTTAGCCTTCATATCCGTATCCTCCCTCAATCTCATCTCGAACAATTTTTCCGCCTTCAATCGCGATTACACGATGACGGATTGTATTTACGATATCTGCATTATGCGTCGCCATAACAATCGTTGTGCCGCGCTCATTAATGCGAGTAAAAATATTCATAATATCAAGAGCTGTTTCAATATCTAAGTTACCTGTTGGCTCATCGGCAATTACAACCTTTGGTCTATTTACAATTGCTCTTGCAATAGCCACACGTTGTTGCTCCCCGCCCGAAAGCTCACTTGGAAGTGCGTCTGCACGATCTTCAAGGCCTACAAGACCTAGAACTTCTGTTACACGCTCACGAATTGCATCCGGTTCTTCTTCAATTACTTCTAAAGCAAACGAAACATTCTCATATACCGTTAATTTAGGTAGCAATTTGAAATCTTGGAAAATCACGCCTAATTGACGACGGAAATACGGAACATCTCTTTCTGCCAATGTTTCGATAGTAAGTCCATTTACATTAATAGATCCTGTAGATGGTTTCTCTTCACGATACATCATTTTAATAAATGTAGATTTTCCGGCTCCACTCGGTCCAACTACGTATACGAATTCACCTTGTTTAATGTTAACTGTAAGACCAGCAATGGCTTTCATACCATTCGGGTACTCCTTATAAACATTCGTCATTTTTATCATTATTTATCACCCAATACTTAATGATTTTTTTCGAAATACTTTTCTGTACATCTGAAAACAAAAGACATCCTTCATTTTCATTTAGTCATCCTTGTTGAAGATAGTTTACTTATGCTTTCTCATAAGCAATACCACTCTATGTAATATATTTCAGCAAAATTCTACAAACCCCATTGTAACATCAAACGGTTTCCAATTTGGATACATTTTTGTTACAGTTATGTTACATACCAGAAAAAAGGAAAACGAGTTGACTATATTATCAACTCGTCCATTTCACCTTTTTTATTTATGTTCAGCTAACCATTCAGACACTTTTTTCGCATCTTCACCTTGAATAAGTCCTGGTGACATTGAACCGCGGCCTTTTTTAATAATCTCTTCGATATCTGCAGCGTCGTACTTACCGCCTACTTTTCTTAAATCAGGTCCAGTTGCCCCTGATAAATCTGTTGCGTGACATCCCGCACAACTTCTTTGGAAAATTTGTTCTGCGCTGTCTGTGCTTGCAGACTGTTTCGAAGACTTACTCTCTTCTTTATTTCCGCATGCTCCTAAAGCAAAAACAACCGATGTCCCTAGCGCAATAGCCAACAATTTCTTTTTCACTTCTATCGCTCCCCATTGTTGATATTCTTTTTATTCCTAACACACTCATTTTCATTATAAGCATTATCTTTATATAGAAAAACTAAGGTGTATTTCATATTCCTCAAAAATACAGTGAGAACCTTGATAAAATAATGCTTTCATAAGTTGTTTCAATTCTGTGAACAACTTAAAAAACTCCTATAAAGCATCCTTTTTAAAAGGAAAATTAGAAAGTTCTATATAAATCTTTACCATATTACCGCTCTATTTTACTATTCTCTACTTTTTACAAAACAATATACAGCATTGTAATCTACATATAATCCCATCAAAAAGAGAAGTTGTCGTTTCCAACTTCTCTTCCTCTTTACTTCATCTATAAAAATAAAATCAAATTCTTTATATCCTCTATTGTCCTCAGCATGCGCCAACAATTTCGTTGGCTTTTTTTCGCTTATTAGATGCGAGAACGTAAGTAAGCATCAATAAATGGATCAATCTCTCCATCCATAACAGCTTGTACGTTACCAACCTCCGTATTTGTACGATGGTCTTTTACAAGAGAATACGGGTGGAATACGTAAGAACGGATTTGGCTACCCCATCCGATTTCTTTTTGCTCTCCGCGAATTTCATCTAATTCTGCTTGTTGCTCTTCTAGTTTCTTTTGATATAATTTCGCTTTTAACATTTTCATCGCATGCTCACGGTTTTTAATTTGAGAGCGCTCCGACTGACATGTTACAACCGTATTTGTCGGTGTATGTGTAATACGAACTGCTGAATCTGTCGTATTTACGTGCTGTCCACCAGCTCCACTTGCTCGGTACGTATCAATTTTTAAATCTTCTGTACGTACTTCGATTTCAACTTCATCATTGAACTCTGGTACAACTTCACAAGATACGAATGATGTATGACGACGCCCTGAAGAATCGAATGGTGAAATACGTACAAGACGATGTACACCTTTCTCTGCTTTTAAGTAACCGTAAGCGTTATGACCTTTAATTAATAAAGTTACACTCTTAATACCAGCTTCATCACCTGGTAAATAGTCAACCGTTTCTACTTTGAATCCGCGTTTTTCAGCCCAGCGTGTGTACATACGTAATAGCATAGAACCCCAGTCTTGTGACTCAGTTCCACCTGCACCTGGATGTAATTCTAAAATCGCATTATTTTTATCATAAGGATCACTTAATAGTAACTGAAGCTCATACTCATTCATTTCTTGAATTAAGCCTTTTACTTCTGATTCTAATTCCTCATGTAAATCTTCATCATACTCTTCTTTTAAAAGCTCATGCGTGATTTCTAAATTTTCGAACGTCTCATCTAACTGACGGAACTTTCCAACCATATCTTTTAACGCATTCGCTTCATTAATTACAGCTTGTGCGCCTTGTTGGTCATCCCAAAATCCTGCGCCCATCATTTTCTCTTCTAATTCTGCAATTTGTTTCTCCTTAGTAGGGAGGTCAAAGAGACCCCCTAAAAGCCGCTAATCGCTTAGCCATTTTCTCTAATTCCTGTCTAATTTCTACTAATTCCATTTCCTTCACCTCTATGTAATTGCTGTTACTTTCGTATGAAAACAAGGGAAACTCTCTCCACTTATTACGGAGAGAGTTTAATCCTTCTTAATTATACATTTTTGATATAAAAGTTTGCAAAACAGCCAAAGCTACCGTCCTATATTACTGAACGATACCACAGCAGTTTTTATATTTTTTACCACTACCACATTTACATAAATCGTTGCGGCCCACTTGGTCACCTTTTACAACTGGCTTTTTCTTTGCTTCTTCGCCATCGCTAGAAGGATGAACAGCTTCACCTTGAACAACTTCTTGACGTTCTAAGTTTTGTTCAATTTCAGCTTTCATAATGTAACGAGAAATTTCCTCTTCAATAGAAGCAACCATTGACTCGAACATCGCGAACCCTTCCATTTGGTACTCACGAAGTGGATCGATTTGACCGTAAGCACGTAAATGAATACCTTCACGAAGGTGATCCATCGCATCAATATGCTCTGTCCATTTCGTATCTACAACGCGGAATACAACAACCTTCTCAAACTCACGCATTTGCTCTTCTGGCATAAGCTTTTCTTTTTCATTGTATCGCTCAATTAATTTCGCAATAATTGGCTCGCTCATTTCCTCAGGAGCAAGGCGACGTAATTCTTCTTCTTTTACATCTCCGTCTTGAAGAAGGTTTGTATTTAAGTAGTCAACAAGACCTTTAATGTTCCAATCTTCTTCAATTTCCTCTTGTGTATGAAGAGCAACAGCACGTTCTACTGTAGATTTCATCATACCTTCAATAATGCCGCGTAAGTTGTCAGACTCCATTACCTCTTGACGCTGTTTGTAAATAACTTCACGTTGCTGACGAAGTACATCATCATATTGCAGTAACTGCTTACGTGCATCATAGTTATTTCCTTCAACACGTTTTTGTGCAGATTCTACCGCACGAGAAACCATTTTACTTTCAATCGGCTGAGAATCATCCATACCAAGGCGGTCCATCATTGCTTTCATATTATCTGAACCAAATCGGCGCATTAATTCATCTTCCATCGATAAGTAGAACTGCGTAACACCAGGGTCCCCTTGACGACCAGCACGACCACGTAACTGATTATCAATACGACGACTTTCGTGACGCTCTGTACCGATAACTGCTAAACCAACGTTTTTCACATCGTCTCCAAGCTTAATATCTGTACCACGACCTGCCATGTTCGTCGCGATTGTTACAGCACCTTTCATACCAGCCTCTGCAATGATATCTGCTTCACGAGCATGGTTTTTCGCATTTAAGATGTTATGACGTACACCTTTACGCGTTAACATTTTTGAAATAAGCTCTGAAGTTTCAATTGCAACTGTACCTACAAGAACAGGTTGTCCTTTTTTATGACGATTTACAATATCCTCAACAACAGCATTGAACTTACCTTCCATTGATTTAAAGATTAAATCGGCACGATCATCACGAATAATCGGTTTGTTTGTCGGAATTACAATAACGTTCATATTGTAAATGTTACGGAATTCCTCTTCCTCTGTTTTCGCTGTACCAGTCATACCAGATAATTTTTCATACATACGGAAGTAGTTCTGGAATGTAATTGTTGCAAGCGTCATGCTTTCATTTTGAATTTCTACACCTTCTTTTGCTTCAATCGCTTGGTGTAATCCTTCGCTATAACGACGACCTTTCATAAGACGACCAGTGAATTGGTCTACAATTACGATTTCGCCTTCTTGTACAACATAATCTGTATCACGATGCATAACAACGTGTGCACGAAGCCCCTGATTAATATGGTGAAGAAGTGCTACATGTTTTAAATCGAATAAGTTTTCAATATGGAAAGCTTTCTCTGCTTTCGTAATACCATCTTCTGTTAGCATTACATTTTTCGTTTTCACATCAAATGAATAATCTTTTTCATTTTCTAACGTACGAACAAATGCATTTGCAAACATGTATAGCTCTGTTGATTTTTGAGCTTGTCCTGAAATAATAAGCGGCGTACGTGCTTCATCGACTAAAATAGAATCGACTTCATCGATAATAGCAAAGTGAAGTGGACGTTGAACGCACTGCTCTTTATATAAAACCATGTTATCACGTAAGTAATCGAATCCAAGCTCATTATTTGTGCTATACGTAATATCAGCAGCATAAGCCTCTTGTTTCTCTTCGCGTGACATACTATTTAAGTTAATTCCTACCGTTAAGCCAAGGAACTCATGAAGTTGTCCCATTTCGCTCGCATCACGTTGTGCTAAATATTCATTGACTGTAACAACGTGAACACCTTTTCCTGTTAAAGCATTTAAATATACAGGTAATGTAGATGTTAACGTTTTACCTTCACCCGTTTTCATCTCAGAAATATTCCCTTCATGTAAGGCAATACCACCCATTAACTGTACGCCATATGGACGCATTCCAAGAACACGAGTTGCCGCTTCGCGAACAACTGCAAAAGCTTCAGGTAGTAAATCATCTACTGTTTCACCTTTTGTTAGACGTTCTTTAAATTCAAGCGTCTTTCCTTTTAATTGTTCATCAGTTAGTGGCTTAATAGATGACTCTAATGCATCAATTTGCTCAACTGTCTTTTGCATACGTTTAATTTGGCGTTGATTTACATCAAACACCTTTTTTAAAATACCGATCATAGGAAATACGCTCCTCTTTTTATTAAAATAAAACTTCCGATTGTTTTTCTTTTTCTCTATTACAATCAGTCGTTATAAAAATCAAATGTATGTTATGCCAATTTTTCTCCTAATTAAAAAAACTAAAATGTATATACCTAATGATAATTGTAACACTTGTCTTATAACTATGACAACAATCGGCCGATTGTCTCGTTCTAAATTAAGAAAAGTTTTTTAAAAATCTATTTTCAGCAAAAAAAGCGCAGCCTCATTTGGCTGCGCTTTCGAATTATTATTTAGTTTCGATTAAACCGTATTTCCCATCTTTACGGCCATATACAACATTAGTTTCGTTTGTATCAGCATTTGTGAAGACGAAGAAATTATGTCCTAGCATATCCATTTGTAGGATTGCCTCTTCAACGTCCATCGGTTTTAAATCGAATCGTTTTGTACGTACAAGTTCTAATTCATCTTCTTCTACCTCATCCAAAACAGCTACTGCTTCCGGAAGGATAAAGTTCGTTTTTATAGAACCTTTCTCACGTAACTTACGATTTACTTTTGTTTTATGTTTACGAATTTGTCGCTCAATTTTATCAACTACTAAATCGATAGCAGCGTACATATCGCTATTAGTTTCTTCTGCACGAAGTAATAAATCAGTAAATGGAATTGTTACCTCGACACGTTGCTTGTCAGAGTATACTTTTAAATTAACTTTAATCTCTGGGAATGTATCAAAATAACGCTCTAACTTACTTAGTTTTTTCTCTACATATTCCTTTAATGCTGGAGTTACTTCAATATTTTCACCACGAATGTTGAATTTCATAGATGAATTCCTCCTTTCAAGCCTATGTACTATAATTTCGACATTGGCTTAAAAACTCCTTCTAACTTTTTTAAAAAAATTAGTGGAATTGCGATTTTTTTATCGTTTTTTGTTGAAATGAAAAGATGCATCGTTTCTATCTTTATTTTATCCTATTAACATCGTGAATAACGAATATTTCTGTGGACAATTCGTTACAGAAAAGAAACAACTTTTTGACAACTTACCCTATAACAAAAACCCCTTGCGAAAAACAAGAGGTTCTACTACATATATATAACGTTGCCACAAACGCAGCTTTCTCTTCCCAAAACAATATACCCTACAGTTTCACAACATTAGCTGCTTGTGGCCCACGTGCTCCATCTACAATGTCAAACTCTACTTGTTGCCCTTCTTCCAATGACTTATACCCATCTTGTTGAATAGCAGAAAAATGGACAAATACATCGTCACCATCTTCACGCTCAATAAACCCAAATCCCTTTTCTGCATTGAACCATTTCACTCTTCCTTGCATGTTCATTCCATTCCCTTCACTCTAAAAATCAGGGCATTCGCCCCATATTTTGACTATAACGAATGACAACATATGAAGTCAAAGAAGACTTATCGCCTTTTTATTATCCCTTTCGACACTGTCATATTAACTTCTACAAAGTGTCAAACTAGATACTTCCCTTGCCCCTCTTTCATATAACAAACTTCCGATTTGCCTAACTGTAATCCCTGTCGTATACACGTCATCAACGAGTAAAATATGTTGCCCAGAAAACATCTCTTCTCCCTGAAAATAAAAAGGATTGCTTCCTGACACCCTTTCTTTACGTGTCTTCTTACTTTGCTTTTCTGTTTCCCTTCTTCTTAATGATGGATAAGAAATTTTGACAGGCAAACAAGTTGCTAATAACTCAGCTTGATTAAAACCACGTTCAACTTCCCTTTCCTTACTAAGCGGAACAGCGATAAC
Source organism: Bacillus sp. TE8-1 (assembly GCF_008368855.1). NCBI lineage: Bacteria > Bacillati > Bacillota > Bacilli > Caryophanales > Bacillaceae > Bacillus > Bacillus sp. TE8-1. Next base: position 329,562 of record NZ_QPET01000003.1, on the reverse strand, counting down.
AGTTGAAACATTGGCAAAACACTTTTGAAATAAACTTCGAAAAGGACGATAAAAAATGTGCACTAACTCTGCATCCCCCCGAAACTTAAACTGCGCTACTATTTCTTTCATCTCATCATCATACATATATAACGAACGGTTTTTAAAAGAACGATACTTCTCCTCTTTCATCCACCTTATACAATCTATACAAATACCGTCTTCTTGAAATGAGGCAGGAACAAATTCTAAAGGTCGCCCGCACTCCATGCAAATTTCTCCTATAATATAGGAAAGTTTCTGCTCACATCTATCACATATATATTTTCTATGACACTTTACAAAAAAGTGTACCAACTAACCTTTTCTACAAAACACTCATCACAAAGTAAACAATGCATTAATCGATCAATCCTTGTTCTTTCGCATTTTTATTCATACCTTGAATATGTTTTTTCGCGCGCACCATCGCCTCTGTCTTGCCATAGTGAAAATAAATGACCTCTCCATACGGTGCTTCAAAGCTCCGCCCTGCTCGGCCCGCAATTTGTACGAGCGCACTTTCTGAAAATATTTCTTCTTCCGCCCCTAAAACTGCAACTTGCAAATTTTTCACCGTTACGCCTCGCTCTAAAATTGTCGTTGTAACTAATAATGGGATTTCTCCCTTTCTGAACGCTGCGACTTTCTCTTTTCTCATCGGATCTTCTGCATGTACCCCTTCAACTTTATTATGCAATGATTTCAATAACGAGCTTATTTCTTCTATATATCGTACATGGGGAACGAATAAAAAAACAGGATACTTTTTGTTTAAGTGCATCTTTAACCATTGTAGTAAAACTCGAGGAATTCTTTCACGGTTGAGGCTTTTCTTCCAATTTCCGCACCAGCAAAATAGAGGAACTGGCAACGGATGACGGTGATATCGTCCAGAAACAATAACACCTTTTTGTTCACCTTTTCTAAATTTTCGCTTCCACGTTTCATCTGGAGTCGCAGTTAAATAAATACGCGCCGCTTTTTCTTTCATCGCTTGTTTTACCGCGTACTGTAACATTTGATCTGCACAATATGGAAAAGCATCTATCTCATCTACAACTATGACATGAAACGCCCTATAATAACGTAATAATTGATGCGTGGTCGCAACGACTAATACTGCATCTTTTTCTTTATCTACACTCCCTCCATATAAAGCCGCTACCTTTATATATGGAAATACTTCTTGTAATCTCGGTGCTAATTCCAAAACAACATCCGTTCTTGGCGTTGCGATACAAACTCTTTCTCCTTTTTGAAGCGCTTCGTTAATACCGTAAAACAACATCTCTGTTTTCCCAGCCCCGCATACAGCCCAAATAAAAAATGATTCTTTTTGCTTAATAGCCTCTATAACTCCTTGCGCCGCCAAATTCTGGCCAGTAGACAACGTCCCGTTCCACTGTAACAAATTTGAATTCTTTTCTCTCTTTCTTTCAGCAATCCCGCGAACAAGTACAGCACATTCACTTACTCTCCCCATCGTTATACACTTCCGGCAATATGTGCACACTTTACTGCACCTTTTACATAAAAACGACTCAAATAGCCGCCGATCTACATTTCCACAGCGTTGGCACATATATTTAGAATTCTTCTTTTTTACACCTTGTACACATACAATCTCTCCCTTCTTTTTCAAATCGTTTAATTTCCTCTGTAAATCTGAAGAAAGTTCTTCTAATAGCAACTGTTTCCCCGCTACCATCAACAATCACCTCCAGCACTACTATAAACCTTTCTCATCATCTCGTAAAAACTCAAAAAAGCCGATAACCTACTTATAAAATAGTAAGCTATCGACTTTATACACTTTTTTTATTCTTTTATAAATCCTAGAATCGACCGTATCCTAAGAAATGTTTTTGGTTATACGAGCTGTTAATATCACCGTACGCAATTCCTTTATCACTAGCGTGAATCATTTGGCCATTACCAACGTAAATACCGATGTGAGATGGACCTGCTTTATAAGTACCTTGGAAGAATACTAAATCTCCTGGTTGTGGGCTACTTACTTTTGAAACAGAATTCCAGTAACCATTAACGTCTTGACGACCTACACCAAAGATGTAAGAAATGAATCCACTACAATCAAAACCACCGTTTGATGGAGATGCACTTCCCCAAACATATGGTAAACCTAAGTAGCTTTGTGCTTTACCAATTACGCCACCCACATTTGAAGCTGGCTTTTTCTCTTCTTGTTTAGGTGCTTCTTTCTTAGGCTCTTCTTTTTTTGGTTCCTCTTTTTTAGGTTCTTCTTTTTTAGGCTCTTCTTTTTGAGCTTGTCCACCATTGTTTGCTGGTGCAGCTTGCTCTGCAGGTGCTGGCTGAGCTTGCGCAGCTTTAGCAGCTTGCTCTGCTTGTTTTTGAGCAGCAGCTTCTTGTGCAGCTTTTGCTTGTGCTTCTTCTTCTGCAATGCGTTGTAATTGCAGTGCTTGTTTCTCAAGCTCTTTCAATTGACCTTCCGTACTTGTCATTGAAGTTACAACTGTATCCATTTTACCGCTTAAATCGTTTACCGCTGTTGCTTTTTTCTCTTTTTCAGCGTCAAGTTCTTTCTTAGCAGTTTCAATTTGAGCTTGTGCTTCTTTTAATTCTTTTTGTTTCTCTTTTACCGTTGCAACATCTTTTTTCACACTAGCTTGGTCTTCTTGTTGTGTTTTCATGATATCTTCATCAGACTCAAGAATTTTAGAAACTGAAGTTAAACGATCAACTAAATCTGCAACATTTTTAGAGTTTACAAGAACTTCTGTTACAACGTTCGTATTTGGTTGTTCTTGAAGTGCAACTAAACGCTTTCTTAATAGCTCTTCACGTTTTGCAATCTTTGTTTGTAATTCTGCAATATCTTTATTTTTCTTTTCAATTAATTGCTCAGTATCAGAAACTTTTTTCATTGTTTCATCAAGCTTTGCAGCATTCTCTTGAACAGATTTATCTAAACCTTGAATTGTTTTGTTTAAGTCATTCATTTGCTTTTGTAATTCATCACGTTCTTGTTGTTGTTTATGTAAAGTGTCATTTTGTGTATTAATTTGTGATTTCACGTCAGAAATTTTATCTTCTGCAAATACATTTGGTGTTAGCCCAGAAAACATTAACCCTGCAACTAATGCACAAGATGCCATTTTTAGCTTTTTCATTTTATTTTTTACACCGCTTTCTTTTTTCTTTTTCCGTATATAACCTATAAAATTTATACCATAATTCGGGATTTTTTTTGCTAATGTTACGTTTTTGTAAAACAAATGTAATATTATATGTAGCTCTAGCGCAAAATGCGTATATTTTTGTATGTATGTGTAGAAATTTATATACTTTTCTCACTTCTATAAACAAAGAAAAAACGTAAGGAATCCCTTACGTTTTATTAAATATACGAATACAAATGAAATGCTACTTCATCCATTTCTCAGCCCAATTTTGGACCTCATCCATAACACTTTCTAACGCTTTTCCCTTGTCAGTTAAGCCATACTCGATTCGAACTGGTACTTCTGGATAGACATTACGAACTACAATGCCCTCGCTTTCCAATTCCTTCAAACGCTCTGACAACATACGATCGCTCATATTTGGGATAATATCTGCGATTTCTCTAAAACGTTTCGACTCTTCAAGCAAAGATTTAATAATTAAGCCAGTCCACTTCTTACTAAGCAGAGTAAAAGCTGACTCAAACTTTGGACATAAACAAGAATTATGCTCCATATGTTTCACCTCTCTTCTATTATAATATAGTTTCTTGTAAAAAGTAAGTTATAAAACTTTCCTCATTATTTTATTTTACGTACATTTTACCATTTCCAAATATTAACTTGTCAACTAAACGTAACATACCCGTAAAAAAACCCTCTTAAAAAGAGAGCTTTTTATATCTTTATTACTTCGTATACCATCCAAGACCTAATGCACCTTCACCTAAGTGCGTACCAATTACAGCTCCAAAATAACCTGTACGAATTGTGACGTGAGGATATTTTGCTTCTAATTCTTTCTTCCATTCATTCGCTTCTTCTTCACGTTGCGCATGAATGATAACTGCTTCCATAGGTACACCTTTACTTGCTTGCTCATCAAAAATTTCAATGATACGTTTTAATGCTTTTTTACGTGTACGAATCTTTTCAAACGGAATAATGATTTTATCTCTAAAATATAGAACTGGCTTCACTTGTAACAGACTGCCGATGAAAGCTTGCGCGCTATTCAATCGACCACCACGTTGTAAATGATGTAAATCATCAACTACAAAATAGGCGTCCATCGTTTTCTTCATTTCATCAAAACGAGCGATAATCTCTTTTGGGTTCTTTCCTTCACTTGCTAACTTTGCACCTTCACGCACATAAAATCCTTGTACTTCACAACTAATTTCAGAGTCATACGTGTATACATCAATACCCTCTACCATCTGTCCAGCTGTCGTTGATGTTTGATATGTACCACTAATTCCACTTGATAGGTGAATACTAATAACTGCATCATAATCTTTAGCTAGTTCTTCATATAGCTCAACAAACTTTCCGATTGCTGGTTGAGAAGTTTTTGGAAGTTCCTCTTGTTCACGTACTTTCACATAAAAATCATCTGCTGAAATTTCAGCTTCTTCTTGATAAGATTCTGTTCCAAACACAACGTTTAATGGAATCATATATATATTGAGTTCATCACGAATTTGCTTCGGTATATATGCCGTACTATCAGTAACAATAGCTATTTTCATTTTCGTACCTGCCTTATAAAAAGTTTTATTTCCTAATTTTACACGAAAACTACAAATGGTGCATCCATACATGAAAATGCCGGTTGAAATTATACCTACCATCTCGACAAATTACAACAAAAAGATAAAATACTCACCAAAAACTTCAGCATATTTAGAAAAAATGTTTGAATATAAAAAGGCTCGCTTTTAAAATGGAAAGTACTAGTCATTTTGATAGATAGGGGCGTACACAAGTGCTATTACAATATTTAACAATCAAAGACTACGGCGAACACGAAATCGTCATTCAAAAATCAAGATTTATTTGTTATATTAGCCGAGCAACGACTGAGGAAGAGGCTCAAGAATTTATACAAAAAATAAAAAAACAACATTGGAATGCAACACATAATTGTTCCGCTTATTTAATTGGCGAACAAGATCATATTCAAAAAGCAAATGATGACGGTGAGCCTAGCGGTACAGCTGGCGTACCAATGCTGGAAGTACTTAAAAAACGTGGACTAAAAGATACCGTCGTCGTCGTAACACGCTATTTTGGTGGCATTAAACTTGGCGCAGGTGGATTAATTCGTGCATATGGAAAGTGTACAAGCGAAGGCGTTAATCATGTCGGTGTTGTCCAGCGAAAACTAATGCGTGTGATGCAAACCGAGATTGATTACACATTACTTGGCAAAGTGGAAAATGAATTACGCAATTCAAAATATGCCATTAAAGATATACATTATCTAGAAAATGTCACATTTGATACGTATGTAGAAGAAGACGGCAAACAAGCATTTACAGATTGGATGATTGAATTAACAAACGGGAAATGTACAATTACAGAAGGAGATATGTTGTACTTAGAACAAGATGTTATCTAAGCATAACCAATTTATCACCTTCAAAGATTAATGTAGTGAATTACTTCCCTACAAATGAACTAACGAACTAAGGAGATTATATATGGAAGAACGTTATTATCATCTCCAAAATAGCAGAATAAAAAAGAAGCGAAGAAGGAAACTTTTCTTCTTCCTTATTTTCGCATTTTTATTTGGCAGCATAGGAGTTTATGTGTTAAATTCTTACTCTTCTCTTATGGGGATGTATAGTGGTTTTACTCGTGAAAAATCAGATTTAAGAAACAAAGATGTAGAAATTACAAAGGAACCTTTTACAATTCTCATTATGGGTATAGAAGATTATGCGACAGATGGTCAAAATGGTCGTACAGACTCATTAATGTTTGCAACAGTCAATCCAAAAACGCAAAAGATTTCACTTATGAGTATTCCTCGTGATTCTCGAGTTAAAATTGTTGGCAAAAATAAGGAAGACAAAATTAACGCTGCCCATGCTTACGGCGGAGAAGAAATGGCAATCAAAACTGTCGAAGGCTTTCTAAAAGTTCCTGTAGACCATTATCTGAAAATTGATTTCCAAGGCTTTAAAGGTATCGTTGATGCTGTTGGCGGCGTTACCGTTGACGTACCCTTCGATTTCTGGGAGCGCTCTGACGTGGATTACTACAAAAAAATTCAGTTTAAGCAAGGACAGCAAAACTTAAACGGTGAAGAAGCACTTGCTTACGTCCGTATGCGAAAGCAAGATCCAAATGGCGATTATGGTCGAGCTGCTAGACAAAGACAATTACTGGCCGCTGTTGCTCATAAACTAAACTCCACCTCTACTGTATTTAAAATTAAAGATTTAACAGCTGTCGTTGGAAAATATATAAAAACCGACATTCCTATTTCAGACGGACTTGCTCTTTACAATAAACTTTCTGGATTTGATCCTTCTACAATGCAAACGTTAAAGCTTGAAGGCGAAGACAAAAAGATAGGCGGTATTTATTACTTCCTTCCAGATCCAATCAGTGTAGAAACGGTGCGTAACGAAATTGAAAAAGAATTAGGAGAAAAAGCAAAAAATCCAACTACAAAAAACAACTCAAATCCTGATTCAAGTTCTAACTCTAACGAACAAACAAAAAAAGAGACAAACCAAAATAAAACACCAACTGATCCGCCACCTTCTACAAATGCTCATGCAGAGTGGATTATGCGCAATCAGCCGTAAAAAAAGGCCCAATCTATCCGATTGGGCCTTTTTTTATTTACTTATTAAAGTGTTGTAAAATCGCTTCTACAATACGCTCTGATGCACGACCATCACCGTAAGGGTTAGATGCTTTCGCCATCTTATCATGAGCTTCTTTATCTGATAACAACTCATCAGCAAGACCAAAGATTGTCTCTTCGTCTGTTCCTGCTAATTTCAGCGTACCTGCTTCAATACCTTCAGGGCGCTCTGTTGTATCACGAAGAACAAGAACTGGTACCCCAAGTGATGGAGCTTCTTCTTGTACACCACCAGAATCCGTTAACATTAAGTATGAACGAGCTGCAACATTGTGGAAATCAATTACATCTAGCGGCTCAATTAAATGAATACGGTTATGTTCACCTAAAATTTCATTTGCTATTTCACGAACAACAGGGTTCATATGAACAGGGTACACAACTTGTACATCTTCATGCTTATCAACAAGACGCTTAATTGCACGGAACATATTACGCATCGGTTCACCTAAGTTTTCACGGCGGTGAGCTGTCATAAGTACAAGACGATCATTTCCAAGTTTCTCTAGTACAGGATGACTATATGTTTCTTTTACAGTCGTTTGTAACGCGTCAATCGCTGTATTTCCTGTAATGAAAATACGTGACTCATCTTTATTTTCCTTCTGTAAGTTCGTTGCTGATTTTGCTGTTGGTGAGAAATGCAGATCCGCCATTACACCTGTTAATTGACGATTCATCTCTTCTGGGTATGGAGAATACTTATCCCACGTACGAAGGCCCGCCTCAACATGACCTACTGGAATTTGATTATAAAAAGCAGCTAAGCTTGCAATAAATGTTGTTGTTGTATCACCATGTACAAGTACAATATCCGGCTTCGCTTCTTTCATTACTTTATCCAAACCTTCTAAACCACGCGTTGTAACATCAATTAAAGTTTGGCGGTCTTTCATGATATTTAAATCGAAATCTGGCGTAATTCCAAAGATACTTAATACTTGATCTAACATTTGGCGATGCTGTGCTGTTACAGTCACAATCGATTCAATTTTTTCTGGGTGTTTTTGCAACTCTAATACAAGAGGTGCCATTTTAATTGCTTCTGGACGTGTCCCGAAAATTGTCATTACTTTTAAACGTTCAGTCATGTGATTGCCTCTTTTCTTTCACTAATTACAGCTTCTATTATGACATATAAAAATATGCATGAGTACATCCCTTTTTAACGCATAACAGAAACTTTTCTATTACAAATACTTTTTCTTCCTACCGAGTAATAATCTATCTTTTGTTTCTTAACATCTTCATCAGTATAACAATTTCTCCCATCAAATAAAATAGGCTCCCTCATAAGTTGTACGTACTTTTCTAACGGATATGTTTGAATATCTTCCCATTCTGTTACGATAAAAACCGCACTCGCATCTCTAATCGATTCATCTATACATCTACTATATTGTATAGCATCTCCAAATATATTTTTCACATATTGAATTGCTTTTGGGTCGTAAAGAACAATTTCTGCACCTATATTAAGTAATGCTTCTATTATAATAAGAGATGATGCCTCTCTAATATCATCCGTATTCGGTTTAAAGGATGCGCCAAGAACTGCAATCCGCTTTTTACTCATGTTCATAACTTTTTTCGCTTTTTCAATCAATAGCAGCTGTTGCTTATTATTTACTTCAATAACCGCTTTTAACAAACGAAAATCATGAGCAACATTTCCCGCAATTTGCACCAGCGCTTTCGTATCTTTCGGAAAACACGACCCTCCGTAGCCAATGCCCGCATTTAAAAAAGATGCGCCAATTCTCTTATCCATTCCCATCCCTTTGGCAACATCTAATACATTCGCGCCTACCTTCTCACATATATTTGAAATTTCATTAATGAAACTAATCTTTGTAGCTAAAAAGGCATTCGACGCGTATTTAATCATCTCTGCACTTTTAATATCTGTAACATACGTTTCTAAACATAATTCACTATACAAACTCTCTACTCTTCTTGCTACTTCCTCACTATCCGCTCCAATTACAATACGATCTCCATGAAAGAAATCATAAATACCTGAACCTTCACGCAAAAACTCTGGATTCGATACGATATGTACTGTATGCCTCCCTTTTAACTTCTCCTCAATCCATCCCTTCATTACATCATTTGTACCTACTGGAACTGTACTTTTCGTAACAACAATAATATCGTTCGTCGCATATAATCCAATATCGTTACAAGCACTCTGAATATACGTTAAATCTGCCGTCCCATCTAATAAAGGTGGTGTTCCAACTGCAATAAATATAAACTCTACATCATCAAATGCCTCTTCTTTATTTGATGTAAAAATTAAAGCATTATTCTCATATGCATAATTTATTAATTCATGTAATCTAACCTCATAAATAGGTAAATCCCCTTGTTTTATCCGTTCAATTTTTTCATCATCTATATCAAAACATGTAACTGAATACCCTAATTTTGCCAATCCCACTCCTGTAATCAATCCAACATATCCAGTACCTACTATCGTAATTTTCATTTCCTTTTCGCACAGGAATTTACAATAGAAAAGATATGAAATATAGAACTCTCCCTGCGCTTCCCCCTCTCATATTAAAAATGTGAAAACCCTTTTCCTTCTTCATTATATGAATTACTTCCCTTACTTTTTTTAAAGTTTTTGTAAAATTAAATGTACTATAAAGTAAAACTTAATTAGTAAAAATGAGGCTGCCAGTTCACGCGTGATAAATTCCCACATTTTAACACGAGACTTACTTATTTCTACGTGCAACACTTATAATACTGAAATAAAAGTATTCACTATCGAAGAAAAAGAGGAAATGTCACATTCCAAGGTTCAGTACGATTAACCTTCTCATATGATTCAACATTCTATATACAATTGTCATATATTCTATTCGCTTCCATTAACCGTAAAAAGAAAAAAAGATTGAATTCTAATCTTTTTGTGATACCATATGTTATGAGCCTGTAAATAAACATCATAATTTTCAGATAAATATATTTTCAAAAAAAAAAATTACGTTAGACTATAAAGGGTGGGGTATTAATGGACTCACAAGTGATTTATGCCATTTTGGCATCTTTCATCACTGTACTTGTCGTTACTCCTTTAGTTATTAAATTAGCTTTTAAAATAGGAGCGACAGATAAGCCAAACGCACGTAAAGTGCACCAAAAGATTATGCCACGTCTTGGCGGGTTAGCAATATTTATTGGTGTAGCTGTAGGATTTGTTGTCGGCGGCTTATATGAGCAAAGAATGTTATCGATAACGCTAGGTGCAATTATCATTGTAATCATCGGAATTTTAGATGATATGTACGAGTTATCTGCGAGAGTAAAATTCGGTGGACAACTGTTAGTTGCCATTATGATTGTAAAAAGTGGATTATTAGTGCAAGTATTATATATCCCATTCTTTGGGGATACTGAACTTGGATGGCTTGCTTATCCAATTACAGTATTTTGGCTTGTAGGTATTACGAATGCAATCAACTTAATTGACGGCTTAGATGGATTATCTGCTGGGATTTCATCTATCGTACTTGCAACGCTAGCATATATGGCCTTTACTAGCCCATGGGGTACTGGAACAGCTATTATCTTGCCACTCGCATTAATTATATTAGCAAGTACAATTGGATTTTTATTCTACAACTTCCATCCAGCAAAAATTTTCATGGGAGATACAGGAGCACTATTTTTAGGATACTGTATTTCTGTTATATCGTTACTTGGATTATACAAAAGTGTAACGTTATTCAGTTTTATCGTTCCAATTATCATTTTAGGTGTACCTATATTTGATACGATATTTGCAATCATCCGTCGTATCGTAAATAAAAAACCTATTTCAGCACCAGATAAATCGCATTTACATCACCGCTTACTTGCAATGGGATTCTCTCATCGCAAAACGGTACTAATTATATACGCATTCGGTATTTTCTTTAGTGTAAATGCCATTATTTTCACTACTGCAACGTTATGGTTATCCATTATTCTTCTTTTCGCTTTGATTTTCTTCACAGAAATCATTGCTGAAATAATCGGGCTTGTACATGAACGCTACAAACCAATCATTTCCTTTTATAAAAAAGTGAAAAAACGCGAAGACTAATTGTAGTATAGCCTTTTCAATTATGAAATATTCAAATAGCATCCTCTTTCTTATAAGAGGATGCTATTTTTTATTCTCATTTTATATTTCCAAAATATAGATTGTTTGAGAGTTCCTCTATTGGAGAAAGATATACATAATAAGAAAAGTATCAAGTTTTCTTTTTTACATCTTGATTGTCAAACTGAGGGTGAATGTTATGATCAAGCGAGTATTTCAATGTATTATTTTATTTTTAACGATTACTATGTACGTATCATCTAATACTGAAGCAACAACTATTATTCCTGCTGAATATCATCCAAATACTGGAACAACTTCTCCTACACAAAAAATTGCGTACTTAACATTTGATGACGGACCAAACAAATATACTACACAAATTTTAAACATCTTAAAAGAAAAGAACGGAAAAGCAACTTTCTTTGTTATTGGTGGAAAAGTACCACATTATAAAAAGACAATGCAACGATTAATTAAAGACGGACATTATATCGGACTTCACAGTATGTCACATGATGTAAAACGCCTTTACACTGGTGACCCTTCCACTTTAATTGCAGAAATGGAGCAAACACAAAGCATTGTCCAGCAAGTTACGAAATTAAATACACATCTCGTTCGCGTTCCATATGGTAGTATGCCTTACTTAAAAAAGAATTACCGTGACGCACTTGTATCGGCCCAGTATAAAATGTGGGATTGGACGATCGATACATACGACTGGAAAAGCTATGACAACCCTTCTGCCATACTCGAAAGAGTACGTAATCAAAGTGATGAACAAGTCGAAGTCATTTTAATGCATGATTCGAGTGTAACCGTACAAATACTGCCAAAAGTAATTGATTATTTACAGTCACAAGGATACAAACTTCTTCCCTATAATCCTTCTTCTCATCTCAAGGTAAATTTTTGGAAAGACACAAGATTGTAACAGCTTTAGTGCCTATGTGCTAAAGCTGTTTTATTTTTCTCTTCCCACCCTTCCCATTTTTGTGTAAAATTTTAAATAGTGATGAAGTTTCGAGGTGAATAGAAATGAAACGAATAGATCTCATTTTTAACGCAATACAAAAAGGCAATTATACAGAAGGTGTAACCGCATCAGAACTCGCTACATTTCTGCAACTAGATCGTGCCAATGTAAGTAGCGATTTAAACAAACTTGTAAAAGATAAACGTTTATTAAAAACAAATACGCGACCTGTTCGTTTTTACATAGAAACGAACACTTCGTTGAAAACGCATTCAAAAGGCATAACTTCATTAGATACATTTGCAATTGAAAATACGAGCCTTAAAATTGCAATTGAAAAAGCGAAAGCTTCTATTCTCTATCCTCCAAACGGTATGCATACTTTACTACTGGGAGAAACAGGGGTCGGAAAGTCTATGTTTGCTTCTTTAATGCACGAATATGCAATTGAAGTTGAACAGCTTCCCAAAGATGCACCATTTATCGTCTTTAACTGTGCTGATTATGCAAATAATCCCCAGTTACTACTCGGGCAATTATTTGGGATTAAAAAAGGAGCTTATACAGGAGCAAGTGATCAAAAAGGGTTAATTGAAAAAGCACATGAAGGAATTCTTTTCTTAGATGAAGTACATCGCCTGCCTCCAGAGGGACAAGAAATGCTTTTCACCTTTATTGACCGCGGAGTATACCGCCGCCTTGGAGAAACAGAGAACGAACGTAAAGCACAAGTATTAATCATTACTGCAACAACAGAAGAACCAAATTCATTTTTATTAAAAACATTTACAAGACGTATACCGATGACTGTTACGCTGCCACCACTTCGTGAGCGTACACATAAAGAGCGCTTTGCTTTACTACAGCTATTTTTCACAAATGAAGCAATTCGTCTGCGAAAAGACATTCACGTTAGCCCAAATGCAATGCGTGCTTTCGTCTTTTACAATTGTCCCAATAACATCGGTCAATTAAAAACAGATGTTCAAATTGCATGTGCGAAAGCCTATTCTGATTTGGTCACAAAGAAACGTGATTCTGTCTATGTTTCAAGTACAGATTTACCTTGGTATATGAAAGAAGGGTTGTTCATTGAAAGAAAGAGCCGTCACTTATACCAAATACCAAATGAAACATTTGTATTTACAGGTGAGGAAGGTTGGAGTAATCATAAAACAGAAGATGAAAAACGCTCTTCTATTTACGATTATATTGATTATAAATACGAAGAACTTCAAGCACGTGGTATTGAAGAGGAAGAATTAGAATTACTAATAGAAAATGATGTTCAAAGCTTTTTCGTACAATATTTTAACCAAATATCCAAAAAAACAAGCCATGAAAATGTTTTTAAAATTGTGGATCGTAATATCGTTTCCGTATGTGAAAAAATAGCGGAACTTGCTGAAAAGCATTTATCTAAGACGTTTGATGAAAAAGTATTTCTTGCTTTAAGTTTACATGTACAGACAACTCTACAACGTTTACAAAGCGGAAAACAAATACATCACCCACAATTAAATCAAATTCGTACGAAATATAAAGAAGCTTTTTCCGTAGCTATGCAATGCATTCAACTACTGGAGGAAGAATTACAAATAACAATGCCTATTGATGAAGCTGGCTTTTTAACAATGTTCTTCGTTGTTGATCCAATTCCTGCCTCACAAACAGAAGTAAAAGTATTAATATTAGCACACGGTAATGGTATCGCAACTGAAATGGCAAACGTTGCAAACGAACTTCTCGGCATTGAGGAAGTAACCGGTATTGATATGCCGTTACACGAATCACCGAAAGATTTCTTGGAACGTGTGAAAGTGTATATGAAAACACTACAAAATGTAAATGGGCTTCTCTTACTTGTCGATATGGGGTCACTTGCTTATATCGGTGACATATTAGAAACGGAGTTCAAAATCCCTGTACGTGTTCTCTCGATGACGAGCACACCACATGCACTAGAAGCAGCTCGAAAAGCTCAGCTCGGTTATTCATTAGATGCGCTGTATGAAACAGTAAAAAATTTAACACCGTTTTACTTAAACGTACAAGAAGAAAAGAAAAAACCTCTCTCTCCAATGAAATCTGTTATTTTAACAGCTTGTTTAACTGGTGAAGGAAGTGCTTTAGCTATTCAAAAAATGTTAGAGAACTATTTACGATTTGATAAAGACTTAATTGAAATTATTCCGATTAGTATCGTCCATGAAAAAGATTTAACGAAAATGATCGAGAACATAAAAAAAGAGCGTAATATCATTTGTATCGTCACGAATTTCGATGTGCAAGTGCCGTGCTTAACATATCATTTCCAAGACATCGTAAACTACACAGCGATTCAGCCCATTCAAGAATTAATTACGTATGAAGAAACATATGCAAAAATGGCGGATATTCTTGAACAACAAATGCAGCGTAACGATGGGGCATTACTGATTAAAACAATTCGTTACGCATTAAATACAATTCAAGAATTAATTTCCTTACAGCTAACTCCTGATAGCTTAATGGGGGTTATTCTGCATATGAGCTGTATGGTTGACCGTCTTCAAAAAGGAGAAAGCCTTCTTCCTCACCCTGATAAAGAGAAAAGAAGACAAGATGAATACTGGATGTATATGAAAGTAAAAAAAGCATTGCAACCGATTGAAAATACATTTGAAATACAAATACCTGATGACGAAGTATTTTACGTTATGGACTTCTTTATTAAAAATCAGCCTGTTAAAAATTAATTGAGGCCGTTTTTAAAAATATCGACCGTAACGTGAGTTATATCGGCGATTTTCAAAACATATCGATTTACCGACAATAATCGCTAAAACTAGCACCTTATATAATGAGAAAAGGCTGTTCCAACATATGGACAGCCTTTTCCTCTACTTCTTTACTTTTCTAACTCGCCCTCTTATTTCTCCTCTTTTTTGTGATTTCGTATGAACATTAACATATACATTTGCTTGAATAATTTCTTGAAGTAAATGTACAAATGATTTCCCTTGTAAAGGTCCCTCAAAATCCTCTACATTCACTACACCAGTAATACTTCCCTCGTTCAAACTAATCCCTTGCTCCAGTGGACCATACAAATATAAAACAACAGGACCAATTTGAGTAGACTTCCCTAAATGAATTTGACACGATGTAACCTTTTCTATATTTTTTAGTATTACTCTGTAATGCAATTTCGTTAAATCATCACTAAAAATAAACTCTGCTACCCCAAAAGCTTCTGTATTTACAGGAGGCACTTCCCTCTTACCTGTTAACCTGGCAAAGAAATGTGTTGTCATAAGGCATTCTCCTTATATAAATTTCCCAGCACTACTTCTACTACTTTATGGTTTAGACATAATCATTTATGACTTTTTCAATTTTAATTACAAAGAAAAGATTCACAAAATCTTTACATTAAAATCGTTCCTGTAGATTGAAAGTCTCTTGTATAATGCACATAGAAAAACATTATAGGAGGTTATTTTGAAAAAAAACAAACACATCTTTCACACATTATTAGAGATTTTTCTCGTCTCATTTAAATTAGGACTTACTTCATTCGGCGGTCCTGTCGCTCATCTCGGCTATTTTCACCACGAATACGTGCAAAAAAGAAAATGGATGGATGAACGAAGCTATGGAGATTTAGTAGCGCTATGTCAATTCCTTCCTGGTCCTGCCAGCAGTCAAGTCGGTATGGGGGTTGGATTATTAAGAGGCGGACTATTAGGAGCTATTATTTCATGGATTGGATTCACTTTACCGTCTGTACTTGTTTTGGTTTTCTTCGCCTCATTCCTTAATCAGTTCGATCTTGGAAGTGCTGGCTGGATTCATGGACTAAAACTTGTAGCAGTAGCTATTGTCGCTCATGCCATATGGGGAATGGCGCGAAAGTTAACTCCAGATCGCAACCGTGCGACGATTGCGATTGTAACTGCCGCAATTGCCTTATTATGGCCAAGTAGTTGGACACAAGTCATCCTTATTATAATATGTGGCTTTATCGGCTGGTTTTTATATCGCAACCAACCAATTAGCCAATCACAAAATATAAAAGTACCTATTTCAAAAAAGATAGCAGTTTCTTGTCTCGTCTTATTCTTTGGACTATTACTGCTGCTACCGATATTAAGACCGTTTTCTTATTACATCGCTTTATTTGATAGTTTCTATCGCTCTGGCGCACTTGTATTTGGAGGAGGACACGTCGTGCTGCCCCTTCTTGAAGGTGAGTTCGTACAAAACGGAATGATGACGAAAGAACAGTTCCTAGCTGGATACGGATTAACACAAGCAGTACCAGGACCACTATTTACATTCGCCTCTTATATAGGAGCAGTATTAAACGGGACGCTTGGGGCAACACTCGCAACAATTGCGATTTTCCTCCCTGCTTTCTTACTCGTTATTGGTGTTTTACCATTTTGGAACAGTGTGAGAAAAATATCATTCATACAAGGCGCACTACTTGGTGTTAACGCCGCAGTTGTTGGTATTTTAATTGCCGCTTTTTACGATCCTATTTGGACGAGTACAGTTATAAATGCTTCAGATTTCGTTTTCGCTTCGCTTCTTTTTTGCTTACTAGCTTTTTGGAAAACACCACCTTGGGTTATCGTTATACTGGGAGCCTTTGGCGGATATATTCTGTCCATTTTATAAATAAAAAACGACGGCATGATGTAGCCGTCGTTTTTTCTATTAAAACTTCACAAGCTCTATGCCTTCTGGCAACTCACTCTCTGTTAAAATACGCAATTCCTTCACACGATCCATTACGTAAGAAGAACGCTTCACAAGCTCTGGATCAATATATGCTGGATGAACCATAATTTCTACCGTTTGTTCACCTTGTACTCTTTCTTTTAACTTCACAAAGTAATCTTCCGTCACACCATCCGCATAAAAGTCACTGTAAAACACATCAGAAAATGGATGCACCGCTCTATCTTCCTCACAACGACGAATCGGAACATTATATTTAGCCGCTAATCTCTTAAGAACATCATGTAAAATCGGTAAACCATGCACATGATGATGACTATCTAAATGAGTTGGTGTTAATCCGTAAGATAAAAACTTCTCAATTTGAGCAGTCCATTCTCTCTCAACTTCTTCTGGATTTATATTCCCTTCCCTTACAACACTTTGTTTATGAAACGATCCGTTTTCCCCTACGAGTGACGGTACATCCTTTAACAGTGGTTCTCCTGCCGTTAATACGAGATGTACGCCTACTCCGAGTAGGTTGTACTCTTTCGCTAAGCGTACCGCATGCTCTGTTCCTGGCATATTCATCATCATCGTCGTTGAATTTACAAGTCCATTTATATGCCCATCAATAATGCCGTAATTTGTACCTTCTGTAAGACCGAAATCATCTGCATTTACAATTAACTTAATCATCATAATACCTCCTAATAGAATAAAAAAAGCGGGCTAAATAGCGCCGCTTTTACTTCTCTACCTTTTTGAAGAACTGCGGAAGATACTCTTTATGTGCTTCCAACATTTCATCTAAAATTTGTTTTGCAACTTTATCTGATGGTACAAGTGGATTGATTGTCATAGCAAGCAGCGCCTTATGATAATCCCCTGTAACAGCAGCTTCAATTGTTGTGCGCTCGAATGATTTAATTTGTTGTACTAAACCGCGAACTGGTACTGGAAGGTCTCCAACTGCAATTGGTTTGGGGCCTTCTTTCGTAATAATACAGTTCACTTCAACAGCTGAATCATGTGGTAAGCTTGCAATTGTTCCGTTGTTTCGTGTATTAACAGGCTGGATATCACCTTTATTATTGTAAATAGACGTAATTAAGCTACATGCTGCATCACTATAATAAGCTCCGCCACGTTTTTCTAATTGTGGTGGTTTAATATCTAAGTTCGGGTCTTTATATAACTCAAATAAATCATTTTCTAATTGTTTTACTACTTCTGCACGTGTACCTTTTTCAACAGAAGCTTCTTTCTCTTCTTCTAACATTTCACGTGTTTTGTAGTAATAACGATGGTATGGACATGGAATCGCACGAAGTCCGCGAATAAAGTCTGGCTCCCAGTTAAGCGCTGCGATATTTTCCATCGTAATTTGTTTTTCTGGATCTGTCACAAGCTCTAACACACGGTCCATTACACTTACGCCATCTAAGTATACATCTAGTCCGTATACCATATGATTTAAACCTGCGAAATCAACGTGAACACGACTCGCATCTACTTCAAGTAATCTTGCAAGACCCATACGAATTCCGATTGGAACGTTACATAGACCAACTACTCTTTGAATATTTGTATAACGAAGAACTGCCTCTGTTACCATACCAGCTGGATTTGCAAAGTTAATTAACCATGCATTTGGACAGAGCTCCTCCATATCCTTACAAATATCTAAAATAACAGGAATCGTTCTCAACGCTTTGAATAAACCACCAGGACCATTCGTTTCCTGACCGATTACATCATACTTTAACGGAATTGCTTCATCTTTTGCACGTGCTTCTAATAAACCAACGCGAAGTTGTGTTGTTACAAAGTCAGCATCTTTTAATGCCTCACGGCGATCAAGTGTTAAATGTACCTCGATTGGTAAGCCTGATTTTTTCACCATACGTTTCGCTAAGTTACCAACGATTTCTAACTTTTCTTTTCCTGCCTCAATATCTACTAACCAAATTTCACGAACAGGAAGCTCATCATAACGCTTAATAAATCCTTCAATTAACTCTGGTGTATAACTAGATCCACCGCCGATTGTAGCAATTTTAATTCCAGTCATGCTTTATTCCCCTTTCGCTTCAAGCTTTTTATAAAGATCGATAAACTCTGCTGCTAATTCTTTCACTGTAATCGCATTCATTAAATGATCTTGTGCGTGAATTAAAAGAACACTAACCTCTGTTTTTTCTCCTCTTGCTTCTGATTGTATGAGCTCTGTTTGGAAATGATGCGCTTCATTAATCGCTTCTTTTGCCTTTACCATCGCTTCATCTGCTTCTGCCATTTTCCCCTGTTTGGCAAATTGAAGTGCCTCCATCGCAAAGCTTCGTGCGTTACCACTATTTAAAATCAATTGGAATGGAATTTGTTCTGCTGTAGTCATCATAATTACCGCCCTCTCTATAAGGTTCAACCGATTTAAATACCCCTTCAGTTTGAACATGTCTATTAAAGTATGAATTTATTAATGATAGTTTAGTGTTCATATAGATGTTTTTCATCTTTTTGAACATGATATAAAGGTAATTATTCTGACGAGCTATAGGAACTCGCCAGAATAATATTTTTTAAAGTGATACTGAATTGTCGCTTCCTTTTGTTTCAGCTTTTGCAGCCTGTACATAAGTACGGTCACACATTAATACGAATGGATAGTAAATTACTACCGCGATTGCAAAGTTTACTACTTGTAATGCTGCACCAGCGATGCTTCCGCCCGCTACAAGATAACCACTAAAGATTGGTGGCATTGTCCATGGAACTAAAGCAACTGTTTTTGGCACCCATCCTAAAGAAATTGCTGTATAAGAAGTAATTACTAATACAACTGGTGTAAGTACGAATGGAATGATTAACGCTGGGTTTAATACAATTGGTGTACCGAAAATAACTGGTTCGTTAATGTTGAAGAAACCAGGACCGATAGATACGCGCCCCACACCGCGAAGCTGCGCACTTTTTGCAACAAGCATTACCGCTACTAGGAATGCTAATGTTGCACCTGATCCACCGATGTACACATATACATCAAAGAATGGTTTTGTGAAAATATGTGGTACATCATATGCAGACATACCATCGTTAAATAATTTAATATTTTTTTCTAATGCTGGTAAATAAATCGGGTCAATAATACCACCAACGATATTAGGACCATGTAATCCGAAGAACCATAATACATGAATAAGTAACGCTACAATAATTGCACTTGGTAATGTACCTGCTAAACCTTGTAATGGTACTTGAATTGTTTCAAATACGATTTTATGAATACTTGTTCCTGCTAATTTCACTGCTAATTGAATACTTGCTGTTACGATTAAAATAACGAATGCTGGAACTAACGCTGCGAATGATTTCATTACTGCTGGTGGAACACCATCTGGCATTTTAATTGTAATATCTCTTTGAACGAAGAACCTAAATGCCTCTGTTACAAGAAGAGCTACAATGATAGAAACGAATAAACCTTGTGATCCTGTCCACGCTAAATCAATACCGCCTTCTTTTGGCGTTGTCGGAGAAATAATAATTAATGCACCGAATGTAATAATTGCTGCTGACAATGCGTCAACGCCGTAAGATTTCGCTAAATTATAACTTATCCCTACTGCGACTATGAGGGCGAGTATAGCGAAGGAACCTGCCCACATACCACCGCCGATATCTTTCCAAACGTCACCGAATGCACCTTTCATAAATTTTTGGAATGCATCCACTGGTAAGTTATTAACAAGTATTGCAAATGATCCAACTAAGATAAGAGGCATAACTGCGATAAATCCATCACGGATCGCAACTAAGTGACGCTGCGACCCAATTCTACCTGCGATTGGAACTAAATATTTCTCCATAAATGCAATAAACTTTTGCATTTCGCTTCCCCCCTAATTATTTTTTAAGTGTTAATGCGTGATCTAAAACTGCTTCTCCATTCATCATGCCGTAGTGCATTGGATTGATAACGTCGATTCCAACGTTTCTCTCATCAGCAAGCGTTTTCATTGAAGAAAGCATGTAACGAACTTGTGGTCCTAGTAATAATACATCTGCTTGATCGATATTCGTTTTTACTGCATCCCCAGATACAGCCCAAATCTTGCCTTCTAAACCGCGAGCTTTTGCAGCCGCTTCCATTTTTGTAACTAGTAAACTTGTAGACATCCCTGCTGAGCAACATAATAAAATATTCATTTGAAAATCCCCCTTGTGTAGTATAAAAAATTTATGTTTTATTTATTTTTCTTTACGCTATTTATTAATGCAATTAGCGTGCCAACTTTTTAAAACCACTAAAATCAGCACTTTTTCGACTATTTCCTTTGTGTGTTAACGCTTTCAATTAGTGTGTCGTCCAAAAAACACACAGTGTGTTATAAAACAACACGCTTTTAACACATAACTGTATGAAAATAGATTAGTGTTTAGTTGTCTAGTTGTGTTTAATATGAAAAAACACTAAAAAAACTTTTTTATCGTAGGAATCTAGTAAAAAACAACATTTTCTTGGGCTCAGTCTTCTATCTATTCTATTGTCCAAGCAAACTCTACTAGATTACATAAAATAGAATAAAATAACACAATTCGAAAGGGGATTCCTATGCCAAAACATAGAAAAAAAAGCAAAATAAAGATTTATAGAATAACAAGCTATAAAAAAGACAAGCGTTCTGAATTAGACTCTGACAAATTTGAACTAGAACAGCAGGACAAGCATGATATACAAGACAAACAGGACAAACAGGATGAGCAGAATAAGCAAGATAAGCAAGTACAATCGGAAAATGTAACTATAGTACCTACAGATTCACACAGCTTAGATGTGTGGGATGAAATTTCTCTAAAGGAAATACAAGCTGGTGAACATACGAGCCTATTTGAAGAAAAGAGTAATTATCAAAATATTAATTTAGTCCAAGTAAACGATGTTCGCTTATACTTGGACAAGCAACTACAATTCAGTTCCGTTGATGAGCAAATTTATCATGAAGCACTTGTACATCCGATTATGGCAAAAGTAATTGATCCAAAACGTGTTCTCATATTAGGTGGTGGCGATGGCCTTGCCTTACGAGAAGTTTTGAAATATGAAACTGTGCTACATGTAGACCTTGTTGATTTAGACGAGGCAATGATTAATATGGCACGTAATGTTCCAGAAATAGTATCTTTAAACAAAAATGCTTTTTTTGATAATCGTGTGAACGTGCACGTATGCGATGCAAAAGAATTTCTAAATTCACCTTCATCTTTATACGATGTAATCATTATTGATTTTCCAGACCCAGCGACAGAATTATTAAGTACTTTATATACAAGCGAACTATTTGCTCGTATAGCTACATTCTTAACAGAAGATGGTGCTTTCGTCTGTCAATCTAATTCACCTGCTGATGCACCTCTAGTATATTGGAGTATCGGTAATACAATTGAACACGCTGGATTAACTGTGAAGAGTTATCATACAATCGTTCCTTCTTTCGGAACTGACTGGGGATTTCATCTTGCTACTAATTCTGCACATGTACTCGATCAAATTGAACAATTATATGTAGTACCAACTCCTCGAACATTGCCTGCTCTTCTTTTTCCTTTATTTCAATTTAAAGAAGAACATTTAGAACAACGTAACCTCGCTCTTTTAAATTCAGAATCAAATCTTATCTTACATCAATGCTACAAACAGGAAATGAAGTTTTGACAATATTATAATAAGGAGTGCTACCCTATGGAATATTCTACTTTTGGCAAGCATATAATAGTAGATTTGTGGGGAGTGGACTTTTCCCTATTAGATGATATGCAATTTTTAGAATATCATCTAGTTACAGCTGCAGATTACTCTGGTGCCCATGTTTTAAACGTAAGTAAAAAAGAGTTCCAGCCATATGGTGTTACTGTATTAGTGTTATTATCAGAAAGCCATCTTTCCATTCACACTTACCCGGAACAAAATTTTGCAGCTATTGACTGTTATACTTGCGGTACAACCGTTGAACCACAAATATCGATTGATTATATCGTAAATATATTAAAACCGGAGCGGATGCATATAAAAAGATTAATTCGTGGTATAGGAGAAATTGTTACTGCCGATTAATTATAACTCTTACTCATCCGAAAAAAGGAGGATTGTAAAATACCATCAGTGGGATGAACATTTCGCTGATGGTACAGGCACATACATAAAATGAAATTTTAATTAGTGGGTGTTTTACTGCCCGTTAATTCGAGATAAAAAAACCTTGCATAAGCAAGGTTCATTCATCCACCGACATCTTCCTATATAACTCTACAAACTCACTCGCTAATTCTTTCACCGTAATTGCATTCATTAAATGATCTTGCGCGTGTACCATTAAAAGAGTAACTTCGGTCTTTTCGCCACCAGCTTCTTTCTGGATAAGCTCCGTTTGTACACGGTGCGCCTCTTTTAATTCCTCTAGTGCTTCTTGTAATTTAGCTTCAGCTTCTGTAAACTCCCCACGCTTCGCACAATCAATTGCTTCCATTGAACAACTTCTCGCGTTTCCCCCATGCAAGATTAAATGAAAAGCTTTTGTCTCTATCGTATCCATTTTAGTTCTTTACTCCCCCTTTTCTTCCGCCAGTTTTTGTTTATCCCATATTTTTAAGAACGGTAAATAAATGAAGAATGCTAGCGCAAAGTTAACAAGTTGCAAAATAACACCTGAAATTTTCCCGCCCGATCCTAAATATCCACTAAAAAGAATAGGTGTCGTCCAAGGTACAGCGGCCCCACTCGGACGTGCGACCCATCCCCATTCCATTGCAAAGTAAGAAACAATTGTTAACACAACTGGAACTAATATGAATGGAATTAGTAAAAGTGGGTTCATTACAATCGGCATACCAAAAGTTACCATCTCATTAATATTAAATATACCAGGTGCAATTGACAATCTCCCTAAACTTTTTAATTGTTGACTTCGTGCAAATAGTAACATTCCGACAACTAGAGCAAGCGTTGCACCAGAACCGCCCATATAAATCCATAAGTCAAAAAACTGTGCCGTAATCGTATTTGGTACATCTTGCCCAGCTTGAAAAGCGACTCGGTTTTGATCCATTAACGACAACCAAACGGGGCTCATTACACCACCAACAATAGTAGCACCATGAATTCCACACGACCAAAGAACATGAACGAGAATAACTGCTATTATTGCGCCCCAAAGACTAGCACCAAGTACACTAAGTGGTTCCTGTAAAATTTGTCCTACAATATTATGGATACTGCCAAAAGAAGTATTTTCTATAATTAAGCGTAAAATCCAAATAACTGTTACAACAATAAATCCTGGAACAAGTGCCGCAAATGAACGCGTGACAGCTGGTGGAACTGTCTCTGGCATCTTTATAATTATCTTTTTTTGTACAATAAATCGATACAGTTCAGTAGATATAAGTGCAATAATCATTGCTACAAATAACCCTTGGCTTCCCATTAATGCAGCTGGGATAGCGCCTTCTACAAGTACACTTTCTTTTGTACTTGGTATAATATATGCAACTTGAAATGGCGTCGCAAGTAAAAACGTCACAAGCGACAATGCCCCGGATGCTAAAGCATCCACTTTATAATACTCTCCAAGTCTGTAAGCGATTCCAAAAACAGCTATTAAAGCCATTATATTAAAAGTTGCACTAACTGGATACCCTAAAGCTCTCTGCCAATTCTCACCAAACAAACCTGCCATAAACTCGTTATATCCGGGTATCGGCAGTGCACTAATAATGAGGAAAAACGATCCAATAATTAAGAAAGGCATCGTTAAAATAATTCCATCTCGAATTGCTTGTAAATGCCTCTGCTCTGCAACCTTCCCTGCTACCGGCATCACGTACTTCTCTAAAAACCGTATCATCTATCCCACTCTCCTCATGGTTTCATTGACAAAGCTGCTTGCAAGATAGCTTCTCCATTACAAAGTCCGTAATGAACAGATTGAATGACATCAACAGGTATCCCTTTATCCTTACATAATTCTTTCATTTTCGGTAATAAATAACGTACTTGCGGTCCAAGTAAAAGGACATCAGCTTTATCAATATGACTATTCACTTCAGAACCTGATACTGCCCAGATTGTTACTTCTATCCCTCTTGTCTCTGCTGCTTTCTCCATCTTTGTAACAATCAAACTGGAAGACATTCCCGCTGCACAGCAAAGTAAAATATTCATCCCGCTTCCCTCCCCTTTTTTCTCTACCTAAATTATGGTGCACTCCTTGCCACCACTAGGTTACAAATATATATGTCTAGATTTCCTGCTGTATGCCGAGCTTAAAAACAAAAATTTCTTGGTTTTCGCGCTATTCCATTTATCCGTATTCTCCTAGTAAAGAGAACTCTAACTCGCTATAATGATTCAGTATGACTTTTTTTAATTGATAGGAGGATATATTTATGAAGGCATATCGCTTTCCACTTATTTTATTATCTTCTATCCTAATTGGTGGTTTCATTGGTTATTTCATGGGTGCCGATGCAGTTGCTTTAAAGCCGCTTGGTGACATTTTCTTAAACTTAATGTTTACGATTGTTGTACCTCTAGTGTTCTTTAGCATCGCATCGTCTATTGCTAATATGGATGGATTAAAACGTTTCGGTAAAATTATGTCTAGTATGGCTGGGACTTTCTTATTTACAAGTATTTTAGCTGCTATTTTTATGATTATTGTTGTGAAAATATTCCCGCCAGCACAAGGTGTTGTACTAGAACTAACACAACCTGACAAAGCCGGCAAAGCTGTTAGTGTTGCAGATCAAATCGTCGGTATTTTAACAGTATCTGACTTCTCGAAGTTACTATCTCGTGAAAATATGTTAGCTCTTATTTTCTTCTCTATCTTAATGGGGATTGCAACTTCAGCAGTTGGCGAAAAAGGAAAGCCATTCGCTACATTCCTACAGGCTGGTGCAGAGATTTCAATGAAGGTTGTATCTTTCATTATGTACTACGCCCCAATCGGACTTGCTGCTTACTTTGCAGCATTAGTTGGCGAATTCGGACCACAACTTCTTGGAAATTACTTCCGAGCAGCAATGGTATACTATCCTGCTTCTCTAATTTATTTCTTTGTATTCTTCACATTCTATGCATACCTTGCAGGTCGCAAACAAGGTGTACAAGTATTTTGGAAGAACATGGTCTCTCCTACAGTTACATCACTTGCAACTTGTAGTAGTGCCGCAAGTATTCCAGCGAACTTAGAAGCAACGAAGAAAATGGGTATTTCTTCAGACGTTCGTGAAACAGTTGTCCTTCTTGGTTCTACACTTCATAAAGACGGCTCTGTTTTAGGTGGCGTATTAAAAATTGCTTTCTTATTCGGTATTTTCAACATGGAATTCGAAGGACCGAAAACATTAGCAATCGCACTTGTTGTTTCTCTATTAGTAGGAACAGTAATGGGTGCTATTCCCGGCGGCGGTATGATCGGTGAAATGTTAATTGTATCTCTATACGGTTTCCCGCCAGAAGCACTGCCAATTATCGCAGCAATTAGTACAATCATTGATCCACCTGCAACGATGTTAAACGTAACAGCAGATAACGCTTGTGCGGTAATGACAGCTCGCCTTGTAGAAGGTAAGAATTGGATCAAAAACAAATTTGCTTAATAGAAAGAGGATGCTCGTTTAGAGCATCCTCTTTCTTTCGTTATTTGTTGATAAGTTGATAGCTCCTCTCGCCACAAATTTGTTACAATCTTCACAAATATTCCACATCCATTATCCATTCTCCGTACTATAATCATGTATGGAAAAGGAGATGAACACGATGACACAAAGCGCACCTGAATTTAAAGTTTTGCAAAGCATTGCATTTCTCGCTGTCGTTTTGCAAAGTTCGTTATTATATACAATGAAGCAAGGAAATGTCTTACTTGAGCAATCCCTCATTATGGGCATGCTATTTAATCTTGCAAAATTCTCAGCACCAGCATTCATATTTATCGTTGGATTTCACTTAATTCGTCACTATACGAAGCAATTAGTATATAAAGAATATATTTCTGAAAAAGCGACACACTTACTCATTCCTTATTTCTTTTGGTCTATTCTTTACTTATTAACAACAAATGATCTTATTACGTTACAAAGTGGAATAAAAAGTTTATTACTCGGAACAGCCGCGCCCCATCTTTGGTACGTTATTATGATGTTCCAAATTCACTTATTGTTCCCTTTACTATGCACACTTTTTTATTGGTTTCAAAAACGAACAGAAAATAAAAAAGACATATATAAATATATGACCTTTTTCGCTTGCCTATATTTTCTATTAATGTGGTTCTCTTCTCACTATATTTTTAATGGAGAAAAATTAACAAGTTCAACAATTTTACATTATACAGATCGATCATTTCTATTCTACTCATTCTATTTCGTTATGGGCGGCATCGCCGCTGTAGCACTAAAAACTTGGCGGCTATTCGTCATGAAACATATCCCGCTTATAACAATATTATTTTTCATCTTATTTTTATTCATCAATTATGAGTTGTTTAGTTTTTACGGAGCAAACTCTATTCATTTAACTGTTTCTACCTATTTAAAACCATCTATGTTTTTATATATCGTATGCGAAATTATCATACTGTATGTGTTATCTATTATGATAGTACAGCGTCGTGGTTTCTTATATAAAACGTTACGTTTCATTGGAAATTACACGTATGGTGCTTATTTAGCTCATTTATTCTTCTTGCAACTATGTACAAAACTTCTTTCCTTATTCACGCTGCAAG
This sequence comes from Bacillus sp. TE8-1, assembly GCF_008368855.1. Taxonomy (NCBI): domain Bacteria; kingdom Bacillati; phylum Bacillota; class Bacilli; order Caryophanales; family Bacillaceae; genus Bacillus; species Bacillus sp. TE8-1. Next base: position 302,090 of record NZ_QPET01000003.1, on the reverse strand, counting down.
AAAATACTATATTGTATACCCTATTACTATTTGTGTTAACGGCCATTATCTCTATTTCAACAATGGTCATTTGTAGCACAATACCATTTCATATTTGGATTACAGGGCCTTCTCCTACAACAAAGGTGAAATGGACGAAGGTTGTATTCCGAAAAAATCATAAAAAACTATTCAAGCCATATATTTGATATAATAATACGCATATAAAAAGAAAGCGAGAGACACCTATGATTAATCAAGTTGGACAAATTATGCTATATGTAAATAACCAAGACGAAACAGTACAATTTTGGACAGAAAAAGTAGGGTTCCAAATCATTGCGGAAGAAAATAACGGAAACGGATTCCGCTGGATTGAAATTGCACCGGCGAAAGAAGCAGGAACAAGCATCGTCCTTCACGATAAAGCGTTAATCGCGAAGATGCAACCTGAACTAAACCTAAATACACCTTCACTTATGTTCTTCTCAAATGACTTAGACCGTCTATATAAAGATCTTTCTGAGAAAAATGTCACAGTTGGACAGGTTGTAGATTTACCTACTGGTAGAGCATTCAACTTTGCTGATAATGAAAATAATTACTTTGCAGTAATGGAACGTAAATAAAAAATAAGCTATCCGAAAAAATCGGATAGCTTATTTCATCTTAAGAAACTTGTTCTACATTCGTTTCTCTATGCTGTATATGACTCGTAATCCAAGCAATTCCACCGGCAACAACGAGATAACATAACAATATTAAAATTTGCATTTGTAATTGCGACCAATCTCCTAAAGAAATAACATCTTGTAATCCTCTAAGAGAATGAGACATTGGGAGAAATTGTCCAATTTTACTAAGAACAGCTATATTTAATTCTCCTGGGAAAGTACCTCCGCTCGTCGCTAATTGCAGGACAAGAAGGGTTACCGCTAAGAACTTTCCAACAAGACCAAATACTGTTACTAGCATAAGAATAAATGTCATGAACGTAAAAGAAATAACAATACTTGATAAAACAAAAAGTGGCACACTTGCGACTTCTAATTTCATAACACCTAGCACAACTACATCTACGAGTAGCGCTTGAATAAGTCCAATTAAATATACCAATCCTAGTTTATTAATAAAATGTACCGTTCCGCTTACCTTCATATTTTGTCTGCGACCAAGCGGTAAAATATTCGATGCCATAATTCCGCCAACATAAAATGCAAGCGATAAGAAATATGGTGCAATACCTGAACCGTAATTAGGCACGTCAGAAACTGTTGACTTCACTAACTGAACTGGCTCTGAGAACATCGTATTGCGTGCATCATCATTACGAATATCCGCTATCTTCTCTGCGCCCTCTCCTAATTTCCTAGAAAGTTCTTTCGCACCATCATCAAGTTTAACAAGTCCGTTCGTTAACTGATCAGCACCATGATTCAGCTCTGTTCCGCCACTCGCAAGTTGATTTACACCTTCTTGTAATGATGTAAATCCAGCTCCCCATTTCGTAAATCCACTAGCTAAATTTGTAGCACCATCTGCTATTTTTTTCGTTCCAGCAGTAGCTTCATTTAACTTAACTCCGAATGTATTCATACCTTCTTCAACCTTATGCTGACCATTTGCAAGCTTCTGCGCACCTTGTGTTAATTGTTGTTGGCTATTATTTAAAATACTTGTTGCTTTAGCTAGTCCATTAGACGTAGCAACAATTTTTTGAAAAGCGGGATCTTGCTGCACTTCTGGATGATTTTTCACGTACTCTTCTAATTGTTGTTTTACACTATTTGCCGAATTGTCCGCTTTCGCTTGCCCTTCAGCAAGTTTTTCATTTCCATTCACCCATTCATTTGTACCAGCACTTAATTCACTAATTCCTGATTGTAACGTTTTTTCACCTTGTGCTAGTAATTCCATACCACTATGAAGTGATGTCGCTCCTTGACTCAGCTCATTTGCTCCCCCGGTTAAAGCAGATTGACTGGATGCAAGCTTTTCACTTCCTTCTTTCAATTTCGATGTCCCATCACTTAAACGATCAATACCATTCGCAAGCTGATTCGCTCCATTTTTTGCATCGGTCGTTCCTTCATGTAACTTCTCAGCACCATTACTTGCATCACTCAATCCTTGTGCCAAATCTTGAAACTTTGAAAAGACACCTTCTGTATAAGATTTCGTAATACTGTTTGAGATTTTTGTTTTCATATTTTCAACAGCTGTCGTTCCAATTTGCGCTGCTACAAAGTTTTTACCCGGATTTACTTTGTACTGCAATTGTGCTGGTTCTGGTTTCTCATCCATAAGTGTACTTACCTTTTTAGAGAAATCAGCTGGAATCGTAACAACCATATAGTACTTATCTTCTTTTAGCCCTTCATCAGCATTTTTTTCTGATACGAAATGAAAAGCCAGTTCTTTATTCTCCTTTAAATTTTTTACAAAATCGTCTCCTGCATGAATTGTTTTCTCATCCATCGCAGCACCTTTATCTAAATTCACAACCGCAACGGGTAATTTATCTAATTTTCCGTACGGATCCCAATATCCAGCTAAAAAGAATCCTGAATAAATTAACGGAACGATTAATAAAAAAATTAAAGCGATACGTCCATGTTTATGATGCCACATCGCTTTCCAATCTTTAAATACAAGTTGAATTCCCTTCATGAAACATACTCCTTCTCCGAATTTAACACCATTAGAATGGTTTAACAGATTTACTATACACGTCACTTTCCATACTGTATAATACATCTTTAATTATTAATTCATTCCTTTTGGTCTATAGAAAGGAGACTCGAAATGGAACTGCTCCAGTTAAAATACTTTCAGACAGTCGCACGACTAGAACATATGACAAAGGCAGCTGAAGAATTGCATATCGCACAACCTTCACTCAGCAAAACAATAGCTAGACTCGAAAAGGATTTAGGCGTTCCTTTATTTGATCGCCAAGGTCGACAGATTACTTTAAATTCTTTCGGAAAAGTATTTTTAAAACGAGTAGAGCGTATTTTTCATGAATTAAGCGAAGGGGAACGAGAAATTAAAGATTTAGCCGAATTACAACAAAGCTCTATTACACTAGCCGTTTCTATTCCGAGAATATTACCAGAACTACTTGGCTCTTTTTTACTAGAACATCCTAACGTTCGGTTCCAACAATTTCTGGCATCCACTCCTTCTATGAAACGACAACTAGATAATATAGAAATTGACTTTTGTATCTCCTCTGTGCCAATTGAAGGAGAAGAAATTGTTTGGGAACCACTTATTACAGAAGAAATTTTCTTAGTCGTCCCTTCAGGCCATCGTTTATCAGGCCGAGAAAATATCCACCTCCATGAAGTAAAGGACGAACCGTTCATTAGTATGAACACTGGTTATGGATTTCGACACTTAACGGATGAATTTTGTAAAGAAGCTGGTTTCACTCCACATATTGCTTTTGAAGTCGATGAACCGACCGTGATTAGCGACCTCATTAAGCAAGGTCTCGGCATCGCTTTTGTTCCAAGTTTAACTTTATTAAAAAACTCTACTTTAGCATCGAGCAAGTTGCGTATTATTGAACCCACTTGTCAGCGAACCATCGGATTAAGTTGGTCAAAAAAACGCTACTTATCAAAAACAGCTCAGCAATTCCGTGAATTCGTGATTGACTACTTCTCTAATATTAGGACGTAAAATTATATGAACAAATAAAAGGTGCCACCCTCATATGGTGGCACCTTTTATTGTTCACTCTTCTTTAATTCCATTTCAGCTAAAAGTGGTAGTACGTTATCAAAAATATGCGTATTATTATTTTCACCTGTTACATATCCACCGTAATATCTACTAAATACGTTGTCATTTCGGAATGTGGCCATATGATCATACAATTCCTTCGCAAACTTTGTATCACCTGTTTGTAGTACGTACAAAATCGTTAGTCCATACGCGGCCGGCGATTCATAATTCACAGTTTGTTTTCCCGTTTCTAAATTGTAACGACCGTATAGCTTTCCATCCTCCTGGAACTTCTTTTTTATAAATTCCAAATAAGCAGCTGATGAAAGACCACCTAAACTTCGATGATATGCAACGTATGATTGGTCAATAAGATTCACTTCTTTATCGTACGTAAATGTACCATCTTCTTTATACTCTTTTGGGAATGCCCAGCCATGCCTTGGATAATCTGCTAAAAATTGAACGACTTCCTGATATTGCTGAGCAGAAACTTTGCCGTACTTCTTCATATAGGAGAATGCACGCGGATTTATGTATGATGTTGTTACAAAATTATTTTGTTTCCCTGCATCTGCATCATAATAATCAACATAATAATTATCTTTTTTATTATAACGAAGTACAGCATCACTTAATTGATCGGCAAGGTTTTTATAACGCTCTTCCTTATACATTTCATAAGCACGATATAATTGTTCTATAATACGAAGATCATCTATAAGTGCATTTGTAGCTGACTGCCTCTCTCCCTTTTCAGAGAGTTTCCATAAAACAATATGATTCTTATATATGAAATTATCTTGAATAACCTTTACTTGCTCATCAAATAACGCCTGATCATCTTTATCAAGTGTATAGTGTAACCATAATCCCGCCGATTCTGATAAAGCTTCACGTCCCTTAGCTTCACCCGTACCTGCCTTAGTATCTACTAAACGATACGTGGCAAGTGTTCCATTGTCATTCACCATATGTCTTAAAATAAAATTTTCTGTACGGTTTCCTTGTAAAGCTGACCAAAATACAATTCCACCTAAAGCGATTAAGAAGATAACTCCAATCCCTATATATAAACGTTTCCGCAATCTTTTCACCTCCCTAGTAAGGCTAACCTTAATTTTATCAGAACATACATAAATTTAAAAAAGACAATCTATTAGATTGTCTCCCCCCATTTCTATCCCTCGCAAACCTCTTTAGAAGGTTTATATAGCGATTGTACAAGTCGATCATATTCACGACGTGTAATTTCTTTATTATATAGCTTCAATAATAAATCTCTATGCTCTTTTGAAAATGCCATCTTTTTAATGACTTCAGGATACATAAAACACCCTCTCCATTTCACATAAACTTCTTCATTCTAAAAACAGAACTTATGTTCGCATAAAAGATTATAAAAGATTCCTGAGCAAAAAACAAACAAAACATGACCAACTATTTATTTCTTTCTATTCAAAATATTACAACATTATATTATCATATTCACTTTTTAAATACATATATATTTTTGGTAGTTTTTTTGAATAAATCTTCCAATTCAATCAGAAAATAATGGCAAAAAAGAAGAGGAGTTTACATATGGATACGGTAACATTAGCAAGAGCATTTTTCGGTTCTTCATTAGCATTCCACATTATCTTTGCAACACTTGGGGTCGGACTTTCATTGATGATTTTTATAAGCGAAATACTCTATCACTGGAAGAAAGACTCCGACTATGCCATTATGGCGAAAAGATGGACAAAGGCGTTTGCTATTCTTCTCGGTGTAGCAATTCCAACTGGAACAATCGTTGGTGTGCAAATCTCACTTCTTTGGCCTGGTTTCGCCAAAATTGTTGGGCAAGTTATTTCTGTTCCCTTCCAAATTGAGATTTTCGCCTTCTTTTTGGAGGCTTTATTCATGTCGATTTACGTATATGCAGCCGATAAACTTCCTCCATTTATGAGATTAATCTCGCTATTTTTCGTCATGCTTGGTGCCACGGCATCCGCCGTGCTTATTACATCAGCAAATACATGGATGAATACACCAGCAGGCTTTTCAATGAATCCAGATGGATCTGTTTTTAACGTTGATCCTTGGAAAGCTTTCTTTAATCCGAGTTTTGGTACAAGTGCATTCCATGTCGTTATTACGGCTTATGCAACTGGTGCGGCTGTCATTGCTTCTATCGCTGGATTTAAATTATTGAAGAAAAATTTAAGTACACGTGAAATTGCTTATCATAAAAAAGGGCTGCTATTAGGGCTTGTCGTTACATTTATTACAGGCGCTACGATGTGGCTTTCAGGACATGAATCAGCGATCGCCTTACATAAACACTCACCTGAAAAACTTGCATCTGCTGAAGCTTTATTTGAAACGACATCACACGCACCGCTATCCATTGGCGGAGTTGTGGATCCCAATACACTTGAACTAAACTATGCACTTGAAATTCCCAACATGCTTAGCTTATTAGTGGGACTAGACCCTAGCACTGTCGTAAAAGGTCTAAAGGAATTTCCCCAAGAAACATGGCCACCATTTTATACACATACACTATTCAACTTAATGGTCGGCACCGCTGCGTTTACCTTTGCAGTTGCAGCAATTGCGCTCTTATATTGGTACTTCGTTTACCGAAAAAAGGGAACAGAACTACCGAAGTGGCTACTTTGGGGGGCTGCCGCATGCGGACCAATTATGATGCTCGGTATTGAATTCGGATGGATTTTCAGTTGTAGCGGTCGTCAACCATGGACAATTTATGGTATGCAACGTACCGTCGATGCATCTACACGCGCCGATTTCGTCGGTCCTTTATTTGTTTTGTTCATCATTTTATATATTGGACTCGCTATTTTAACAGTCATTGTTCTACGGACATTCTTTAGAAGACATCCATTAAAGAATGATTTACAACATCAAGGAGGCGATTCTCATGCATGAGGAAAGTATTGCAATCATCATCTTATGGGCCCTTATTTTCGTATACAGTATACTAGGGTCCATTGATTTTGGAGCTGGTTTTTGGGGCATGGTATACGCAAAACATCCGACGCTCGCTGCTAAACTTGCGAATCGGTACTTATCACCAACTTGGGAGGTAACAAATACGTTTCTCGTCTTCGTCGTTGTCGCATTTCTCGGCTTCTTTCCGAAAGCGGCCTTTACTCTTGCGACAGTAATGTTCGTACCAGTTATGTTAATTTTAGTGCTCGTTGCAGTACGTAGTACGTTTATGGTATTTGCTTACTCCTTGCCAAAATATCAGTACCTTCTTCGGGTTATTTCAGGTATTACTGGTCTCTTAATTCCAGCACTATTAATTACCGTTTTACCCGTTACAGAGGGAGCCTATATTACAATGTCTGAAGGAAAAGAAGTACTCCTGTATGGAAAACTTCTTTCTAGCCCGGTTATCTACTGTTATATGCTTTTCGGACTAACGTCTGAACTATTTCTCTCCTCTCTCTTTCTTGCTGATTTTGCGAGAGAACAAAGTTCAGAAGATACGTATAGAATTTATAGAAGAAATGCTATCATTCTTGGTCCTGCAACGCTCGTTACAGCAATCATCGCCCTCGTTGTAATGGACCCAGAAACACATTGGCTTATGCAAGGATTAATAAAGCAATTCCCGTGGTTTACAGTTTCTATTGTTTTATTCGTTATCGGATACTCGTCCCTTTGGTGGACAAACAAAAAATACAATACACTAGGATACCCTCGCATTGCCGTTTTAGCTGTCGTCGCTCAATATGCATTTGCAAGCTACGCTTACGGCGTCGCGCATTTACCGTATATTATTTATCCTGACGTAACTGTATTTACAAGCTTCACAACGACAGAAACGTTCTATGCACTGCTCATTCTATACGCAATTGGGATTGCAATTTTATTACCAGGATTTATTTTCTTCTGGAATTTATTCTTGAAGGATCGTACTTTTTTGAAGGAAAAATAATATAGTCTTGGAGTCTGTCCCAAAAGGCATTTTGGAATAGACTCCTTTTGTCATGTTTTGTCGATAAGTCGATATATTTTAAAAATCGCTGATATATTTTGAGTTGCGCCGATATATCTCCATAATCGCTGATATATTTTAAGTTGCGCCGATATATCTCCATAATCGCTGATATATTTTAAGTTGCGCCGATATATTTCAATAATCGCTGATATATTTTAAGTTGCGCCGATATATTTCAATAATCGCTGATATATTTTAAGTTGCGTCAATATATCTCCATAATTGCCCATATAAATTTCATTTACTATTTTACTGCCCCAATAATTTATAGACTCCTCTCATAATAGTTATTTCACTATTCGTGACACTTGTCCTTTAGCTTGAAAAACACATATTCGCTTCATCTCGTTATACGTCTAGTTCTTCTTATTTTTTGCTGAATATACTACCAATATAAACTTGAGACAAGCTACATCTGTTCAAGGGAAAATAGAAAGGTAGGCAAAATATGAGCATTGAAATATGGATTACTATTATTGTATTCTTCTTAACGATGATCGTTATCTTTTGGCGGCCTCGAGGTTTGAATGAGGCGTGGCCAGCAGCAATCGGAGCTGGTATCATCATAATTACTGGACTTGTATCAAAACCAGACGTCATGGATATTATAAGTAAAATTGGCGGTGCTTCCATAACAATATTAGCGACCATCGTCATGGCAGTTATATTAGAAAGCTTCGGCTTCTTCCATTGGTCCGCAGCGAAACTGGCAAATCTAGCGAAAGGTTCTGGACGCCGTCTATACTGGTATATTCAATTATTATGTTTTCTTATGACTCTTTTATTTAATAACGACGGTAGTATTTTAATTACAACTCCCATTTTAATTCTTCTTCTAAAAAACCTTCAATTAAAACCACATCAACAAATTCCTTATTTATTAAGCGGAGCTTTAATCGCTACCGCATCTAGTGCACCAATTGGTGTAAGTAATATCGTAAACTTAATTGCATTAAATATCGTTAATATGACTCTTTATATGCATACTGCTATGATGTTTGTACCTGCAACATTAGGCTTATTATTTATGTCATGGCTCATGTATACAGTTTTGAAGAAAAAACTTCCGAAAAAATTACCTGTTTCTTCATATGATATTGAAGAAATTTTCTTCACGAAAAACTTCCATCCACTAAAAGGAAATAATTCTGTTGATACGAAACAAAAACGGACAAGATTCATGTTAAAAGTATTAGGTTTCGTCTTCCTGATGCGCTGTCTTCTATTCGTTGCATCCTTCTTATCCATCCCAATTGAAATCGTTGCAGTACTTGGTTCACTCGTTCTTCTCATTTGGAGATGGTACTACTTACGAACAAACCCTGTCGACATTTTGAAAAAGACACCGTGGCACATTTTAATTTTCGCCTTCTCTATGTACGTCATTATTTACGGACTCCACAACGCAGGATTAACAGCTGCACTTGTACAATGGCTCGAGCCAATTGTGAATCAGCATCTACTCTATGCTAGCTTTGCAATGGGCGGACTTGTATCCATCCTCTCTAACGTCTTCAATAACCATCCTGCCCTTATGATTGGTACAATCACATTAACAGAAATGGGACTAGATCCGGTCACATTAAAAACAATCTATCTTGCAAACATCATTGGTAGTGACATCGGTTCACTATTACTACCAATTGGTACACTAGCTTCACTCATTTGGATGTATATTCTGAAACAAAACAAAATTAAAGTAAAATGGAAAGACTATTTAAGTGTATCCCTTATCGTTATCCCGCTCACAACAGTCGTCACACTATTCCTCTTATTCTACTGGGTACATCTCTTCTTTGCCTTATAAACAACAGAATCCCCATTTACTACCGTCTTAGCAAATGGGGATTCTTCTATAATAAAGTTAGGTACTACAGTGTGATCAATCAAGTAAAGAGGTGTAACGTGTTATTGATATAAATGACTACCAGCTTCTTTAAATTCTTCTGCTTTCTCTTTCATTCCTTTTTCAATTGCTTCTGTCGTTTCTAAATCATTTTCTTTTGCATATTCACGAATATCATGTGAAATTCTCATACTACAAAACTTCGGTCCACACATTGAACAGAAGTGAGCTGTCTTTGCCCCTTCTGCAGGCAACGTTTCATCGTGATATTCCATCGCACGTTCAGGATCTAAAGATAAATTAAATTGATCGCGCCAACGGAATTCGAAACGTGCTTTTGAAAGTGCATCATCACGCTGATGAGCCGTTTTATGTCCTTTCGCAAGATCAGCCGCATGCGCTGCAATTTTGTACGTAATAACACCCGTGCGTACATCATCTTTGTTTGGCAAACCTAAATGTTCTTTCGGCGTTACATAACAAAGCATCGCCGTTCCAAACCAACCGATCATCGCAGCTCCAATTGCCGATGTAATATGGTCATAACCTGGTGCAATATCTGTCGTTAGTGGCCCAAGTGTATAAAACGGCGCGCCCTGACAAATATCAAGCTCTTTCTCCATATTCTCTTTAATTAAGTGCATCGGTACGTGTCCAGGTCCTTCAATCATAACTTGCACATCATGTTTCCAAGCAATTTTCGTTAATTCACCAAGTGTTTCAAGCTCAGAAAACTGTGCTTCGTCATTTGCATCTGCAATCGATCCTGGACGTAATCCATCTCCAAGAGAGAACGAAACATCGTACTGCTTCATAATTTCACAAATCTCTTCAAAATGAGTATATAGGAAGTTTTCTTTATGATGGAATAAACACCACTGCGCCATAATCGAACCACCACGCGAAACGATACCTGTCGTACGCTTTGCAGTAATTGGAATGTAACGAAGCAATACACCAGCGTGAATCGTAAAGTAATCAACCCCTTGCTCCGCTTGCTCAATTAACGTATCACGGTACACTTCCCATGTTAAATCTTCTGCAATTCCGTTTACTTTTTCCAGCGCTTGATAGATCGGTACAGTTCCAACTGGTACAGGCGCATTACGAATAATCCACTCACGCGTCGTATGAATGTTTTTACCTGTAGATAAATCCATAATCGTATCTGCACCCCAGCGCGTTGCCCACGTCATCTTCTCTACTTCTTCTGCAATAGAAGAAGATACAGCAGAGTTTCCGATATTTGCATTTACCTTCACGTGGAAATTACGCCCGATAATCATCGGTTCTGCTTCTGGATGATTAATATTCGCTGGTAAAATAGCGCGGCCTTCTGCGATTTCCTTACGAACAAACTCCGGCTCTACTCCTTCACGAATTGCAACGTATTCCATCTCAGACGTAATAATGCCATTACGCGCATAATGCATTTGCGTAACATTTGCACCTTGCTTCGCTCTAAGCGGCTGGCGATCCATTTGCGGGAAAACAGGTGTATGTTTCGAAGCCACTTTCACACCATCATCCTCTGGTTTCATCTCGCGCCCTTCATATGCCTCTACATCCCCGCGCTCCATGATCCAAGAATGACGTGGCGTTGGAATTCCCTTTTCCAGCTCCACTTTATACGCCGGATCCGTATAAGGACCGCTCGTATCATACACACGGACTGGAGGATTTGGGATGCCGTTCGTTTCGCTTTGTTCAATCTCACGCATCGGCACTTTCATGCCTGCGCGTGGTCCATCCACATATACTTTCTTACTCCCTGGTAAACTCGATTTCAATTCAATTTGCTCAGCTGAAACAGACTGTTTCATAACCTTTGTTGCCTCCCCTGTTCGTGACAAGGACGAGATATGGCCAGCGCATGCCAAAATAAAAAGAGCCAGGTCCATAAAAAAATAAGGACCTGGCTCATAAAAGACATCATTATGTAAAGCCGTTAACTTCCCTACGCTGGTACGAGCCAGATCAGGTCCAAAGGGTTAAGAAGATCACGCGCTTCTCTCTCAGCCTACGCATACGTTAGGCACCCCTAGTTTATCACTGATTTAATTTTCAATACTTTCCCATCATACACGATAATCTGAAAAATGCAAAGGTTATTTCTTTTTCTCTTTATGGAATCATCCACGTTAAATAATATGCTTGAACATACGTTATAATACCAACAATAATTACGAAGAACACCCTATTGTAAAAATAGTTTATGATTTAACATGGGAGTTTAAAAACATCTTCACCACAAAGAGTGTTGAGAATCTCAACCATTGTATTAAGAAAATTAAGAATACTAATATACAAGAGTTTAAGAGCTTTACGAATGGATTAGCCCGGGATATTGAAGCTGTCAGAAATGCGGTAACTTATGAGAATAATAATGGTCTTACCGAAGGGAGCATAAACAAGTTAAAGCTTATTAAAAGAATCATGTATGATCGATGCAAATTCTCCACATTGCGGACAAAGATTCTACTTTTGGAGAGAATGAGACTTTTCAACTAACTCCGGGAAGAACCATTTTTTACTTGCCAAATACATTCATCAGTCCCGTTTGCCAAAGAGCCTTTGTCTCTGCTGTATTTCGCTACAACTGCTACTGTTACCTGCCATACAACCTGCAATAGAGATAGGTAACAATTTACTATACAAGGAACAAAATTGACCTGCTCCTCCATTTAGTGATTTAACTATCTTTATTATTCAGAGCTAAAACTCAAAGAAAAATCTCTTACATTTATTGTAACGTAATTTCCTTAATATGTTAATTATTTTTTTGTTGTCTTGTTAGTTAAAGGGGTACTTAGTACAAAAAATAACCGTAGATAGTAGCATGAACACTATTCTTGTTATAATTATTTTTTTTCAGAACGTCTATAATCCTCTTTTAAAAAATATATGTAAATATAATAAAAAACGAATGATTAATAGAAATATTCTACACCACTCGTTTTTTATCGGACTTCTTTTTACTGTACTTTTATTTTCTTTATGAGTTATTAGAAAAATAATTGTCTATATAAGTCTTTATTTTTTCAAAATTCTTTTCCATAAATAAGATTGCTGGTACTTCAATTATTGGAAGATTATTTTCATTATCAAAAGCTGGACACGGTTTGGGAACTACCAAATAGTCAACTGAGTTTTTATCCCTAATATAATTAATTGAAACATCATAATACTTAGAAAAATATTCCTTCAAATCATCCTGATTCCTTAAAAATGGTAGAGAAAATATTGAACCATAATTTATACCAGCGTCGACAATTAATACAAAGCATATTTTTTTCATGATACACCCTCCTCGTATAATAAGTTTTAAGTTAATAACTGTTCCTTGAAAATTAAATAGTTTTTATCTTCAAGAGCTACATCAAAAAAATGATGTATGGGTAAAATTTAGTCTTGGATACTGGGGGATTTCCCCAGATAATGGAAGTATGGAAATGGATCCATCGGGAATATGCTTACTCCTCCTGTAGTTCGACCACGTTAAAAGACTGTGACCCAGACCAAAATGCACTGCATACGCACAAGCTGTATCGGTTTCCTTCACTTACCTCTCATAATGGTGGGAGGAGTAGCTTAGATGAAGGCAATCATTGAATACTCATACGCGAGGTTGTGGCTATGTTTTTGACTCTAGGGAGATCCCACAGTATCCAAGCTCATTCCAAATACTATTCAAAGAAAGGAGGTCCTTTCTTTGAGATTATTCGTAGCTATTGATGTAAGCTCTGAAAAACTTGATGTATGTTTTCTTGACAGTCATGACACTGTTTTGAAAGAAATTTGTCTTTCAAACGATGTGAATGGTGCCAACGCCATTAAGGAGGATGTTCTCCATTTTCATCAGTTGTACAACTATAAAAAAATTGTCATTGGTATGGAATCTACTTCCGTCTATAGTTTCCGTCCTTCCATGTTCCTAACGGAAGATAAGGATTTGAGGGCTTTAGACGTGGAAGTGGTCGTACAAAATCCAAAAGCCATCCATCGGTATAAAAAACTCTTTGAAGAAGATAAGACCGATAAAATAGATGCTTTCCGTATTGCCGATTTTTTACGAATCGGACGGTATAATAAGTTTCTTATCAAGGAGGAAAAATACGTTGCCCTTCAACGTTTAACACGATCTAGATATCAACTCGTTCACCAGCAAACAGAATGTAAGCAACACTTTCTGAAGAACCTTTACTACAAATGTAATACGTTATCGAAAGAGTTAAATACCTCTGTTTTTGGTGCGACGATGATGGAAATACTCTCAGATTCCCTTTCGTTGGATGAAATCGCAGAAATGGATCTAGAAGCACTCGCTACTCTTCTTCAGAAAAAGGGGAAAGGACGCTTTAGCGACCCGGAAGATTTAGCGAAAACCATCAAGAAAGCCATACGTGACTCCTACCGACTAGGTAAGGTCGTTCAAGACTCTGTGGACGTTGTATTAGCCACTTATGCACGATTGATTCAAACATTGAAAAAACAAATCAAAGAGATAGAAAAAAGCATTACTGCTTTATTCTAAGCCATTCCAGAAGCGAGATATTTAACAAGTGTTCCAGGCATTGGAGTCGTATACGCCGCGGGAATCATTGCGGAAGTTGGACAAATTGAACGCTTTGAGAACGAAGCACAATTGGCCAAATACACCGGTCTTTACTAGAAAAAATCGCAATCTGGAAACTTTGAATCGGAACGAACACCCATGACACGAACGGGAAACCAGTATCTTCGTTATTACATGGTTGAAGCTGCCAACTCTGTACAATTTCGTGAAGCTACTTACCGTGCTTATTATTTAAAGAAATATGATGAAGTTCCGAAATACAAACATAAAAGAGCCCTTGTCTAAAGCCGTAACTAGATTCGCTAAATTGTTTTTCAAATATTGAACCAAACACTTGACTGATTGCTTGTTGAACAACCCTATCCACTACTGTCGGTATTCCCAATTTGCGCATCTTCCATAAAAAGAGCCAGGTCCATAAAAAAATAAGGACCTGGCTCATAAAGACATCATTATGTAAAGCCGTTAACTTCCCTACGCTGGTACGAGCCAGATTAGGTCCAAAGGGTTAAGAAGTTCACGCGCTTCTCTCTCAGCCTACGCATACGTTAGGCACCCCTAGTTTATCACTGATTTAATTTTCAATACCTTTCTATCATACACCATAATTTGGAAAATTAAAAGTTTATTTCTTTTGTTGTTTATGGAATCATCCACGTTAAATAATAAGCCTGAACATAAGTCATAATACCAACAATAATTACGAAGAACAAACTATGCTTCACTGTAAAACGGAACAAATCCGATTCTTTTCCAGCAAGACCAACCGCTGCACAAGCGATCGCAATCGACTGCGGGGAAATCATTTTACCTGTTACACCGCCTGTTGTATTTGCTGCAACGAGAAGCACTTCAGATACGCCGACTTGCTGCGCTGTAATGGCTTGTAAATTTGAGAACAGTGCATTCGCAGACGTATCAGACCCTGTTAGGAATACGCCAATCCAGCCTAAGAATGGTGAGAAGAACGGGAATAGTCCGCCAGTTCCGGCTAATGCTAACGCTAACGTAGAAGATAGACCAGAATAGTTTGCTATAAATGCAAACCCTAGTACGAATCCGATAGATAGAATTGGCATTTTTAATTCGCTTAACGTTTCTTTAAATGTCACTACTGCATCTTTTACATTCATTTTCAAAATAAACATGGAAATGATACACGCAATTAAAATCGCTGTTCCGGTTGCCGATAATACATCAAACTTCAGAATTGCCTCGTAAGGCGTTGGTTTATTTACAATTGGCTCTGCTTTCATTACTAGATTATGCAGACCTGGAATTTCAAACTTAAATACAAGACTTTCTAAAGCCCCTCCTGGAGTGAATAATGCCTTAAAGAAACTTTGGCTCCAAATGACTACCATAACCGTTAATACGATAAATGGGGACCATGCCTTCACTACTTTTCCAAACGTTAATTTCGGCATCGATGCTACTGTCGTTGTTGCTGCTACTTCACTATTTACTTGCCCGGATTGATAAGTTTCTTTCGGCTGCCAAACTTTTAAGAACAGCGCTAAACTAATTAAACTTACAAGTGCCGATGTAATATCCGGAAGTTCCGGCCCTAAAAATGTCGCTGTAATGAACTGCGTAATCGCAAATGAACTACCCGCTACAAGTAACGCAGGCCACGTTTGTCTTATCCCTTTAAACCCATCCATTAAAAATACGATAAAGAATGGAACAAATAATGATAGGAACGGTAATTGATGCCCAGCCATTTGTCCAATTTTATGTGGATCAATACCTGTTACTTGTCCAGCAACTGTAATCGGAATTCCCATCGCTCCGAACGCCACTGGTGCAGTATTTGCAATCAAACAAAGACCTGCTGCGTATAAAGGATTTAACCCAAGACCCGCAAGAAGCGCTGCTGTAATCGCTACTGGTGCCCCAAATCCTGCCGCTCCTTCTAAAAATGCTCCAAATGAAAATCCAATTAAAATAACGAGTAGACGATGATCGTTCGTAATCGATAATACCGATGCACGAATCACATCGAATTGACCTGTTTTCACAGAAATTTTATATAAAAATACCGACATAATGATAATCCAAGCAATTGGCCATAATCCGTATAAGAAACCATATCCGGTCGCTGCCATTGCCATCGTGAACGGCATTTTATAAGCGAATAACGCTACTAAAACTGTAAGTACAACTGTAATAAACCCTGCCACATACCCTTTCATGCGGAAAACTGCTAAAGCTAAGAAAAAAAAGATAATCGGAATAAGTGCGACCGCTGCCGAAATCCAAATGTTTCCGAATGGATCATAAACTTGTGTCCATGTGTTCATTGTTCTCTCCCCCTAAAGAATCCCCTTTTGAATAGAATAACCCCATCAATAGACTATCAGGTCATCATACCTTTAAGTCTAAAATAAAAAAACGTTTAAGAAAACGTTTTCAACAACTTTCATTTATACTGTACCATAACAATTTCTATTAAAAAAGATTTTTTTGAAAATTTTATTATTTAACAGAAAATCTTACAAAATCGTCACGTTCTTGTAATGTTCATCGATAGGAAGTTTGCCAAAATTATTGCATAATAATAGTATAACAACAGAAATTATTTATGAGGTGATATATATGAACGGAAATAAAATATTAGCTGCGTTATCATACTTTAGTGTACTATTTGCCCCTATCTTATTCCCTATTATCGTTTGGATTGTAGGAGACGCTGAAACAAAACCACATGCAAAACGTGCTCTATGGACACACATCATTCCAAGTATCGCTACATTCATTGGCGTAACTATTTTAGGAATTATGGGTCTTGGATCTGATCAACCAGATGTAACACTTGGAATTGGATCAATGATTGTCTTAGCTATTTGCGGAATCATCAGCTTATACTACTTCATCTGGAACATTGTAAAAGGAATTAAAGTGCTGAAAGCTTAATTTTAAACAAATGTTTGTTTAAAAAGGGCCCCTTGCAAGTTGTAAGGGGCCCTTTTCCTAATTCGTTCACTTTATCTTCTGCGTTTCTTCTTTTTTCTCATCATTTTCTTTCGGCGTGTATTCACTTTATCCGCTATAATGTGGAGCGTACTTGCCACAACAATTCCCATTAAGAATGTTACAATTTCAACCTCATGTTTCTGCGCAATTTCTATTAAATTACCATCCAATGCGATTACATTTAATAGTAATAAAAATGGAGAAAAGACAATTAACATGTACGCAATACGAATCACATCACCAAGTATAATCGTATGCGTAAAGAAAGATCGATGCGGCATTACTTTCTTATAAGGATACCAAAATATACGTAAGAAACCCCATTTGTTATAAGCATTACTGTACGTATCTAAATCTGGTGTTAAAAATGAAGTACCTACTAAAAAACCAATTGCAAAAGTTAATAAAAAATCAAAATTTGTTAATCCATACGAAAAGAGCAAAAACAAAACAACCGGAAGGGATATTAAGTTTATTTTCGTATGCGTTCTTCCTGATGGCATAATGCACTTCCTCGCTTACGTTCGTCCTGTCACCTCATGACAGATTTCACCTATTGACCTAATTTCTGATCGATAAATGTTGTGTCTATATCCGAACCAAACCATTCTGCCAACTTCACTCGTGCCTTATCTTTCACATCTTCATTGACGTATAACGACACCTGTATTAGTGCGGCCGTTAACGCCCCTAAATCATCCGTATAGCCAATTCCAGCAATGAAATCTGGAATCGCATCAATCGGTGCAATAAAATAAGCAAGTGCTCCAATTACAATAATTTTCACTCGTTTTGGAACATCGGGTCTTTGCAAAACGTAAAACAGTAATAAACTTGCATAAATGACCGACTGCCCTGCTTGCTTTGCAACATGTTTTACTTTCTTCCAAAACGCTTCAACTGAAAATTTTTGTTTCATGTAAAAAGCCTCCCTATTTTTAAAAAGAAATAAGCTACAATATGTTATCAGTAAAAGTTCATGGAAATTACACAAAACCTATCAATGAACTTCCATTGTAACAAACAAACTAAAAAAGAACAAGTGTTCGTTAATTTTCACACGATTTCCTTCATATAATAGATTTCTAGATAACCCTTACCCATCTTCGTTTCTTATTTCTCAACAAAGAAAATTTTCACTTCCACTTAACATTCTGCTCTACCTTTGTTATATTTTCTAGTTGACGGACATATAAACGAATGTTAAAGTTTTCTCTGGTAGTGACAAATCTTATACAAAAAATGTAAAATGTTATAGTGTTTCTCAGAAATGAATTTTGTTGTATAATACAGAAATGACGTTATGCTTATGAGCAACAAAAGAAACCAAAAGGGTATGCATAGTTATAGTCGTATATGGGTGAATATAGAACCTTTAATTATGGCCAAGAAAACTATGTATTTTTTATTTTAGCATTTTTCGCTCCAAAATCGACCAAGCCTGATAGAGAAAGGGTGGAAATGAATGAAAGAAACCTTGAAATCACAATTTCAAAATGTGCGTTTCACTTTATTCGTAGCTTTAGCCTTATGGCTGAAAACTTACCTTATTACACGCACAAGCTTTGATTTAAAACTTGAATCTTTCATGCAAGAATTCATTTTATTCCTTAGCCCATTAGCAGCATCATTACTGCTTGTTGGTCTTGCATTATTTGCAAAAGGGAAAAAACGTAACTATATAGCACTTGGAATTAATTTTGTCTTAACAATCGTTCTTGTTGGTAACGTAATGTTCTACGGATTCTACAATGACTTCGTTACATTACCGGTGCTAGGACAAACATCTAACTTCGGAAGTTTAGGTTCTAGTGTGAAAGAATTATTTAACTACAAAATTATCCTTGCATTTGCAGACATTATCGTTTTCTTCGTTCTATTAAAGAAAATGAAGAACTTTGCACCTACAGAGCGTGTAGCACGCCCGATGCGTTCTCTATACTTCGTATCAACAGTTGCTATTTTCTTCGCAAACTTAGGACTTGCAGAAGCTGAACGCCCAGAACTATTAACACGTTCATTCGACCGCGTTATGCTTGTTAAAAACTTAGGATTATATGTACACCAAGTATACGATCTTGGCTTACAAGCAAAATCAAGTTCACAAAAAGCGTTCGCTGACGGTAGTAAATTACAAGAAACAGAAAACTACGTAAAAACAACACAAAGTAAACCAGATCCAAATATGTTCGGTACTGCAAAAGGGAAAAACGTAATTGTTGTCTCTCTTGAGTCATTACAAACATTCTTAATTGGTGCAACAGTTAACGGACAAGAAGTTACACCATTCTTAAACCAATTTACGAAAGAAAGTTATTACTTTGATAACTTCTTCCATCAAACTGGTCAAGGTAAAACATCTGATGCTGAATTCCTAGTAGATACTTCGTTATATCCACTAGACCGCGGTGCTGTATTCTTCACACACGGTAACAATGAATATACAGCAACTCCAGAAATTTTACGTCAGCAAGGGTATCACACGTCGGTATTCCACGCAAACAACGCAACATTCTGGAACCGTAACATTATGTATCCAGCACTTGGTTATGATCGTTACTACAACGAACTTGACTACAAGATTACGCCAGAAACAAAATTAAACTGGGGATTAAAAGATATCGAGTACTTCGATCAATCTATTGATATGTTAAAACAAGTGAAGCAACCATTCTATACTCGCTTCCTTACTTTAACGAATCATTACCCATTCACTTACGATGACAGTACAAAATTAATCGACGAATACAATTCTGGTGATGGCGTATTTGACCGTTACATGGTAACTGCTCGTTACTTAGACGAAGCAATGAAACACTTTATTGAGCGTCTAAAAGCAGAAGGTATTTACGACAACTCAGTAATCGTATTCTACGGTGACCACTACGGTATTTCTGAAAACCATAACCGTGCAATGGCACAGTTCTTAGGAAAAGAAGAAATCACTGCATTTGACCATATGAACTTACAAAAAACACCGATGTTTATTCACGTTCCAGGTCAAAAAGAAGGTAAAACAATTTCGAAACCAACTGGTGAAATTGACATTAAACCAACTATTCTAAACTTACTTGGTGTAGATTCTACAAATGACGTTCGATTCGGTCATGATGTATTCTCACCTGATAATAAAGGATTCGTTGTTCTTCGTGACGGTAGCTTCGTTACAGATAAATACATGTACACAAACAGTACATTCTATGACCGTGCTACTGGCGAAGTTGTACAATTACCGAAAGAAGAATCTCAACCACTAATTGATCGCGCCCAAAATGAATTGAACATGTCTGATAAAATCATTGAAGGTGACTTACTTCGCTTCTCTGAAAGTAATAAGATCAAAACTGGTGAAGTAAAAACAGTTATTAAAGAAGAAAAGAAGAGTGCTGAGTAATCTCAGCCTCTTTTTTTATTTTCTTCCATACAACTACTTATATTCATTAACTTTAAAATTACATAACCTTTACCAAATATTCACATAGTGTTAATGAAGAATCTCTATAATAAAATATGTAAACGAGGTTCTACATATTTCTTATCTCTCATCTTTCGTAAGATCCCTTAAAGAAGTGTGTAAATCTTTTGTTTCTACTTTCTTATAATTGTCTTTCAACATGTTTTGTTTCCATACACAAAACATTCAACGAGACAATGTCCCTATGAAAGATAGCTACCCTCCTTGTGCAGCATTCCATAAGAATGTTGCTTTTTTTTTATTTAAAAGCAGGATTCTCATTCTTATTTTCGAATTTGTATATACAAAATGCTGTAAAGTGAAACTTTAATCAGCCCTCACCAATCGGGCAGCTACGGGCAGTTATTCGCCCAATTCACTTCTTTGCTCCACCCGAATTTTTAAGTAGGAGTTTTACTGCCCATTAATGCGGGGTAAACCATCCTTACTTCTCTATGATTTACAAATACATATACGGTCATATGTAGAGAATTGCTTACATAAAAATTACTATAGTGATTTTTATCTCGCATGAATGAAAGTTTCACGTTACTTACGTACTTACGAAAGGATGGGACGGAAATTGGCATACGAAAAATTTGTACTTTGGAATGATGAAGTTATTGATACAACAAAACAACAAACGTACATAGAACTTGAAGAGAGAGGTTCGCAGTTCGGAGATGGTGTCTACGAGGTTATTCGCCTATATAAAGGGAACTTTCACTTATTAGATCCGCACATAACGAGATTATATCGATCCATGGAAGAAGTAGAATTATCGCTCCCTTTCTCAAAAGCTGAGCTCATCACTTTACTTTACAAATTAATTGAACGAAATCATTTCCATGAAGATGGCACAATTTATTTGCAAGTATCTCGTGGTGTACAAGCTCGCACACATGTATTTTCATATGACACCCCTCCGACAATTTATGCCTATATTACAAAAAAAGAAAGACCAGCCTTATGGATTGAATATGGTATACGCGCTATATCAGAACCCGATACTCGATGGCTACGCTGTGACATTAAATCATTAAATTTATTACCAAACGTACTAGCTGCTACGAAAGCTGAACGAAAAGGCTGTAAAGAGGCACTTCTCGTAAGGAATGGTATTGTAACGGAAGGAAGCCATTCCAACTTCTTTTTAATTAAAAACGGAACTCTTTACACACATCCAGCCAATCACCTTATTTTAAATGGCATTATTCGTCAATATGTCCTTTCTTTAGCGAATACTCTTCACATACCTGTACAGGAAGAACTTTTCAGCGTTCGTGACGTTTATCAAGCAGATGAATGCTTTTTTACAGGCACAACGATTGAAATTTTACCAATGACCCACCTTGATGGAACCGCGATTCAAGATGGGCAAGTTGGGCCTATCACCAAAAAACTGCAAAAATCATTTAATCAAATCTTGTTACAATCCAATATGGCATCTTCTTAAACCCGAATAATTTCTGTCCTTTCACATTCAATATATGCATTTAAATGGAAATCAAGGTGTAAATTTATGCCTTGATTTTTTCTTGTAATCTTTTTGTCATATTCAGATTCCCACATAAGCCTTGACAGTAATCGACATGCTCTTTAGAATTTTTAACAGTTGGTAAATATTTCTTCACTACATTACAGACAGAAAGGAATCGACAAATTATGAAAAAGTATCTTGCCGGTCTTGCGGCAGTGTCTGTAGCAGGAGGAGCAGCACCTACACTTGATAGTGTTCAAGCTGCACCTGAACAAAATACACAAAAAGCTGCTACAACTGTCCAAGCTTCTGCGTCAAACAACTCATCTTATACGGTAAACGCGAGCGTCTTACATGTTCGTGCGGGATCAAGCACTTCTCACGACATCATCTCACGCGTTTATAACGGTCAATCACTAAACGTGATTGGCGAAGAAAATGGTTGGTTCAAAATTAACATTAACGGAAAAACAGGCTTTGTTAGTGGCGAATTTGTATCAAAAAGTGGAGCAGCAAACAACAATGTAAGCACAGGTGGAAACAATAAAGTTACCGCTGATGTATTACGTGTACGTACAGCTCCTAACACTTCTAGTTCTGTTTCTGGACGTGTATATGCAGGACAAACATTAAACGTAATTGGACAAGAAAATGGTTGGGTGAAAATTAACCATAATGGACAAGTAGGTTATGTAAGTGGCGAATTCGTATCTGGCGTTTCTTCTACTGGGGGTTCTTCAAACAACAATACGAATAATAACAACCAAGAAGTAAAACCAGCAAGCGGAAACTATACAGTAAATGTATCTTCCCTTCGTGTTCGTACAGGTCCTAGCACTTCTCACACAACTGTAGGTTCTGTTACAAAAGGGCAAGTAGTACAAGTTGTTGGCGAAGTTCAAGATTGGTTCAAAATCAATTACGCAGGACAAACTGCTTATATAAGCAAAGACTACGTAACAAAAGGCGGTTCTAACGAAAACGTTACAGAAGGCAACAAACAAGAGCAAAACAATAATGGAACTATTCAAACTGGTGGTTCTTACGTAGTTAACGCTACATCTTTA
Organism: Bacillus sp. TE8-1; assembly: GCF_008368855.1. Taxonomy (NCBI): domain Bacteria; kingdom Bacillati; phylum Bacillota; class Bacilli; order Caryophanales; family Bacillaceae; genus Bacillus; species Bacillus sp. TE8-1. Next base: position 278,956 of record NZ_QPET01000003.1, on the reverse strand, counting down.
CGTGTTCGTACAGGCCCTGCCGCTTACCATAGTGTAATTGGTGGCGTTTTAAACGGTACAACATTAAACGTAGTTGGATCTGAAAACGGTTGGTTTAAGGTAAATTACCAAGGAAAAACAGGCTTTGTTAGTAGCGAATTTGTAAAATTCGTTAAAGGTGGCACTACTACTCCTGAGCAACCAAAACAACCTGAAAAACCTAACCAAGGTGCAATTGGCGACTATTACATTAATGCTTCTGCACTAAATGTACGTAGCGGCGAAGGTACAAATTATAGAATCATAGGCGCACTTCCACAAGGTCAGAAGGTTCAAGTAATCTCTGAAAACTCTGGATGGAGCAAAATTAACTACAACGGTCAAACTGGTTATATCGGAACACGTTACCTATCTAAAACACCAGTTGGAGGCGCAGTAGATAATAAGCCTAACAATAACCAAAATAACAATCAAAACAATAACAATAATAATACGGGCAATAATAGCGGCGACAGTTCTTCCGTACTTGCATATGCAAAATCAATGCAAGGTGTACCATACGTTTGGGGCGGAACTTCTGCTAACGGTGTTGACTGCAGTGGTTACATCTACCACGTATTTAAGAAATTTGGTCATAACATTAGCCGCCAAAGTGTTGCAGGATATTGGAGTAGCCTACCAAAAACTTCAAGTCCACAACCTGGTGACTTAATTTATTTCCAAAACACTTATAAATCTGGTCCTTCTCACATGGGTATCTACCTTGGGGGCGGATCATTTATCCAAGCTGGAGATAAAGGTGTAGCAATCGCTTCATTAAGTAACTCTTATTGGAAGAGCCACTTCTTAGGATACACGAAAGCACCTTAATTAATAGTTTCAAAGCCTTCTAGTTTACTAGAAGGCTTTTTTGCTATGAGTTCAACATATTACTCCCTTTCTCCTACCTTCTCTCTACAAAAATAATGTATCCATTCTTCCATTTCATACACTTTATTCTGCAAAAACAATGCATAACGTTATCATAATGTATATATTCCCATAAAAAACATAACCTATTTCATGTCTATTTATTTCATATGTGTTTTTTTGAAGAATTTTCTTTTTATTTAAACTTTTCATTAGACGTTTGACCTCCGATGTCCATTATGATAAGTTACTTAAGATGTTATATTCGTAAACGTATAGACAACTGGTTTATACACTGTTTTTACTATGAGGAAGGAGCATACACTGCATGAATCTTTTATGGGGAATTGGCGGCGTGATTGGAGTATTAGCAATTGCATTCTTACTATCTTCCAACCGCAAAGCTATTAATTGGCGCACAATTTTAATCGCGCTAGCATTACAAATGTCATTTTCATTTATCGTATTACGATGGGATGCTGGTAAAGCAGGTTTAAAACACGCTGCTGACGGTGTTCAAGGATTAATTAATTTTTCTTACGAGGGAATTAAGTTCGTTGCTGGGGATTTAGTCAACGCAAAAGGACCTTGGGGATTTGTATTCTTTATTCAAGCACTACTTCCAATCGTATTTATTAGTTCATTAGTAGCAATCTTATATCATTTTGGTATTATGCAGAAATTTGTTAGCGTCGTTGGTGGTGCATTAAGTAAACTTCTTGGAACTTCTAAAGCAGAAAGCTTAAACTCAGTAACGACTGTATTTTTAGGACAAACTGAAGCTCCAATCTTAATTAAACCTTACTTAGCACGCTTAACAAATAGTGAATTCTTCACTATTATGGTAAGCGGTATGACAGCTGTTGCTGGATCAGTTCTTGTCGGCTATGCAGCAATGGGTATTCCGTTAGAGCACTTATTAGCAGCTGCAATAATGGCAGCTCCATCAAGCTTATTAATTGCGAAACTCATTATGCCAGAGACAGAAAAAGTAGATAATAACGTTGAACTTTCTACAGAACGTGAAGACGCAAACGTTATCGATGCAGCTGCACGCGGTGCATCTGAAGGTATGCAACTTGTTATTAACGTAGCAGCAATGTTAATGGCTTTCATCGCATTAATCGCTTTATTAAATGGATTATTAGGATGGGTTGGTTCTTGGTTCGATATTAAACTTAGCCTTGATTTAATCTTCGGTTACTTATTATCACCATTTGCAATCTTAATCGGGGTTTCTCCTGGTGAAGCTGTACAAGCAGCAAGCTTTATCGGTCAAAAACTTGCAATCAACGAATTCGTTGCATACGCAAACTTAGGACCACACATGGCAGAGTTCTCTGACAAAACAAATCTAATTTTAACATTTGCAATCTGTGGATTCGCAAACTTCTCTTCTATCGCAATTCAATTAGGTGTAACAGGAACGTTAGCTCCTACTCGCCGTAAACAAATTGCACAATTAGGGATTAAAGCAGTTATCGCTGGTACATTAGCGAACTTCTTAAATGCAGCAGTTGCAGGTATGATGTTCCTATAAACTTATATAGAGTCTTCTCTTTCTACAAGAGGAGACTTTTTTCATGCAATCCAAATGTCTTTTATGCATCTATTAATCACTTTATGCCAAATATAAGAACATTATGATACAATAATGTTTAAGTCTTTTTATTTTTCTAATGAAAATAGAAATACTACTTGTTGTTGCCCTTCAAAAGAATGTAACGACATGGTCAATTTCTTAATAATTGCGCATACTACAAGTATCTATTGATGAAATAGCTTTAAGGAGGAAAGTTTTGTGAAAGATAAGTTCTATAAAATCCTCTCTATGTGGATTTTACAAATTGTATTTTATTTTACTACTGTACATGTGACGAAATATGAGCATGCTCTTATTTTTACAATAATATACGTAATCGTAAATGTGCTATTCTTATTTTTAGCTGACAAAACAGCATTTGTTTTCTTCATACTAGGAACCATTATTTCCGTATTTTATTTGTTCTATCAAGCATGGCTTCATTTATGGAGTACATCAGATCAATGGCAATATATGATTATCCACTTCCTGATGGCAGCTAACTTCTTCATTGTATATATAACAACTCACCTATTGAAAAAAGTGATTCATGAAAATAAAACTTTAACTGAGCGTGTGAGAACGTTAGAACAATATATTGGAGAATCAAAATTACTAACAAGACAAGAATTCGAGAGACGCCAAGCATTATTAACAACTGCAATGAATCGTCGTAATGAAACAGGCGTTATCATTTACTTTGATTTCACTCCCTTTAGTAAATATACGAAGGAAAGTGTTATGGACCGTGTAGCTTCCTTATTAGTTGAAACGGTAAGGAATGATTTTGACCTTGCTGCTGAATATAATAATAATACGCTAGTTATTTTATTACAAAACACAAATGAAGCTGGTGCTGACATTGTAATGAACCGCCTAAAGCCAAAAATGGAGCAATGGCTTGCTGCTGAAGCAATCCGAGATATAAAAATTTCACGCGAGCACATTGGAAACAAAGGACAGACACTGTTATGATGACTCTCGTTATACTTCTTTTATTCCTTCTGTTTTGCGTACTCGTTTTTTGGATTAGTATCACATTTTCAATTAAATATGTACTTATTTTTACGGCCTTTCTATTCTCTGGTTTACTCGTTTACTACTCTTTCTTAACAATTGCGGGCTTAATTCATCGAAATAGCAAACGAAAAGATCGTACGCTAGAACATTATCCGAGCGTCGATATTTTCATACCTGCCCATAATGAAGGCGTCGTTATTAAAGATACTTTAGAGGCGATGGCGAAGATTGAATATCCTGGAAAGCTAACTATTTATTTATTAAATGATAACTCTCAAGATGAAACACCTGAAATCGGCGATGATTTCGACAAAGCTTATGCTCATATTCGTCATATTCGTGTTCCCCCCGGTGAACCGAAGGGTAAATCACGTGTACTAAACTATGGGCTTAGTATTTCAGATGGTGAATACTTCTGTGTGTACGATGCAGATAACCAACCTGAACCACACGCACTGCGAATGCTTGTAGAGCACGCTGAAACAACTGAAGATGCTGTTGGAGCTGTTGGACATGTTCGTACAGTAAACGAAAAGCGAAACTGGCTGACGCGAATGATTTCACTGGAATTTCAAATCTTCCAGCTCCTTATGCAATCTGGACGCTGGTTACTATTCCAAACAGGCTCACTGACAGGAACAAATATGCTTCTTCGTCGCTCCGCACTAGAAGAGCTTGGTGGCTATGACCCTTATGCAATTGCAGAAGATGCTGAATTAACATTAAGAATTACACAAAAAGGTTATCTCTTACCAATCGTCCCAGAATCAGTTACTTGGGAACAAGAACCAGAGCATTTAAAAATTCTTATTAAACAACGTACACGTTGGCTCCAAGGGAATTTATACATTTTAGAAAAAATGTTCTCGTCATTAAGTTTCTTTAAAGGAAAGCTGCTTGTTCATTCCTTACAACAAGTTCTAGTGTATGTTGTATTTTGGCTATTCCTAATCATTTCAAACGTTTGGTTTGTAATTGGGCTACTCGGGATATTCCAAATTCAATATAGCATCCCGCTACTATTTATGTGGTATGTCGCATATATTACATATGTTTCTCAATTATTTAGTGCCCAGAGTGTCGAACGAACCTTTACACCGACTAATATTTTTATTAGCGTTATTATGTACTTTACGTACGCACAGCTCTTTACGTACTTATTTATTCGTAGCTTAATCCTATACTTACGTGCAAAGAGTAAGAAACAAGTCATTGGCTGGGATAAAACAGTTCGATTCAAAAAAGATAAATAATAACAATAAGCACAGAGCGCCGTATGCTCTGTGCTTATTTATTGCCGTATAAATTATATATCAGACAATACCCCTTAGCTGAAAGTAATTTCACGTCCATCCCCCAACGAACGATCGACCTTCATTTATATACGAAAAAGTGATTGCTATTTTTGTAGAACCAATTGCTTCTCTTGCTGTTCTTTGCGCGTTTCAGTCTTAGGTTCCGTGCTTTCTTGGACACTACGATGTGCCACACGTTTCAAACAAATATGCTTCCACTTTCTTTCGTAACGTTTCATTATTCTAGATGTCCCCCTTGAATGCGCTTTAAAACTATTTGAAATCGCTTACAGGAAATAATATAGCACATATATATAAACGTGACAACACATTTCCGACATATTTTTGACAAAAATACGAATAGAATTCGTAAGGTATCGAATATTGTCGAAACTTATCGTTTTTTCTTCATATAAAAGGCATACTACTTATATGGTAAAGTATTTTATTTCCCCTACCCGCATTTCAAATTCCTTCTATATAAAGTGAAACTTTCATTAACCATCACCAATCGTACTTTTACAGGCAAATAGAGAAATAAAAAAGAGCTGATATGAAATCAGCTCTTTTCCTTCTATTATTAATGACGCTTCATACGTCCTTCTTTTTGTAACTCTTTAAATAATGCTGCCATCATAAAGAAAATAACAAAGACGAACGGGAATGCTGCAATGATAGCTGCCGTTTGTAAGGCTTCTAATCCGCCAATATATAATAGCGTAGAAGCTATCGCGGCTAGAACGATACCCCAAATCATTTTAATACGATTTGGTGGGTTTAAACTACCATGTGTCGTTAACATTCCTAAAACAAATGTTGCAGAGTCTGCAGATGTAATAAAGAATGTTGCAATAAGTAAAATACCTAAAACTGATAAAGCTGATCCAAAGCTGCCCATCTGATCGAACATAGCGAATAATCCTACTTCTGTTCCCATTTCTTTCACTTTGTCGAAGATATGTGCATCACCAAACAGCTCCATATGAATACCTGTTCCGCCGAAAACTGAGAACCAAAGTGCACCAATTACTGTCGGCACAAGTAACACACCGATAACAAACTCACGAATTGTACGACCTCGTGAAACACGAGCAATAAACGTACCTACGAACGGTGACCACGCAATCCACCATGCCCAATAGAAGATTGTCCACGATTGAATCCATTGGTTTCCACCTTCGTCTAATGGACTTAAACGGAAGCTCATGCTTGGCAATTCCTGAATGTAAGAACCGATTGTTGAAGTGAAGTAATTCATAATAAAGTTTGTTGGACCCGCAAATAATACAATGATCATAAGTGCAAACGCAAAAACAATATTCGTATTACTTAAATATTTAATTCCTTTATCAAGACCTGTTTGTGCAGATAACATGAAAAGAACTGTTACGATTGCAATAATAACTAACTGAGTCGTTAATGAATTCGGAATAGATGTTAAATAGCTAACACCACCTGCAATTTGTTTTGCACCGAGACCTAATGACGTTGCAACACCAAATACAGTTGCGAAAACAGCTAACACATCAAATGAATGAGCAATACGCCCGTGTTCCCCGCCCTTAAATAACGGACCTACTGTCGCACTAATCGTACTTGCTTTTCCTTTTCTAAAAGTAAAGTAAGCAATACATAACGCTACAAACGCATATAGTCCCCAAGGATGTAATCCCCAATGGAAAAACGAAAAACGCAGTGCAAGGCGCGCACTTTCCTCAGTTGCACTATCTCCAAACGGAGGTGCGTATAAATGGTTTAATGGTTCGGCAACGCCCCAGAAAACTAAGCCGATACCCATACCAGCACTAAATAACATAGCAAACCATGTCATATAACTATAATCAGGTTCATCATCATCTTTACCTAAACGAATAGAACCGTATTTCGAAACAATTAAAAAGATAGACACACCTAAAATAATAGACACGGAAATAATATAAAACCACCCGAACTTACTAACTAATGCAGTTTGAATTGCGGTTGTTACATTTCCTAAGCTACCTTTTCCAATAATAGATTCGGGAATAATCCCCCAAATTGTAAATGCAATACATAATGTTAATGAAACGATGAATGTTTTTGTCAGTTTCCTCATCAAATCCCCCTTCGTAGGTTTCGCTTTTGTAAATAACATAAATTCCGATATGTAAAATCGGATAGAAAACTATAATTTTGCGGTGATTTTCTTACTTTCACCTTCACCAATTCGAATTCTTATGGACAGCCTTACCTTTCGTATAACCTTTTCACTCTGCAAGAGCTACAAGTTAGAAATACTGCTGTCAAATTGTGTGAGAAAAACGCGGATAGGAATGTATTTTCCTAAAAAAGGATGTGTTACATATGTAAAAAAGGGCAAAGTTCTTCCTTACAACCCTTTCGTTTTGTAACAATTATGCGGTTTTTTTGCTAGTATATAGCACGTGTTTATAGCTTCACAAACAAAATGTTTATGTTTATATAACTATATTACCCATAAAACGGTAAAATACTCAAGGAATGTAATCGTTTAGTAAACATCATGTAACATTCCTGTAATATTTTTATTTACGTCGAAAAAAACATGTTGTATTAAATATTTTGAATATAACTAGAAACCTATGAGTCATATAGAATGAAAAACGCTTTCTTATATTTTTTGTTATATTACAGGATGTTAACGACTTATTACGAATGGTTTGTAATTGTGTGTTTTCCCCAAATCCGAAAAAATCTGTTGCTATAATGAGGACACGAAAACAAACGCAATGGAGGCTATCATGAAAAAATTAATTGGTATAGCAACAGCAGCAGTTTTTGGTCTTGGGATTTTCACATCATCTGCTAATGCAGAAACTGTTGTAACAACAGACGTACTAAACGTACGCGAAAACCCTACTACTGAATCAAAAGTTGTCGGTAAATTACTAAACGGTAATAAAATAGATGTTCAAAATACAGAGAACGGATGGTCAAAAATTACTTTAGACGGTAAAGACGCATTCGTAAGTGCAGAGTTCACAAAAAGCATCTACTACGTAACAGCTAACGTATTAAACGTACGTGCTGAAGCGAACACAAACTCAGAGGTTCTTGGAAAGTTGAAGAAAGACGATGTAATCGAAACAACGAACCAAGTACAAAATGAGTGGTTACAATTTGAATATAACGGGAAAACAGCTTATGTTCATGTTCCTTTCTTAACAGGTACAGCACCTGTAATTGAGAAACAAGAAACAACAGCTCCTGCTAAAGCTGAAGCACCAGCTAAGGCTAAGGCTCAAGCACCTGCAGCACAAGCAAAACCAGCTGCTAAGCCTGCTGTAAAAGCTGCTGAAACTAACACACCTTCTGGTGGTCGTGAGTTAACAGTTGTAGCTACAGCATATACAGCTCACCCGAGCGAAAACGGTGGCACATATGGCGGCCGTGTATTAACTGCAATGGGTCATGATTTAACTGCGAATCCAAATATGAAAATGATCGCTGTTGACCCGAAAGTAATCCCATTAGGATCTAAAGTATGGGTAGAAGGTTACGGAGAAGCTATCGCTGGAGATACTGGTGGTGCAATTAAAGGTAACCGTATTGATATCTTACTTGGATCAGATAGCGCTGCTCAAAAATGGGGACGCAAAACTGTTAAAGTGAAAATTTTAAAATAACCAATGACTGCTAAATTACAAGCCGGTTCTCTTTATTGAGGGCTGGCTTTTATTTATTTATAATACATATAAGGAGGCTACGCCCATGAATGTACAAGCAAAAGTAGACTGGATTGGTACGCCAAAACCGTACATATATAAAGATGAAGTAACATATAACGCTACTTCTATTGATTTCTCACTCGCTGGCGATGATAACCGCTATAAGTTAATTGTGCTCAAGTCTGAAAACAATACACATTACAAAATTGTGCAATATGGAATAAAACCAGGCTCTCAAAAGCCATTTCCTATCGACATTCCATTTGAACAAAACATGTTACCAATTATAGAGCAAATATTACATGATCCATATGTACAAGCGATACTAAAGGAAACACACTCATAATTGTAAAAAAATATATCAACGATTTTTCGATTATATCTATCATAAATCGCAATATATCAACGATTTTCCGATTATATCTATCATAACTTACGATATATCAACGGTTCGACACGAAATATCGATTTAGCTACAAAAAAGAAGCTGTTCAAATATTGAACAGCTTCTCTCATATTAACGAGTTGGACCAGATACATCTTCTGATTTCAACGTATTATTTGCACCAAGAGAATGATACAACATCTTTCCATTTCCATTCACAGTTATAATATGTTCGTTATTAAAACTTTTGAACTTCACAGATCCATCACCGTAACGAATATGGTACTCTTCATATGTCGTTACTTTATATTTCGTAGCACTTTGACGCTCTACATTACGAACTTCCATCGTTAATAAGTCTTCTGTAATTCCTTTTTTGTGTAAATACTGTATATAATCACGGTCTTCCTTATACGATTTCCCGCTCTTATCATAATTATTTTCAATTAAACTAAAATCATTTAATGAAATTGCACGCACGTTATCATAAATATGATTTCTTACAAATTCGCCCACTGCTGAACTTGATGTTTCTTTCGGGAATTTTAAGTAATATGTGCTTTGGTCTCCAATTTTAACACTTTCAGATTTCATCACACCAAGATCAGTAGTTTTCTCTAAATGTACTTCTACTGTTTCATCTGTGGATACAGGGCCAAGCTTATAACTTCCATAATTTAATTTTCCACGTTTTTTCCCATTCACAAATACAGTTGCATCACTTTCATCAGAAGAAATGCTTACATACTTGCCTTCAAGCGATAAATCCACTTTCACCTTCTCGCTCTGTTCATCCGCTAAATCTACTTCTTTCTCTGTTTCTAATTCAGTAAGTTCTGTCTTCGCCGTTGCCTTTACAACATATGTACCTGGGAAGTATGGCCCCAACTCTTTCGAAGTTTTATCACTAGAAAGCTCTGCTTCTTTTTTGTCATTCACATATATTTCTGCATTTTTTGCAGTTGTACTAACGCTCATATAATAAGATTTCATGCTGAACTTATACTTTGGATATAAGAACCACTCTTTTCCCTCTTCTACTATTTCCCCGTCCTTAAATGAAGATTTATCTTTTGTTAACTTTTGATCTACTGTCTCTTTCTGTAAATAAGACAGTAATTGTTTGTTGTAAGAAGGATTCTCTTTTAAATAACGCATGTACGCTTTAAGATCCTCTGTCTTAATCTTTAAGCTTGAATCATTTGCTTTTACAAACTCATCAATTGCATTAATATCTTTCTTTTGGAATGCTTCAATCATTACATTTACTTGCTTTTCTTTTGAAAACTTATATGCTCCAAATTTATATGCCCCAAATAATAATGCAGCAATAATGGCAAAACCAATGATTAAAAATAAATTTTTCTTACTTTTCACTGGTTTTGTCTCGCTTTGTAATTCTGTATATGAAGCAGCAGTGTTATCAACGATTACTTCTACTTTACTCCCACACTCAGGACAAAAGTTCAAATGGTCTGCAACATTCTTTTTACATGTTCCACAAAACTTCAACGTGCTCTCCTCCTATTTTTTAGCTAATTTCATTCCAGCAAATGCCGCTACATATGTCACAATAAAACTAAACAAAATTAAATATGTAAATGAATTTTGCATAGATAGTACTGTTCCGCTTGTTCCAAATAAACTTGTTACAGTTCCTGAAACATTAATTTGGAACTTAGAAATCATATTCATTACAATCATCATAATTGTGTAAGAACCACTGCATACCGCTAATGTAATATATATATTGGCAGTCGGTAATTTAGCTAACTTTCTTCCCGCTCTAAACATAAAGAACAATGGAATAATAAGCAGTAATAAACCGTAATGGAATACGTTATTCACTTTATCAAATTCTGCAAGGCTTCCCTCATTTGCTCCTTTTGAAATCAATATCTCTCTAAGCTCTACGCCATTTACAGAGACGCCTGATATAAATGAAAACGATAGTGTGCTCTCATATGCATTTGATTTCTTACCAATTCTAGTAAATTCCTTACTAAGTGCTGGACTTGATACTTCTAACGGCGCAAAATGAGCCATACTCCATAATTGAGGTGTTAACTCTAATGCTAATAATGTACTTTCAGATTTTAAAGTTGTTATTTCTTTTAATGGTTCAATACCGTCTTCCTTACTTACTAACGCCATAATACAAACCGCTACTGCTGTTACTAAAAGTCCTTTTATCATAGCCGAAACACCGTAATAAACAGACGCTCCATATGGCATTAACTCTTGAAATGCTGCTGCCATATTGTTTTTGCTTGTATGAGCAATAAATCCTAATAAGGTAAATAATGTCCCACATACAAAACCACTCAATAAACTCTTCATCGCTGAATAGCCAACCGTAATCTTACCTGCTTCTGAGAATGGGATTGCAAAAGATTGTGATGCTATAAAACTTATAATGAATAAAAAGACTCCATAAATAATACCAACTGTTGCTGCCATAAAGATTTGATCTTTAATCGTTTTCGCAACATGCTGTTTCCCTAACCAAATTCCTGTACCAGCGAAAATAATAAATGGAATGATTAATAATAATGTAAATGGAGTATGCCAAGATAAAGAAAATATCAATCCACTATCATCGTTAGCTGTAAAACCAAGTAAATGGTAACTTAACATCGTAGAAGTTGCACTCGAATAAAAACTTGGCAACATTTCTAATTCTTTCGCAAATTTGCTAAACATCTCACTTAACATAGAGGCAAATAATAAACTACCAATCCAACCAGCAATTAACATGAGAATACTTGCAACAGCCCCACCAATAAAACCTTTTTGTAAAACGGCTTTATCTGCTTTAAATTCAACTTTAGGAGCACCATCCATTGTAGGCAATTTTACAGTTTGTTCTTTTTTCTTCACAACAGATAAAGAATACCCACACTTTTGACAATATAAATTTTTTTGAGCATTTTCACTGCCACAACCTCTGCAGTATTTTGCAGTATCTTTTTCTAATGTTACTGCATCTATAGCTCCTGCAATCTCCATACTACCTTCATTTGGACAATAATTTACTTCTTCAACATGTTGTTTTCCACATGTGCGACAATACATTTAATTCACTCCCCACTTTGCTTAATTCCACAAACTGGACAGTAAGTAGAGTTTTTATCGATATGCTCATTACATGAAATACAATTTACCGTTTCACCTTCATTTTCTACTGCTAACATCGGGTTAGGCTTTCCACACGAACCACAAAACTTATCATTTATTGATAAAGGTCCACCACATTCACATGTAGCTTTTTCACCTTGTTGTTTTTGCAATTCAACAATGCGCTTTCTTGCTTGATAAATAGCTACATCAAATTCTTGAACTGGAGCAATCATTTCTTTTAAGCTCGCTTCATTTACTCCACTTCCTCTTAATTGAACATACACTTGCTGTCCAACCTCTAATAGAACCTCTGCTTTTTTCTGCATTTGCACTTGCATTCCCTTTTTCAATTGAGCAATTTCTTGTGCAACTTGCAACTTCATTTTCCCTTGTTCTATTCCTTCTTGTAACTTATTCATTCCACTACCTAACTTCTTCTGTAAATCTGACAAATCATTTCTCCTCCTATACATATATATTCATATATGAAATTAACATTTTATATATTACCATGATTTTCAAGTTATGTAATCCAAATTTCATTTTTTCTGTTTTGAGCATTTTTTGTTTATAATGGTAAAGGAAAGAAATATGTGTACGGAGGAATATTATGCTGCAACACTCAATTACGAAAGATGAAATTATGATGATTGCGAATGAGTTCGTTCAAGGACTAGATCCACAGCAAACAGCTGATCAGGAACATGTCGCTACAGCTCGGCACCTATATCGTAGTGGTGTTGTCTACAACGTTGACTTTGATGGTTATACACTATCAGGAACTGTAGATGCGGAAGGCAACGTATATAGCGTTCATATTCCGATTCGTAATGTCGCTGAAAGTTATTGTGATTGCTTCGCACCAACACAATGTGAGCATATGCTCGCTGTATTACTATCTGCAGCGTCTAGTTTCGGGCAAGTAGGAGATGTATTAACTTTATTTAAAAATAATACGAAACCTTCCCTTCCTCCTATTCGAACTGCAAGACAAGTATTGCAATCATCAGCTTTTGAAGAAACGGATTATAAAAGTTGGGAATCATATTTTGAAAAAGAATATGAATCATTTAAAAAAGAACAAGCTCGCCTTACTTATAAACAAATGTATTTTCTTATGAGTATCTTTACAGATTTCTATACGAAGCTTGAGCGGAAAGCTCCGCGCGTCATCGCCATACATGAATTATTCAGGTTACATGCAGCACTTTACTGCTTTCAAAAATTATTAGAAGAAATCCAGGCATTCGAAGCAAACAAAACGTATTCTTATCACCAACCTGTTAATGTCGTTCGCCTATTTGTAGACAAAGTGGAATCCATCGTTCGGGACTTACAATCAGAAGCGATTCCTTCAGAGTCTGAAATAATTTTGCAAGAAACAGCTCGTCTTGTTCATGAAGTATTCTTCTCTACCGACGCTTATACACAAGAGCGATTTTTCATTTATCGCCACATATGGAGTGAACTTTTAAACAATAAAGAGAAAATACAAGAGGAAGAAAAACGAATCGATACGAAAATCAATCCACTATCTAAAGCATTAGCGTCTTCTCACCTTCTCTTTTTAAATGAAGAAGATCTACTAGCGATGGACTTACTAAAAAAACAGCCTGCTTCTGTTGTGAGTCTATACTTCTATTGGTTAGAAGAACTATTAAATGCCATGCAGTGGGATCGTGCGAAAAACTGGCTTTCCTTTACGTATAAACAAGTAAAGAAAACGATCCAAGATCACGAAAATACGATTTTTATAAAAGATATCGTTCGGCTATTTGTAATCATGTATGAAACATATGCAACACATACAAATGAACAAGCTGGTTTTGAAATGATCTTGCAGGAACTATTACCGTATAGTTTCACAAACTATGAACAGTACGTACTCGCGAAAAAACAGTATCGTACATGGGCAGAGCTTCATCTCTTATATGGGTTTGAAGCAATTGAACTGTTAAAAGAACCACTGAAAGATATTGAAAAAGAAGCGCCAGAAGCAGCACTTCCTCTTTATCATCTTGCTGCTGTAGAAGCAATTGAAGAACGAAATCGTAAATCATATAGACGCGCAGTTCGTTACTTAAAGAAATTACGTACATTATATAAACGATTAAAACGCACCGATGAATGGGATGCTTTCATTATTCACATCGCCAATCTCCATTCACGTCTGCGTGCACTACAAGAGGAATTACGGAAAGGAAAATTAATCGATGATCAATCAAACTGAAGTAACAATTAGGCTCCAGCATGTTAGTCAAGGTTGGTTCCTTTGGGGAGAAGATGACAGCGGTACTCCATTATCCGTAACAAGTTGGAAACGAAATGCATTCACATGGCACTCCACTTCTTTCTACTGTACGTTTCTAAAAGAAGCAACCTTCGAAGGAAAACAAGGTGTGCTACTAACAAATGCACAAGCCTTTGAATACATTGCAAACAAACCAATGAATTCCTTTGCACATATTCAACTGAACGGCCCTATTACAGCACTTACAAAAGATGCAAATGAATTATGGGATGCCTTTACGAGTGGTAGCTTCGTACCAGATATGGAGCACTGGCCCAAACAACCATCTTGGAAAGTTCAAAATACGCCAATTGAAGATGACACATTAGCATCTCTTTTCTCAGCAGCAGTTAATGAAAGCATATTACAAGATAATCGCTCAAATGACGGCTGGGAAGATGCTAAAAGACTATATGAACATTACGACTTTACGAAAAGACAATTGGAAACAGCACTACATGAAGAAGATTGGCTTCGAAAAATTGGTTATATTGAAGATGATCTTCCGTTTACAATCGGACTAAGACTGCAAGAACCACAAGAAGAATTTGAAATGTGGAAACTTGAAACAATCGTGACACCAAAGCGCGGGGCGCATCGCATATATGTATATGAAAACATCGATTCCTTACCGAAAAGATGGCACGATTACGAAGAACGGATTACAGAAACACAAGAAGGTTTTAGTAAGCTCATACCGTGGTTAAAAGAAGGAGATACATTCCGAAATGAGCTCTTTGAAACAGAAGCGTGGAACTTCTTAACAGAAGCAAGCAATGAATTACTTGCAGCCGGCATTACAATTTTACTACCATCATGGTGGCAAAATTTAAAAGCAACAAAACCGAAATTACGTGTCCAGCTGAAGCAAAATACAGTACAAACACAATCGTTCTTCGGTATGAATACGCTCGTTAATTTTGACTGGCGAATTTCGACGAACGGCATTGATTTATCAGAAAGCGAGTTTTTTGAACTCGTTGAACAAAACAAACGTCTATTTAATATAAACGGTCAATGGATGCGACTAGATCCAGCCTTTATCGAAGAAGTAAGGAAACTCATGAACCGTGCCGATAAATACGGACTAGAGATGAAAGATGTTTTGCAACAACATTTATCAAATACGGCTGAAACAGAAATTGTAGAAGATGATAGTCCGTTTACTGATATTGAAATCGAACTAGATGGATATTATGAGGAACTATTCCAAAAGCTACTTCATATTGGAGATATTCCAAAAGTAGATGTCCCTACTTCACTAAACGCAACACTTCGTCCGTATCAACAACACGGCATTGAATGGTTATTATATTTACGAAAGCTTGGATTTGGAGCATTGCTAGCTGACGATATGGGACTCGGGAAAAGTATTCAAACAATCTCTTACTTACTATATATAAAAGAAAACAATCTCAAAACAGGCCCTGCATTAATCGTAGCGCCGACATCTGTTCTTGGAAATTGGCAAAAAGAATTTGAGCGTTTCGCACCGAATTTACGTGTTCAATTACATTACGGAAGTAATAGAGATAAGGGCAATTCTTTTGAAGATTTCCTTCAATCAGCAGATGTTGTATTAACATCTTATGCATTGGCTCAACTCGATGAGGAAGAACTAACTTCATTATGCTGGGATGCTGTTATTTTGGATGAAGCACAAAATATTAAGAACCCACATACGAAACAGTCGAAAGCAGTACGAAACTTACAAGCAAATCACAAAATCGCTTTAACTGGTACGCCGATGGAAAATCGCCTTGCTGAACTTTGGTCCATTTTCGACTTTATTAATCATGGATATCTCGGAAGCTTAGGGCAATTCCAACGTCGCTTCGTCACACCGATTGAAAAAGATCGTGATGAAGGAAAAATCCAGCAAGTTCAACGGTTTATCTCACCATTTTTACTGCGCCGAACGAAGAAAGATCAAACGGTCGCATTAAATTTACCAGATAAACAAGAACAAAAAGCTTACTGTCCTCTTACTGGTGAACAAGCTTCCTTATATGAACAACTTGTTCAAGATACACTGCAAAATGTCGAAGGATTAAGTGGAATTGAAAGACGCGGCTTTATATTACTTATGCTGAACAAGCTAAAACAAATTTGTAATCATCCAGCTCTTTATTTAAAAGAAGAAGAGCCACAAAATGTCGTTGAACGCTCTATGAAAACAAAAACGTTAATGGAGCTCATCGAAAATATAAAAGATCAAAATGAAAGTTGCCTCATCTTCACTCAATACATCGGCATGGGGAACATGCTAAAACGTGTGCTAGAAGAAAAATTCGGCCAGCGTGTCCTCTTCTTAAACGGTAGTGTGCCGAAAAAAGATCGCGACAAGATGATTGAGGAGTTCCAAAACGGAACGTATGACATTTTCATCTTATCCTTAAAAGCTGGCGGAACAGGATTAAACTTAACCGCTGCCAACCATGTCATTCACTACGACCGTTGGTGGAATCCAGCTGTGGAAAATCAAGCAACAGACCGCGCATATCGCATTGGTCAAAAACGATTTGTTCATGTTCACAAACTTATTACAACAGGAACATTAGAAGAAAAAATTGATGAAATGCTAGAAAGAAAACAATCTCTAAACAATGCGGTCATCACAAGCGATAGCTGGATGACTGAACTATCAACAGACGAACTAAAAGAATTACTTGGTGTATAAAGTGAAACTTTAATCAGTGGGGGTTTTGTTCATCCCCACTGATTATTAGTTGAACCAATCGGGCTTTTACGGGCAGTTGATCACCTCCCTAACTCCTTTGCTTTCGCTGAATTTTGAGGTGGGGGTCTTACTGCCCGTTAATGCGGGATAAAGTGAAACTTTAATCAGTGGAGGTTTTACTCCCCGCAAAAAAAAAGCGCTAATCTCGAAATGAGATTAGCGCTTTTTTCTATTCCAAAACCAATTACTTATTATAATCCCCGTTAACCCGCCGCACGTATCAAGCAATGAATCTTGCCACATTGGTGTACGATCCCCCGTATACCATTGGTGAATCTCATCAAATGTTGCATAACCCGCAACGAAAAGAAGGGCATATATAAAACATCTTTTCCTCGAATAACCTGATCGATGAAAAGCGTAATAAATCAATGAACCTAGCATAAAGAACACCATAAAATGAGCACCTTTACGAAGGAAAAACTCAATAAATCCGCCTACACCTTTATTCGCAATACTAACAGGGGTTCCTCCACCATAATCGATAGATACCCATGAAAAATGCTCTTTCACAAATTCAACATTTACATATTGTTCAATATCTGAACGCATATCCTGCTTTTTATATGGTTGTGCCGAAGAATAGAAAATCAGCCCCATCCATAGTAATACAGGAATCCAAAATAACCATTTACGATTCATTATCCAGAATTCTCCTCTCTTAATCTTTTAAGGGTACCAAAAAAAAGAAAAAATTTCACGCCAAAACATGACATTTGTACCCTATTTATAAAGTGAAAGGAGGTGATACACATGGCAATTGAAACAATCGTAATGGATTTAACTTTACGTCTTGTCTTAAACAACGGATTAGATAAGAACGGCAAAACAGTTTTCAAGAGCAAACAATTTAAACGTGTTAAAACAAATGCGAGCTTAGATCAAGTACACAATGTAGCTCATGCTCTAGCTTCCTTACAAGCATCACCACTTCACGCTGTACAACTTGTAAGCACATCAGATCTTTCTAAACTATAAAGTAAAACTTGGATCAGTGGGGATTTTATTCATCCCCGCTGATTATTAGCCCGCAATTTAACCGGCAGACCCAAATCCCGTAAATAGCGGGATAAACACAAAGGAGGGAATAACACATGCAAGTACTAGAGTTGATTTTCGCGAAAGAAGATGGAAAAACAGTCGTTTTTTCTATCGATACGCCCATCACACCAATCGATGCACAAGTCGTAAATCAAGTAATGGATACAATCCTTGCCTCATCTGTATTTTCATCCATTGATGAAAATACAAGAAAAAAGGGAGCTCGCCTTATAGAAAAAAATGTATCTGAAGTTCAAATTACTTTATAAAATAAAAAAGACGAATCTGCATCATTTTGCAGATTCGTCTTTTTTCTTCGGCATTTCAATCGGGATAAAAATCTTTGAAAAACCGACGCATACATACTTATAATGTTCTTCCCCTATATCAAACTCAGTCGTATATGTTGAGAAGAATATATAATCATTTCGCTTCGTATAATGATCGATTAATAACCCAACTTGTGGCTCAACATACTTTTTCGCTAACTTTTTACCGGCCGATGCCAAGTCGCCAAGGAGACCCTCTTCATTCTCTTTTTGAACTTCATCTAGCTTCTTACTCACATCATTACGCTTCATAAACTGCTTCGCTGCCCATTCTGTATATTCTCCTTTACTCGGATTACTGTTTGCTAAATATACTAGGAGAACGACAACTAAAGCCATAATAATATACTTTTTCTTCATACTATATCACCGCCTACTCTTTTCTATTTTCATATATATGTACAAGCGATGCAAATTAGAAAGACTATCACCTATTGATTGTAAACGAAGAGCCAAAATTTACAATATGAAATAGAATATTAACAGTAAATTTACTTAATTTATATATAATTATATTCGGAATGAAAATTATAAGGGAGGATATAGAATTATGGATAATGAAAACAACATTTTTATTTCTAGTTCTACAATGATGCTTGAACCATGTAAACACCCTTATTACCGTACAAAAATTATTGACAGTAGCGGAAACCATCTTTACTCCTGTCAAACTGCTCTCCAACTTATACAGAAATCTTGTCTAACAAATATTCATTCTACTTATCAAGGGAGACGTAATGCTGTAAAAACAAAATTTAAATTTAAACAAAACGTTCCAATTCCAATCAATCATAGAGAATATATTTGTGCTTTCCCAACAGAATCTCCTGCTTCTCCAAATTGTATTTGGCTTTTCTTCAAACATGTTCATACAATAGAGTTTTTCAAAAAAGCTAAACGAGCTAAAATTCATTTTTCAAACGGAGCTACCGTAACGATACAAATTAGTCCCCATAAGTTAAGCCAGCAATTATGGAAAGCTGGATATGTATTATCCCAAATGAACATGCAAGATTCATCACCTTAATAACAAATAGAATGGAAGGTAGTATTTCCTTACCTTCCATTCTATTTTCTATTTTTATCCTTTTACACTATCTCGCATTTTCTCAAGTGCTTGCCGATACATCCATCTTACTTGATAATATGTCATTTCCGTCTCTAAAGCGATTTCTCCCATCGTCTTCCCTACAAAAAAACGTTCAAAAATAATATACTTCTCCTTCTCATCTAACACGCTCATAAAATCCTTCACTCTTATTTCAACATCCTCAAAATGAAAGATATCCTCATACTCTCCTACACATACACATCTCTCCTGCACTGCGAACTCTTTCTTCAATCTCTCTAATATATAACCTCGCACCGTTACAACTGCATATGCAGGGAAATACCCCTTCTTTTCATCAAATCTTTCATACGCATGCCAAAGACCGATTAAACCACATTGATAATACTCTTCATAATCTTTACGAATACCTAATTTCTTTATTTGATTTACAATCATCCCTTCATACAAAACAACTGCCTCTTTAAAAGTCGCTGGCTTCACACAGTACCCGTTTCTAAAAGGTATACCTTTCTAGTATTCCGCGGTACCTTCACAATATAAAAATAAAGAAAAGATTTCACTGTGAGTCATTTCAAATACTACCGACGGAATTTGAAATTACACTAGATAGTATTTGAAATTTTGTTGATGGTATTTGATATAGGGGTAAAAATAAAAAAGGTGACTCTTGGAAGAGCCACCTTTTCTATCTTATTTCCTTATTGGAACATACCTTGTAAAGCTCCGATTCCAAGAGTTAAAACAAAGAAAACAATAGTAATAATTGTTGCCTGCTTTTTAGTCAAACCTGCTGTAATTTGAAGACCTAGCCATGTAACTGCATATCCCCAAATTGTAAACACTTCAAATTTACTTACAATGCCTTTTACAACACCACTACTTGAAGCAAAAATTGGCTCTAGGCCAGTGTACATTTCTTGACCTGATCCACCTAAAATATATGCTAAAATCGTATTTATTAATAAACCTAGTAATGAAATAACACTTGAATATACAGTAATCGCTAATAACTTTTTAAAAGAAGTATCATTGCTTATAAATACCATTAACACTTTATACACCACAGCACTAAGTAGAAAGACAAATGCCATACTAATAGCAATTATCCCAAATCCCATACCATATGTCATTGCAGCTGAAACAGTAACACCTAATTCCTTATTAAGCTTAATTGCTTCAGGTGTTAGAGAATATACATAAGCAGCAAATCCCCCAACAAGCCCAGCTATTAAAACAAGTAGCCAAAATGCACCCCAAACTGCATTACTCGTCTTCATTCTCTCAAACTGCTCACTTGGAGAAATAATCATTCCTAATAATGATGGCTTCTTCGCACCTACATCTTGCGTATTAATATTAGCTTCCATTATAACGCCTCCTTCTATTTATATAACCCGTTCTAACGGGCGGTTCACTTCCTCATATAGAGGCTACGAACCGCCCACTAGAACGGTAATGTGTAGTTCTACTACACTATTAATTACTCATAACGTAATGCTTCAATTGGATCTAATTTCGCAGCTTTATTTGCTGGAATTAATCCGAAAATAATACCGAGTGTCATCGAGAACAGTACGCCTCCAACGACAACTTCCCATGAAACGAGTGGTGGCCATTTTGCGAATGTAGAAACGATATATGCTCCGCCATACCCAAGGCCAATTCCGATCAAACCACCTAGAAGTGTTAACATAACGGCTTCAATTAAAAACTGTAATAAAATTTTACTACGCGTTGCTCCAAGCGCTTTACGTATCCCAATTTCGCGCGTACGCTCCGTTACAGATACAAGCATGATATTCATAACACCAATACCACCAACGACTAATGAAATACCAGCGATACCACCGATAATCATCGTCATGATGCTAGTTACTTTAGAAACATTTTCTTGGAGTTCTTTTAAATTCACCAGTTCATATTTACCTGGGATTTCACTTGGCTTACGACTATTTAATACATCAACAGCTCGTTTCCCTGCTGCTTCTAAATTGTCTACATTTTTAGCTTGAATGGCGATATTTTGAATATCATCTGTTCCGTATAAAACAGGCCATAATGTAAGAGGGATTAACGCTTCTTCCATTTCAAATCCCATAAACTCATTATCAGATGTATACACACCAATAATTTGCATTGGCTGTCCCTTCATCTCAATAATTTGTCCAACTGGGTTTACATCCTTAAATAACGTCTCCTCTGTTTTTGTACTAATCATCACAACGTTATTTGCATGAGAAATATCTGATTCGTTTAAAGTACGTCCCTTTACGACCTTTACTTTATTAACCGCAAAATATTCATTATCAAGACCAATAACATTCAGCCTTGCTTTTTTATCATTTACATCAAGTGTCTCTGTCGTCGAATTTGTTGTAATAACGTGTGAAACATCTTTCACTTGTTTTACTTCCAAAATATCCTCTTCCGTTAACTTCGGCATCTCAAATCCACCTATAGCAAATTCATCATTAATATCTGCTTTAAATTGAATTGGCATAAGGTTATTACCACCAGAACCCGCGAATTTCGACTTCAGCATCGCTTCCCCGCCTTGCCCAATTGCAACGACAGTAATAATCGAACCTACCCCAATAATAATACCGAGCATCGTAAGAGCTGAACGCAGTTTATGAGCTAAAATAGAAGACAGGGCAATTTTTATACTATCTAGTAAACTCATACCGCACACCTTCTATCTTCTGTAACTTTCCCGTCTCGCAGTACAATTCGGCGGGAAGAATACGCTGCTACTTCCTCTTCATGCGTAACCATAACAATTGTCGTACCTTCTGCATTAAGCTTCGTGAAAATATTCATAACTTGCTCACCAGACTTCGTATCAAGTGCACCAGTCGGTTCATCGGCCATAATGAACGTTGGATTATTCGCAATCGCTCTTGCAATCGCTACACGCTGCTTCTGTCCACCTGATAACTCATTTGGTAAATGATGCACGCGATCTGCCAATCCAACTTTACCTAACGCCTCCAAAGCACGCTTGCGACGCTCCGCTTTCTTCACGCCACCATATACGAGCGGAAGCTCAACATTTTCCACTGCGGAAAGACGAGGTAGTAAATTAAAATGCTGGAATACAAAGCCAATATATTCATTACGAATTAAAGCAAGCTTTGACTCGTCTGCTGTTAAGATATTCACGTCATTCAGCATATATTCGCCTTCTGTTGGACGATCTAAACAACCGATAATATTCATAAGCGTCGACTTACCAGAACCAGACGGTCCCATAATCGAAACGAACTCACCGCTCTGAATTGTTAAACTAATACCATGCAAAATCGGCACCGCCAATTTTCCTTGATAATACGTTTTAGCAATATTATTTAACGTAATCATTTCTCTTTCACTTCCATTCCGTCATACACATCGTCGGAAGGATTTTTAACCACCTTTTGCCCCACTGTTACGCCTTCTACAACCTCTGTCCAATCTCCATCAGTAGAACCTTTTTTCACATTTTGTTTACGAAGCTTTCCTTTTTCCTCAACATAAACAAATGCATCATCGCCTTTTGCTACAATGCTCTTACTTGGGACAGCAATCATCTTCTTATTCTCTAAGTTTACTTGCAATGAAACGTGATAACCTGGAGATAAACCATCTTGACTATCAAGGCTAGCTTTATATGTATATTGGGACATATTTTGAGTTGCTTCACCCATGCCGCCAGCTTGCGCCATCTCTGCACTTGTTGGGAACTCACTTACCTCTGTAATTTTACCTGTCCACTTCTTCTTATTATTTGCTTTCGCAGTTACAGTGAATGTTTGATCCTTTTGAATTTGTGACTTCTGAAGCTCAGTTAACGTACCTTGAACTTGGAATGGATCTTTAGAAGCTACTTGTAAAAACGCTTTTCCTTGACCACCTAACGCTTGAGATGAACTTTGTGCCGCATCTTTATCTAACTTTTGAACAACACCAGCGAAATTGCTATAAATCGTAAGTTCTTTCTGCTTCTTACTTAACTCTTCTTTCTGCAACTTTCCTTTTTCTTTCTCAAGGTCAATTGTTTTTTGTCCTATCTCTAACTCGTTTACTTGCTCGTCCATCGGATCTGTTACTTCTTTCCCAGCTCCGCTATCTTTCGCCTTCTTAATTTCTTTCTTCAACGAATCAATCTTCTTTTTTCCTTGATCATAACGCATATCCGCCATCTTCTGATCAAGCTCAGCTTGCTTCATTTGAAGGTTAATCTCTTCATTATCATAAGAGAATAACTTCGTGCCTTTCTCTACCTCTTGCCCTTCTTTTACCTCAATATCTTTCACTTTCCCTTTGGCCGGATCTGCATAGAAGCTTTCAATATTACCAGGCTTCACCTGACCAGAAATTAACTTCGTATTATTCAGCTTACGCTCTGTCACTTTCTCAAAACTTACAGCATCAGCATTTGTTGATGCGCCCTTCTTCTTACCTTGCATAACAAAAATATTAATTGCCGCTACAATAACAATTAGTGCAATAACCCCAATAATAATCCATTTCTTCTTCTTGTTTGGAGTACGAACCGTATTTGGTAACATATTACCGCTCCTTTTTTATAACTTAATAGTTTAATATAAAAATTGTATAAAACTTTCTGAAAATATATTACATATTATTACATTATTTTTACAAAGTTTTACACATCCATTTATATTGTAACAAAAATTCCAATGATTAGAAATATGACATTATATCTTTTAAGATAGATTTAAGGAAAGGAAAAAGGATAATTTAAATTGAATTTTCAAGTACTTTTTATATGAATGTAAGCCATCTTTTATTAATAAACTTCTTACCAAGATAAATTATTAAAATCATTTTCCTAATTGTACTACTATCATTTTTGTCATATATATTTGACATTTCATTTATTCAATTATAAAATGTCACATATAAATGACATTTCGGTACACGAGGTCTACAACCATAAATGGGAGGGTTATATTTGAATAACGTCAAACAATATCGAAAATCTGAAGGGCTATCGCAGCTAGAGTTAGCTAAAAAAGTTAACGTGGCGAGACAGACAATAAATTTAATTGAAAATAATAAATATAACCCTTCTTTAGCCTTATGTATCGAATTAGCAAAAGCACTAAAAACAGATTTAAACAGTCTATTTTGGGAGGGAGATTAAATGATGAAAATTGAATGGAAAGAAAGAGTTTATAATAGTTTTGTTGGAACACTGAGTGAGAGAGATGAATATCAAAAACAAGAAATCAATAAAGAATTATCTGTAGCTGGAATTGGTTTATGGTGGCTAAATATGTTGGTAATGCTTATTATGTTACTTGTTGATACTATGAACCACACAATATCTATAGGGACAATATTCATTTTTCTATCTAATATGATTTATGCTAATTACTTAGCCTTTAAATTCAAGAAAAAAGGTTTAAGTGATACTGAATGTGCAACAAAAGAAGAATATTTACAACACAAGAAAAAATTAAGAAAAGCTGGCTTAAAAGCAGGTGTGCTTTGGGGCTTTCAAATGTTTGTTTTTATGAATTATATCCTTCCCTATGTAGGTTCAGAAGAAATCTCTATTTCTTTATTTAAGGTTGTAATTTTCATCTGTGGCGGTGGATTTTTCGGTCTAACTATGTACGTGATTGGTTTATTAAATCTAAAAAAATTATATTAAGTAACAAAAACCTTTTACACATTAAACTCCAATTTTACATACTATTTGTTTTTTCTAAATAAAAATATAAAAGCTATCCAATATAACAATTGGATAGCTTTTTCAAATAAAATATTATACTACTTTAGAAGCTTTTCTCTCATGTCCCATTTGAACAATCAGTAAGAATATCGTTGCTAATATGCCACCCGCTAACAGTAACATGAAGCAACCATCCCAGCCAGAACGATCAACAATGATACCAATTGCTGCGTTTGCTATGAAACTTCCTCCAACATAACCGAACAGACCACACATACCAACTGTCGTACCTACTGCAAATTTCGGTACTAATTCCATTGCACTTAAACCGATTAAGAACTGTGGTACATAAATTAAACAACCGATAATAGAAACTGCAACACTCACAACAATAATATTAGTTGCTTGCCAATAGACGATTGTTCCAACAACAACCCCAGCCATACTCATAACACATAATGGCATACGTTTTCCTTTGAATAATTTATCGCTTAAAAGGCCGACAATTAAAGAACTTGGAATCGCTGCCGTTTCAAATATTGAATACGCAAAATGCGCTTCTGTTTTTGTAAAACCTTTCACTGTTGTTAAGTAAATTGGTACCCAGTTAATAACACCGAAACGAATTAAATAAACAAAAGCATTCGCAATACATAAGAACCATACAAATTTATTTTTCACTACATATTTCATTAAAATTTCTTTTGGTGACATTTTGTTAGCATTATCTACTTTTTCAAGTTCTTCATAGTCATTACGATATTCATCAATTGGTGGAAGACCTTCAGATTCTGGTGTATCCTTCGCATTGATCCAAACAAGTACTGCAATTACCATTGCGATAATCGCTGGGAAAATAAACACGCCGCCTTGCCAATGGCTTTCACCGAAAATCCCTACCCCAATCCCAATGAATGGTGGAACAAGTAGTGCACCAACGTTATGTGAAATATTCCAAAGACCTGTTTTCGTACCACGTTCTTTCTTTGAAAACCATTTCGTCATAACAATACTACAAGGTGGTGCTCCCATACCTTGTACAATACCGTTTAGAACAAGTAATGTTAAAATCATCCCAAAGGAAGATGCATAACCGAAACAAATATTAACAAGCCCAGATAAAAATAAACCTACTGCAATAAATCGTTGAGCAAATGCCTTATCCGATAAATTACCCATAAAGAATTTACTAAGTCCGTAAACAACAGCCATTACTGCACCTAATAATCCGATTTGTGTAGTGCTAAATCCGAACTCGTCTACTAAATACGTAGTAGATAAATTAAAGTTACTACGAACTAAATAATAAGCAGCATATCCAACTGAAATCCCGATTAACACACGAATACGTAGTAATCGATATACACGGTCGATCATATCCGCTGGCAATCTTTCAATTGCAGGTGCTGGCTTAAGCCATTTAAACATATATTTCCGTCTCCTTTTCTCACTTCAGAGAGAGACGCTGTCTATTCCATATCTCGATTATTCCGCTATTTGATATATTTTGGTTCGTCCTTCTAACCGGCTGTCCTTCTATTTCTTTCTCATTCTTCGCAAACATCGTTGGTACGCCAAACGACACTTTTTCTAAAATATGCCCCGCTTCTTCTGATAAACAATAATCAATAAATAAATCCGCAATAATACCACTCGGTGCACGTTTTAGTTTAGAAATCGCATTAACAGATAACCCTGTTTGCTCAGGTTCGTTACTTAAAATCGGAAAACCTTGTTTTTGAAGCATTCTCTGATCTCCCATAAAGTTGATGCCTATCATATATTCACCGCTCGCAACAAGTTCTGCTGGAATGTAACCATTCACTGTTACTTCTCCAACTTGTTCTGCCAGACTCTTCACATATTCCTTCGCTTCCTCTTCACCTAACGTATCAATAAGTGACTGGAAAAACGTATATGCTGTACCTGAAACATTTGGATCGGGCATGACAATCTTTCCCTTATATACTGGATTCAATAAATCTTTCCATCTTAACGGATACGAGAGACCGAGCGGCGCTATTTCCTCGTTCCACCGCTCTTTATTAATCGCAATTGCCAGCTTCTCCACTTCATAACCGTACCAATAACCATCTTTATCTTTAACAGTTTTTGAAATACGATTTGCATGTTGGCTTATCACAGGAATAGAAAGATTTTTTTGCTTCATCATTTGATGCGCATCTACTGTACCGCCAATAATAATATCCGCCTTCGGATTTCCAGCTTCTTCTTCCACTCTACGAAGAAGTTCTTCTGTTGAAAGACGAATAAATTCATACGTACATCCGCGCGGCTTACAAAATGATGAAAGTAACGCTTCACCAACTTCCTCACGAGCCGCTACATACGCAACAATATGACGATCATCCAAAATAGGGAGACCATTTTTACTATATTTAATAGAGGTTGTATCTCGAGAGCAACTAGACATCGCTCCTCCAATTACTAGCAAAAAGAAGAAAAAGGCTATCTTTCTCATGACGCATTCTCCTTTACGAATAACTCTGCTAGAGAGCTTTTCATATACATGACATTTCCGTTATTATCACCGAGATATTGCACAACAAAGTACGATGGATACACAGAAATCGTAAGAATATCTTCACGATCATTCTTTACACGCTTACCTGTTTTATAAGCTGTAATATAAGCAATCGGTTCATTCTGCGATTGTAATAACTTCTGAATTTCTCCGTAATCTGTAATTTGCTTTGCGTACCGAATAGAATCAAGTATGTGCGTAAGATTGATAGTACGTACCACATCACCTTGACGTACTACGACATCCTTTGCTGAAGCAAAGAAATCACTAATACGCTCTGGCGTGTAATACAGGCTTAATAAATACGTTTGAAGTGCTGAAATCATCGGATCCATGCCATTCTTTCCGTATACATTTTCCCCATACTGGAACAAGTCACCTACTGCAAAAGTACGCTTATGTCCATTCAAGTACGTTACTTCTCCAGTAAATACTTGTTCTTGGCTCTTAACGCCCTCAGGCTCTATTCGAATTCGGTCAAAGAATGAAACAATCGTATGCAAACGAACTTCATCCGTTACAACAATTTCTCCCCACTTTTCATGTCTTACTTTCACTTCAATTGGAAGAGATTCATTCACCCTTTGTAAAACGGCTTGTTTATCATTTACAATGTTGATTCGATTATAGATTTGCTTCTCCATAACATAAAACAAAACAAGAGAAACAATCATACAAATGACAAACATAAGAATTTGAAATGATAGCCTTTTCATTTCTGCCTACCTCCAAGATAAAAAAACGTTGTTTCGAAAATACCGCATAATTGTTTCATAAATGTATCATTTAACCGCTTTCAAGTTTTTTATGTCTTCCATCCTTCTCGGAAGCAAAAATGTAATGAATATTATAGTACCTATTTCTTCACTACTCTCAATCCGCATGCTTCCGCCCTGCTTACTCATAATCTCCTGACAAATATACAAACCATAACCATTCCCGTAACTAGAAGGAAGTGCCTTTCCTTTCGGAGACTCATTCCACTCCGCAAGCACCACTTCATCTATACCGATCCCATCATCATGAACAAAGACCTTCGCCTCATGCTCATTTACAATTACATTCATACGAATGTGCGAAGCATCACTATACTTAATTGCATTATCAAGCACATTTAAGAAAATTTGCTTCGTCTTATCAAAATCCGCAACAACATGTACATCCGTTAACTCATTTATCACTTCAATTTCAAACTGATTTAGGCGAGGTTTCACAATTGAAACTGCTTCCTCTGCCAATTCCTTTATGTTCACAACTGTAGGTGACACTTCAAACGTACTCGTTCCATATTTCGAGGACTTAAGCAATTCCTCTACAAGTGATAATAAACGCTCACTTTCCACAGCCACATAACGGAGACTTTCCTGTACATCTTCTTTCGATTGTAACTTCGGAATTAAATCAACATAACCGATAATTGCCGTTAGCGGTGTTTTTAGCTCATGCGTAATGCGGTCTAGGAAATCTTTCTGCTTCTCTTTCTCCTCCTGCAATTGCTTAATATGCAGCTCAATTCCATCGGCCATCGCGTTAAAAGATGCTGAAAGCTGAGCGATTTCCACGTACTCATTTAACTCAATCTTACTCTTATAATCACCATTCGCGAGCCTCTGTGCCATTTGTCTCAACTGATCAATTGGTTTATGAAGAGACTTCGCTAAACGAATCGCAAAGAAAATACCGGTAGCTACTAAACAAAGAGACGTCATTAAGAACGTCCAGCTCACATTTGTTAAAACTTCCTTCTCACCCGTTAACTCATTTATAAAACGAATACTTCCAATGACATCGTTTCCATAATAAACCGGGCTTGAAAACAAAAGAATGGGAGCGGGATCCGCCTCCTCGAAAACATAAGACTTCTTCCCCTTCAAGGAACTCTCAATGTCGATGTTACGGTGAAGCAATGCTCCTTTTTGTGTATCTGCAACAACATCGCCATTCTTCCCAATCATCTGCACACGGACATCCATACGCTTCGCTAAATACGACGCAATTAAAAGTGAATTCGGACCAAGCGTATCCACTTCTGCTTCCTTCTCTAAATAATTCATCGTATAAATTTGTGCTTCTACACTTAACTTTTCTAAAGAATCTGCTGCGTTATGATACATATTCTTTTCTAACGTAATATAAACAACTGCATATAAAAGAACAAAAATCGGAATTAACAGCCCAACTATTCCAAACACCATATTTCGCTTTAAAGACATACCATCACCACTTAACAATCCAGTTTATAGCCAACGCCATAAATTGTCTTAATATATTCTCCGCTCGTCCCAAGCTTCTTGCGAAGTCTCTGCACCATAATATCAACCGCTCTCGTATTTCCGATATACTCAAATCCCCATACTTTCTCAAGCAACTCATCCCTCATAAACACACGCTGCGGATTTGAAACAAATAACTGACATAAATTAAACTCTCGGTACGTTAACTGAATCTCTTGTCCACTCACATGTACCTTTCTTTCCTTAGGACAAATCACGATCTCTCCAGCCTCAATTACTTCATGACTTACAGCAGTCTCCGTCTTCTTTACACGCCGCGCCATATTCTTAACTCGAAGAATAAGCTCCGCATAATTAAACGGCTTCGTCACATAATCATCAGCACCAAGCTGCAATCCAAGCAACTTATCATTCATCTGACTCTTTGCCGTTAACATAAGCACCGGAATATCCCTATCCCTCTCACGGAACAAACGAAGCAACTCATACCCATCCGTATCCGGAAGCATAACATCCAAAATCAATACATTCGGCCCTTCATTCCATCGCTCTAAAGCTTCTCTTCCATCAGCCGCTGCCAATACTTCATAACCTTCCATCTCCAACTGCATCCGAATCAAATTACGAATACTCGATTCATCATCAACCACAAGTATTTTCATCATTCTCCTCCTTCCACCACGTATTATAGTACAGTTTAGTATAGCAAAAATCCTATAAAAAAAGAGAGGGTATTGTCGAACATATTTTGTCGACGATACCCTCTCTTTCACTTATTATATTTATTTAGCATATCCATTCGGTTGCTTTTGATGCCAATTCCAAGCATGTTCAATGATTGTCTTAACATTTACATACTTAGGATCCCATCCTAGCTTCTCTTTCGCTTTCTTAGAAGAAGCAACTAAACGTGCTGGATCGCCCGCACGGCGCGGTGCTACCTCAGCAGGAATTTCATGATTTGTAACCTCACGAACTGCATCAACAATTTCTTTTACACTGAAACCATTACCATTTCCTAAGTTATAGAAATCACTCTCTCCGCCGTTCTGCAAGTCTTTAAGCCCTAAGAAATGAGCCGCTACTAAATCTTCAACATGAATATAATCACGGATACAAGTACCATCTGGTGTATTATAATCATCACCAAACATCATAATCTTCTCACGTTGACCTAAAGCCACTTGCAGCACAAGAGGAATTAAATGAGTCTCTGGACGATGATCTTCTCCAATAATACCACTTGGATTTGCACCAGCCACGTTAAAGTATCTGAAAATCTTATAACGTAAATTAGAAGCTTGGCTATACCAATGAAGCATCTTCTCGATTGCTAACTTCGTCTCTCCATACGTATTCGTTGGATTTGTCATCGTTTCCTCAGTAATAAGATCCACATCTACCTCACCATACGTTGCTGCAGTAGAAGAGAAAATAAACTTATCTACCTTAAACTCATCCATCACTTCTAACAAGCAAAGGGCACCATACACATTATTATTATAATATTGAAGGGGCTTTTCCATACTAACTCCAACTAAAGAATCAGCTGCAAAGTGCATAACCGCCTCAATATTTTCTTGTTTAAAAACATCCCTTAAAAAGGATTTATCACGAAGGTCACCATTATAAAACTTCGCGCCTTCCGTAATTGCATCTTCATGACCAGTTTGTAAGTTATCTACTACTACTACAGATAAACCTTCGTCTACTAATTTTTTCACAGCGTGAGAACCGATATAGCCAGCTCCACCACAGATTAAAATTGAATTCATTGTTTTCCTCCTACTATTTTCAGATATCTTAATTATAAAAGGAAAAGGTATACGGGAACTCGTACACCTTTTATCTCTCCTTCATTACTTAGCTACAAAATAATCAGTTACATGTTTCGCCCAAACATCATGTCCTTTTGCACTTGGGAAACCAAATTCTTCTTGTAGGTATGGTAAAATTGCTTTCGTTGAAGCATCCGGCCATGCTCCCCAATGATCAATATATGTATAATTATTTTGCGTTGCAAATTGTTTTAATGCTTCAATCGATTTCGGGTAATTTTTCGCACCATACACTGGATTTGATGGTTGAATCATAATCGTAGCGCCTTTTGCACTAGTAGAAAGTGCTTGAACAAACTTCTGTGTATTCACAACAGAGTTCCCATTACCAGTTTTACCGTTATCAGTAATAAATGGTGGTTCAAATAAAATCACATCTGGATTGTCTTTCGCGATCTCTTTATCACGCTTATTCGCGATTAACTCTTCTGTGCTTTCACCCTTATATTCCTTTATAGTCACATTCCATAAACCTTTACCATAAGCAGTTTCTAAATTAGCCGTTAGCTTAGCTGCCCAAGCACCTTTTTCAGATGAAGAAGCTTCATCACCAACAATAACAAGATTTACTGCCTTTTTATCCTCAGCAGCTTTCTTTAACTTCTCTTTCACTGCATCTGGCAAGTTCTTCGCATAGGCTTCATTAAAAGATGACTTCGTATCTTGTTTTTTCTCTTCCTTTTTCGCTTCTTTCTTCACTCCACTATCTTTCACTTCAACCTTTGTTTTCGTTACTTCACTCGTCTGTCCCGTTGCATTCGCAATCTTCTTATTCCAGTACAATTTACCGCTCACAATCGAAGCAATAAACAATACAAAAACAACAAGAACAAGTAATGCTTTCTTATTCATCGATTCACCTCATCTATTAATCTCACAATATATAATACTAATATAAATCTATGCAAAAATAAACCCAACTCCTTCCAAAGGAGTTGGGTTATTACATATTACTTAGTCAATTCAAGATGCGCTCTTAACTTATTCGTTAAATCTTGTTTCGCTGCATCTGGAACATAGTAGTACCAAATACCATCAGCGGCTTTGTGGCCATCACCTGGAATTTGGATTTCTTCACTATTCTGCATGCAGTCTTTATAATTCTTTTGAATATCAAACATTTGATCTTGCGTTAAACTTGTTTTAACGTTTTTCTCAATTGCTTTTAATACATCACCGTAATTTGCTAGAGAAGATACACTTGCACCTTTTTTAATTACAGCTTGAATAACTTGACGTTGGCGCATTTGACGGCCAAAGTCACCACGTGGGTCAAGCTTTCTCATCCTAGAATAATGTAATGCCTTACTACCATCTAGATGAATATTTCCTTTTTCAAAATGAATTCCTTCATATGTAAAATCTAAATCATTATTTACATCTACGCCACCAACAGCATCTACAATATCTTTAAATCCATCCATATTTACTTCAATATAATGATCAACTGGTACATTAAGAAAATTCTCTACTGTTTTTACAGACATATCAATTCCGCCAAAAGCATAAGCATGATTAATTTTATCCTTTGTACCTTTTCCAACGATTTCTGTATAAGAATCACGTGGGATACTAACAATTTTCATAGATTTCGTCGTAGGATTTAATGTAAATAGCATTAATGAATCTGACCTTCCTTGGTCTTCACCACGTTGGTCTACTCCCATCATTAAAATAGATATTGGTTTTTGATCTGAAATATCTACCTTCTTTTCTCGTTTTTCAGATTTCTCACGATCTAATGGTTTATGGACAGCATCTAAGGTATTAGAAACATTAGAATAAACAGTATAAGCATATACTCCACCACCGACAATGAGAATTCCAATAATACCCAAAATCCAGAATAAAATTTTCTTTTTCATTTTTTAACCTTCTTTCGAAAATCGAAATCTTTTCTCAAAAAACATAGTTACAATTATAACCTAAATAAATTCAAAATATCTATAGTCATCATAAATAATCAAATTCTTTTATACAATCAATTGCAAGAATTCAAATTTTTATATACACTTCGTACAAAATATCTAATTTAATTTTTCATTTAATAAAACACATTTTTAACCAACCATTTGCAATTAGTTCATTATACTCTTATGCTTGCTAAACTTCTTAGTTCATATAGATTATTAAAATTGTAATAAGAAATTTGTTTACTGCTTATATTCATACAATTACGTGTATCAAATATAATAGCCTTTCTTGCGTTATCAATAATGACTTGTTCATCTATTTGTTTAAACTCATTATGGTCTGTTAGTACTAAAATACATTCTGCATTTTTCACAGCATTCTCTAGACTATATAAGTTAAAATGGACCTGATTTTCATGAACATGAGGATCATGTACAGCAACTTCATAACCCTGTTCTTTAAGTAAATCTACAATTGTCATAGCTGGACTTTCTCTGACATCATCGATATTACCTTTATATGTAATTCCTAAAACTGCAACTTTTGCATTTTTATCTGGAATAATTTTTGCTAATTGCTCTACAACAAATACAGGCATAGAATTATTTATAAAGCGCGCATTAGAAATTAATTGAGACTCTTCGGGTGCCTTTTCAATAATAAAATACGGATCCACTGCTAAACAATGTCCTCCAACCCCTGGTCCTGGAAGATGTAAATTTACTCGAGGATGATGGTTAGCTAATTTAATAACTTCTAAAGCATTTACGCCAAGTTTTTCAGAGATTTTTGCTAATTCATTTGCTAATGCAATATTTACATCGCGGAATGTGTTTTCCATAAGCTTAGACATTTCTGCTGTTACAGCAGTAGTTTCAAGGATTTCTCCTTTTACAAAGCAACCGTAAACTTCGGCTGCTTTTTGCGTAGATTTTTTATTAATCCCACCAACTATTCTTGTATTCTCTACTAATTCAATTAAAATACGTCCAGGTAACACACGTTCCGGACAATGTGCAAGGTAAATTTCTTCCCCTACTTTCCATCCCTGTTCCTCAATAATTGGAGCCACTATATCATCAATAGTTCTTGGTGGAATAGTAGATTCTACAATTACAATACTTTCCTTCTGTAAGAATGGTAAAATAGACTTAGTAGCTTCTACGACATAGTCTAAATTTGCAGTATGATCAGCATTGTGTGGTGTAGGAACAGCAATAATAAACACATCAGCTTTGGTTGGTTCTACACTAGCGCTCAATTTCCCCTTTTCTACTACATCTTTAACTAATTCTCCTAATCCAACCTCTTCAATATGAACTTTACCTTGATTAATCATTTCAATTGCAACAGGGTTTACATCTACCCCTATAACATCATATCCCGCTTTTGCAAAAATAGCTGAAGTTGGTAAACCAATGTAACCTAAACCTACTACACAAACTTTCTTATTCATTTTCACCAATCCTTATCTTTTTATTATTTAGCTCATATATTAAAATTATAATAAATATAAAATCATACAAATTTATACTTACTAGAATATTTCATATAAAAATACTATACTTTATTATCCTTTCAGTTAATCAAATCCTATTATTACGTATTAATGATGATTAATTCTTTAATTATAAAGACTCATTGCACTACCTATAATTTTTTCATTTGGAATATAACTCTTCTATTGAAGATAGCATTTTTTCAATTGTAAAGGTTTCTTCAAATGTCCTAAAACTATTTTTAGATAGCTTGTCATATAAAATAGGATCTTTTATAGTTTCTAATATTTTTTGTGTTCCCTCTTCAGCATTATCTTTATCAAAAAGATAACCATTATAATCATCAAGCACTATTTCATTATTACCTACAACATCCGTCGCGATAATAGGTTTTTTATATGATAACGCCTCTATTAATGAGTAAGGCATACCTTCATATAAGGAGGTAGATAGGAATATATCAAATCGATTTAATTCTATATCTGGATTCGAATGAAATCCTTTTAATTTAATAAATTTATCTAAATTATTTTTTTGAACATAATCGAAAACTTCTTTAAAATACTCTCCGTCCCCAATGTACACAAACTCAACGTTTTGATTTTCCCTAATTACCTGTTCAGCTATACGAATAAATAACCATGGGTTTTTTTGATAATCCATTCTCGCAATCGTTCCTACTACTAATTTCTCTTCACAATCTTTTAAAGAAAATTTACTATCTGTAGCGGGAAATGAAATACCATTATATACTACCATTGACTTATTTAACGAAATGACTTTATGCTCCAAGGCAAATGTTTCTTCACCTTTTGAAACATGAAGAACTTTTGTTGTTAAGAAGCCTAATAATTTTTCGATATTTTTATATACAAATTTTTTCTTTGAGGATAAATTTGGGTTTTGAAATACATATGCATGTGGTGTATAGTATACCCTTTCTATCCCACATATTTTTGCCGCTATCCTGCCTATTGCACCTGCTTTAGAGCTATGACAATGAACAATTTGCGGCCTAATTTCTCTTAGTATTTTTATAATTGATTTTGTAGCTCTTATGTCATTCTTAATTGATAATTCCCTTACCATTTCTGTGACTTCATAAAAATAAAGCCCTTTTTTCATAAGCTTATTTTTTGCCGATAGAAATACATCATCTACCCGCTTAGTACCATGTACAACATGTACCTCATATTCATCTAAATCTAGATTGGAGAGTACATCCACTAAATGTCTCCTTACTCCTCCACCTAACGCCTCACATATAAAAACAACCTTTTTCATTGCTCATGACCCCTTTTATCATTAGTTAGAAGATTTACTTAGTAAAGACTTAATACCAATAATTATTTTATTAGGAGCTATTAGCAAGATAAAAGATTTTACTATTCCCACATAACTTTCTAAAACTAGGGGCTTAAAATATTTTTTTTGAATTTTAATTCTGCTATATAACTGTCTCTTTCGCCTACTTAATGAAA
The DNA here is from genome assembly GCF_008368855.1 of Bacillus sp. TE8-1. NCBI lineage: Bacteria > Bacillati > Bacillota > Bacilli > Caryophanales > Bacillaceae > Bacillus > Bacillus sp. TE8-1. The sequence continues at coordinate 242,314 of NZ_QPET01000003.1, read as the reverse complement.
TACTATTAGGATTAATTTCTTTACGAATGAGAACTTCATCTAAATTTGAAACCTCATACTTATTCATTATCCTAAAGAAAAATTCGTAATCTTCTGCTGCCGGAAAATCCGTATGATATACACCAATATCCTCAATAATCACTGTTCTAAACATAACAGATGGGTGTGGGAAACAACTATTAATATGCATCTTCTTTTTTATCTCTTCTGTTGAAAGCGGCACACGCTCTATAAACACTTCTTTACCATCCATATCTGTATGCCTTACGTTCGATCCTATCAACATATAATTCGGATTATCTAACATATATTGTTTCTGTTTATAAAATCGATTAGGTTCAATTGTATCTCCTGCATCTATCCTAGCAACAAATGTATAGCCATTATCACAAATGTACTTTAATCCTAAATTTAAGACATGCTCAATTCCTTTATTGACTTCGGATTTTATAAAAATAATATGGTGAATCCCCACAGTCTCTGGAACATAGATTGGTTCCTTACTACCGTCATCAACAACTACTACATCTACCTTCTCTTTTGTTTCCTTCAATAAAGATTCTAAGGTTTGATTTAAACCAACTTGATCGTTATATACAGGAATTAATAATGCTATTTCTGGCATATACTCGCTCCAATCCACATACTAAAAACATAAAAAAGGATTTAAGAATTTAATTAGTACAGATTCTTAAATCCTCCTTGATATAAGGGTATTCTTATATCCTTAATTTAGTAAACTCCTGGTTTCATTAATCTACTCAATATTAGTATTTAGCTTATTATTTTTTAATATATCTATATTACTCGCTGCTACGATTCCCCCCATAAATATAAGCCAATAACTTAATGTAAAATCATAGGGTCTTTGGTAAATTGATAATAAATAAATTATGGTAAAAATCCATACATTACTATTTTTTAAATTAAACGCATAACCCATAAAATATAAAGTATGGAGAATAAATAATAATAAACCATTTATCACCACAAAAGTTTTCCAAGATAACGCTTCTGAACCATATGCATTTGCTTTATAAAGATATTCTTTCTCTTTAATTCCTAATAACAAGTTTCCATCTTGCTTAAATTCTTTATATATTTGCTCAAAACCAGCATTCCCTCTATTGTTTCCCTCTATTTCCTTATTACCCAAATCTAGCCTATACAAAATTTTAGTATATACATAACTATCTTTAGGAACCGTATTCATTAATATTACTAAAGTCCCTAATATTACCCATATATATTTATATTTTTTTATTGATACATACACTAGTAATATTATATAAAAAGCAAAAGAAAACGATAGTATACCAGCAATAAAAATTATCTTTTCATAACTTCTCCGCAAAGAAAATCCCTTTGAGGCTAAAATTAAACCACTAACTGTTCCAACAACACCTGGTTCATCAAACATCCCACAAATCCTATCAATACTCCCCCCCCATGGAAAGAAGTATCTTTGATCTGCACCATTAAAGAAATGGTAGATAGAAAGATTATAATAGTTTCTATAAAATGGTTTGGTCCATGATGTACTAGATAATTGTGACCACTGTATATCAAACCCTATAAATAAAAAAATAGCTATAACTATAGCCGGAATAAGTGATATAGCAAAAATTTTAATAAATTTATCATAAATCTTTAAACGATCTTCTTGTTTTATTAATACTAAAGGAATTAAGGAAGCTGAATATAAGCATAAATTACGCACTATATTCTCATCCTTAAAACTAAACAAAGTAATTAATATTAAGGCAAAAAAAGCACTTAATATACCTGTCTTATTAATTTTAAAATCTGATATAAATGCCCAAAATAAAAACATTGAAATATGGATTCCCGCAAAAAGAGGAATCATAGCATTATTCCAAGTAAAAAAAGGATGCAACCACAAAAATCCAAAAATCGCTGCAATATATATATATATTTTATAAAAGAGTAAATCTATTCTTCCTCTTTGCATTTACTTATATCATCCTATCCTAAATTCTGTTAAATATCTTAATTATTAAAATACACATCAACATATCACAATTAAACAAAGCTGATAATATCATTTACAAAATCCTATTTTAATAAATTCAAATACTTTGTAGAATTTAAATTATAACTATAAAATTTCTTTAATTGATCATAATTAAATTCTAACGGATTTAAACTAATTTCTACTAATCTATCAGCAATTTTTTCCTTCTCATTATCTACATTATCAAATAATTCATTTAGGTTGTTTCCAATATTTAAAATCCGTTTGTTAGCATAGAGGTAATCAATAATTTTACTTGGAATTTGACTTGTACTTTTATTATTTAAATTAATTAACAAATCCATTTCCCTCATAATATTAAGAATCTCACTTCTACTTTTAAAATCATTAATTTTAATAGGAAGTTTTTCTTTATCCAATCCTTCCATATTTAAAAATTCTTCTAAAGCTGTCACATTTCCAAAATAATGAAATTCTATTTGTTTATTCCTCTTACTAGCTAAAGATAACGCATGAATAAACTCCACTGGACTGCGTATGCCTCTATAAAAAGATCCTGCATACATTATATTAAATTTATCTTTATCTACCTCATAATTACTTTCCCCTTGCTCCTCCTCAAATAGTTGGGGAATAACATGAATTTGCGATTTATTTACTCCTAAATTAGTATAGCAATCTATCGCACTTTCTGTTGGAATGACAATAGAATCTACATTATTAAGCATCCTTGATTCCAGAAATCTATCATATTTTCTTATTTCTCGATCCGGGTTATAAGAGAATGGATCACCATAATCAGCTATCCATTTTAAATGGGGAACATCTTTTTTTAATAAATGTCCTGTAATGTGGGTAGACACTGGTAACCCCACAGTCACCATGGCCATACTATTACTATGTAACTTATTTTTTTTTACATAACGGTAAGCATTAATTGCCCATTCAATTGTTCTATCTGGCCAAATAAGTACATCGTATAATTTTTTTAGCCCTTTAGTAAGAAGGTTACTATGAGAATTGTTTAATATATTTCTGTTAACATCCCATCTATTTTTTTCTTTATGAAGTAAAATACCTGGTTTAACTTGATGCAAAGTAATATTATTTGAGTTTTTATTACCTATTTCTTGGTACATAGCATTTTTGGGGAGCACTAAATCCACATGATACCCATCCTTTATCAAGGAGGAAACTATCCCTTTCACATGAAAGGCCCGAGCTACATTTTCTGGATAATACCAGTAACTAATTACTACTACCCTTTTCATTTTCTATCCAGCCACCTTCTCAGTTTATATAATTACATCTCTTTCGTATGCACTACTCACTAAAAACTTATAGATTTTTCTCATCAAATAGAATACATCTTACTTTTCATTTATAATATTCTTGTATAAATTTAATTCTTTTTCACCATTTTTATCCCAGTCAAAATTATTTAGCCAATCATTAGAGAGGTTTATACTGTATTTATTTTTAGCAATAGATAAAATTTTTTCAGCCAATTTTTCTTCGAAATATTGATCATCTTTTATAATACAAGTTTTATCAATAATTACTTCCGGAATTCCACCATTACTACTTCCAATTACAGGTATACCGCACGCTTGTGCTTCTAATAAAACTGACCCCAATCCTTCCTGACGACTAGGTAAAATTAATACATCCATTACACTAAGATAGTCGACTACCTCTTGAGGCGCTACCTTTCCAGTAAACAAAAATTTAGCATTAATTTCATTAAATTTTCTTTCCATTTCTTGCTTTAAATCTCCGTCGCCTATAATGAGAAAAGTAAATTCATCTTCAGTAATTTTATTGAGTTCTTTATATATTTGAGGAATTTTATCTACTCTTTTCACTTCAACTAAATTACCAATATAACCCACCAAATACCCTTTAAGGCCATACTTAGCTCTTAATTCACTCTTCTTTTTTGAGCACACTGGATAAAATTTTTCTCTATCGATACCATTATATACAATTGAAAAATTATTCCCACAATAGCCAAGATCTCTAGCTTCTTTTTGTAAATACTCACTCACAAAAATATTTTCATCCGCATATTCTAGGTTCCGAACAATTACTTTTTTTAAATTCGCACTTTGTTTAGGCATAGTATGAATATCACTACCATGCAATGTCAATGCATATGGAATCCCCAAAAAGCGCTTAATATAGTAAGCTAAACTTCCTTGAGTATGTCCCCAATGAGCACTTACCATATCAAACTCTTGTATTTTTACCTTATTTCTTAAAATCACCTCTAAATAAACTAAAAAGTCTATTCCTAACTTTTCTAAAACCTTTTTTGTAATCGTATTCTTCAAAAAGAGTTTTCTATATTTTATATCTTCATATATAAAATACTCCCCCTCTTTTTGATAAATTTTTTTCTTCAATAATTTTTTCAATAATTTCAATACTATTCCATCATAAAAATTTATACAATATTTTTCACTATCAACCTTATTATCGTTCAACTTAATTCTCTTATGAGTTGCATTGAATAATCCGGTTTTATTTTGAGGATCCATATTAACTAAATATAAAATCTTCATAGGTTTCTCCCTTTTAATTTTAATTCTATATACATAATATACCGACAAAAAAAGAATGAGGAATCTTCTCCTCATTCTTTTTCTATACTTTTTTAAAATAAATTCTATTGATGAAAATGGTTATAAAATATGTAGCTGTTGTTGCTATAGCTGCGCCTAACGCTCCAAATTTATAAATTAATATGAAATTAAGGATTATATTAAAGCCAAAAGAAATACAACTCACTTTAAAGTTCAAATCAACTCGCCCTATACTAAGTAATGTGATTCCTTTAGGTGAATAAATACTCCAAAAGAACAATCCTATTACAAGTACTTGAAAATAAGGTACTGAATTCACATACTCTTTTCCAAATATCATTGGCATTATTAACGGTATTATGAAAAATGTTGATGTACATAATAACGCCGTTATCATCAACATTCTACTCTCAAATTTTTTCAACATCTTTTTTATTTGAACCCTATTATCTGTTTGCTCAGATATATACGGTATCATTAATTGATTTAGCGTATTAGGAATAATCATCATAGAAGTGATTATAAGCTGTGCTATACCATAATAACCTACTTCTTTTGGATCCACATTCATGTAATTTAAAATAAGGACATTAAATGTAAGTATTAATTGACCTAGTAAATTTGTAATAAACGAATAGCTACCTAATTTTAATGGCTTCGCGATTAATCCTTTGTCTATTCGCTTATATTTTATGGATTGCAACTCAGATTTAATGAAAGGTACAAATAATAATGTGGTTAATGATAATGCAATTACTAAAGTAATTATGTAGCCTGTCATTCCATAAATGTATGCTCCTAAAATACTTATTATTACTACAGCAATTTTAGAAATACTTTGTACATTAGACATTAAATGAATTTTTTTCTGAGATTGTAAGTAAGCGACAAAATACGCACTTATAGAAAGGAAAGGTATTTGAAAAGCATAAATTTTCATTAGATTATTTATTTGGATATCCGATGAAAAACCTCCGAATCCAGCTATAATGAAGGTTAATAAAGTAATAAGTACCGAGAAAATTGCCGTTACCTTGAAACCATCTTCAAATAATCTCTGCTTTTGCTGCATACTAATTTTTTCAGAACACATTTTTAATATGGCAACATTCAATCCTAATCCAGCTATAATTGTTAAATTACTTAAAAAAGATTGCAATACCTTTAATCTTCCAATGTCTTCAACAGATAAAATTCTTGTTAAAAATATCTGCCCTCCGAATCCCGCTATTTGTAGCAAAAAATTCGCACTAAGAAGATGTACGAAGCCTTTCTCCATAGCTTTATTAGTTACTAATTTAATTTTTCCAAATAGGTTTTTGCTCCGCAATGCTATCGATTTCATTCTTCATTTCACCATCATTTACTTTCCAAGCTAAATTTAATAATTTGATTTTTTCACAAGTTAACAAAATCTTGTTCAACCTTAGATTGTATAAAAGATTATTAATAAGCACCTTTACGTAATACGACCAATAAAACTGTTTTAAATAAGATAATAATATCTAATTTTAAAGATTGATTGTATACATAATATAATTCTATATCCACCCTTTCTGGGTATCCTACATCACTTCTACCACTCACTTGCCAATAACCTGTTAAACCAGGACTCACAGATAAAAAGTCTGAAGTTTTAGAGCCGTATTCTTTTAATTCCTCCTGAATTACTGGTCTCGGACCAACTAAACTCATATCGCCTTTAAGGACATTGATAAACTGTGGCAATTCATCTAAACTTGTTCTTCGTAAAAAGCGCCCTATGTTTGTAATACGTGGATCTTCCTCTGGCTCAAGCTTATAGTTATTATCTACATATTTCTTATATAGGACTTCATTTTTTTCTAATTTCTCTTCTGCATTAACTACCATAGAACGAAATTTATAAATACCAAATACTTTACCATCTTTACCAATTCTGGATTGTTTAAAGAAAACTGGTCCTTTCGCATCCCCACGCATGTAAAGGATAGGAATTATAATAAAAAACGGAGAAAATACTATCAAACCCACAATAGCACCTATAATATCCAGTGTCCTTTTAAAAAACGCATGGAAAATTGATATTTTTTTCACTACACTTGTTTCTTTCTCCACAGATTTATGTATTAATCCTCTTTCTTCCAACCTTTTCACCTCACCTTTACACATGTATATTTTCTAGTTTTATAAGTTGAGTCATATACTCCAATAATTCATCTTTTAATTCTTTGTGTTGTAACGCCATCTCAATTGTCGTTTTAATAAACCCAAACTTCTCACCAACATCATAACGAGTTCCCTCAAAGTCATAAGCAAATACACGCTGAATTTCATTTAAACGTTGGATCGCATCAGTTAATTGAATCTCGCCACCTGCACCTGTCTGCTGGTTCTCTAAAAACATAAAAATTTCTGGCGTTAATACGTAACGTCCCATAATTGCTAAGTTTGATGGTGCTGTTCCTTGAGCTGGCTTTTCAACAAATTGACGTACTTGATAACGACGATCATTTTGTTCAAGGGGATCAATAATACCGTAACGATGTGTTTCATTTTCAGGTACTGTTTGTACACCGATAACTGCCGACTGTGTACCTTCATATTGATCCATTAATTGACGTAAACATGGTGTTTCCGCTTGTACAATATCATCACCAAGTAATACTGCAAATGGTTCATTTCCAATAAATTTACGCGCACACCATACTGCATGCCCTAAACCTTTTGGCTCTTTTTGTCTTATGTAATGAATATTTATTTTTGAGGAAGCTTGTACTTTTTCAAGCATTTCATACTTCCCTTTTTCTAAAAGGCTTTGTTCTAATTCAAAAGAGTGATCGAAATGATCTTCAATTGCACGTTTTCCTTTTCCAGTAACAATAATAATGTCTTCAATTCCTGATTCAATCGCTTCTTCTATTATGTATTGAATTGTTGGTTTATCGACGATAGGTAACATTTCTTTCGGCATCGCCTTCGTTGCTGGTAAAAACCTTGTCCCAAGACCAGCAGCTGGGATAATTGCTTTTCTTACTTTTTTCAATTATACTCCTCCTATAAATCTATTTATTTGTATGTAACAATAACAAAAACCCTACCTATAGAGTCATTTTTATAACTCCATAGGTAGAGTTTCTATTAGAAATAAATTATGGGCATCTAACCCATCCTCACGCCATACTCCCGACGACAAGCGTCTAAGGTAGGCATGAAATAAAATTTCTACCCACAGCACGACCGAGTGCCCCCGTTGATAACGGTTAGGAGACATCACCAATTATTTATTTAAAAAATACCGAACAATTTTTTACGACGAATTTGTTCTGGATCTTCTTTATAAATTGTTTTTCCGCTAATCAACAAATATGGATTCTCTTTCAAATCACTCATAACACTGGTTCCAAATTCTTTATAAATTAGTTCATAACTTTCTGCTAAATGAAATCCTCTTGACGTTATGTTATGTGCATCTGAAGCGACCATATGTGTTAAATTATGTTCCACAAGTTGTAATGAAAACTTTTTAATTTTTTTGCCAAACTTCCCTAATAAACTACCTGCCGTTACTTGCGTTAGTGCACCTTTATTTACAAGGTTATATAACTTATCTGGCCGCTCGATTAACTCGGCATTACGTTCCGGATGAACAATAATTGGAATCATTCCCTTAACGCGCAGTTCATATAATAGGTGTTCCGCATAACGCGGTACGTGATTAGATGGGAATTCAATGAATATATATTTATTTGTTTCGTTTAAAGTAACGATTTTATCAGCTTCATAGTCTTCTAATAAATCACCATATAACCTAATCTCCTGCCCCGGTAAAATGGTAAGTGGAATATTATGTTGTTGTAGTTCATCATTGAGTTGTTTTACGTGATGAATAATTGAGGTACGTTCATTTATATATTTGCCATTTTGATGGTGCGGCGTTGCGACAATTGTATGTATTCCTTCTGATATGGCTTGTTGTGCCATTGCTAAACTATCTGTCATGGTTTGTGCACCGTCATCAATACCATGTAAAATGTGACAATGTAAATCAATCATTCTTTCAGCCTCCCTCTCTCCTATCAATCTTTTTTCCCTTGAATATGAGACATCTCATATTCAAGGGAAAAAAGGAGATATGGTTGAAACATATCTCACCCTTTTAATTAGTTTGCTCCATAATAATAATATAAGCCTTGTTCACGTTCACGGTCGTTTAAAACAACACCTAACAATTTACCTTTTGCAGACTCCAATAACCCTTTTGCTTTTACTGCTGTTTCTTTCTCTGTCGATTCACTACGGACGACAAGAATAGAAGCATCACATACATTTGCCATAATTTGTGCGTCGGTAACAGCTAAAATAGGCGGCATATCGAAAATAACTAAGTCATACATGCTATATGCTTGTCCAAGAAGTTCTTTCATTGATTTTGAACCTAACAATTCGGCCGGGTTTGGTGGGATTGGACCACAAGCTAGAAAGTGTAGATTATCAACTAATGTTGTTTGCACACATTTTTCTAAACGTTCACTATGTGTTAGTACGTTCGTAAGTCCAAAAATGTTATCTACTTGAAACATTTGATGCATTGCTGGTTTACGCATATCTGCATCAATTAATAATACTTTTTTTCCTTGTTGAGCAAATACAACTGCCATATTCGCTGTCGTTGTCGTTTTCCCTTCACTTGGGTTTGCAGACGTGACCATTAATGAATGTAAATTCGTATCAACAGCTGCAAATTCAATATTCGTTCGAATATTACGATATTGTTCTGAAATTGGTGATTTCGGTTGTTGATGAGCAATTAATTGACGTCGTTGACGATGATTCTTTTTCTTTTTAAATAAATTAAGAGCCAATTGTCTGTCCCCTCACTTTTCTTGATGATGGAGCGTGTGATTTCACGTTCATTGTTTCTTCATCCATACGAGCTACAATACCTAATACTGGTAAGCCAAGTAAGTTTTCCACATCTTCTTCTTTTTTCACTGTGTTATCTAAGTACTCTAGTAAGAATGCAAGACCAACCGAAGCCATTAAACCAACAACGAAAGCGATTGCCACATTTAACATTGGACGCGGTTTAATTGGAGATAGATTTTCTGCAACTTCTGCTTTTGATAAAACTGTTACGTTATCAACACTCATAATTTTAGCCACTTCACCTTGGAACACTTCTGCAGTGGTGTTAGCAATATCACGAGCTAGCTTGGGATCTTTATCTTGTGCTGTTACCGCCACTACCTGCGAGTCTTTCTCGTTAGCTACTTCAATTTTCTTATTTAGCTCTTGTACTGTAATATTTAGACCTAACTTTTCTTTCACTTGATCCAAAATAACAGGACTTTTAATAATAACCTTATATGTATTTGTTAATTGAATATTTGTTTGTACCTCATTATACTGAATTGCTGCACCTTCTTGCTTCTTCTGATTAACAAGAATTTGCGTCGAAGATTGATAGATTGGTGTCATAAAGAAGAAGCTAATGATAGCACTTACTATAGCTACACCAAATGCGATTACGAGGATTATTGCTAAACGTTTTTTTAAGATATGAAATAATTCTTTCAGATTAATTGTTTCTTCCATAAGTTCCTCCAACTTTCTAAAATTTACACATAGGAAAAATTATAACATATAAATCTTACATTTTTTATTTTTAATAATTCAGTTCTATATTTGTTCACAAGAAACAAGTTTAATCTTACAAAATAATCTTAAATATGACAACACATTCCAATGATTTCCCAAAAATTTTATCATATCATGCTTTTTACATTGTATAACTTGATAAATAATTTTCAGAAAACAAAAAAGCCAACATTTTTTTGTTGGCTTTTTGATATTTTAGTAATAACCATATTGTTCTTTTTCTTCTCTTTTATCGTTCAAAATAACACCTAGTAGTTTTCCTGATGCTTTATCTAATATTTGTTTCGCTTTTACGATTTTATCTTTTTCCGTCTTTTCACTTCGTACAACGAGTACGATTCCATCACATTTGTTCGCTAGTATTTGTGCATCCGTAACCGCAAGGACAGGTGGTGCGTCGATTAATATAATATCAAACATGTTATATGCTTCTAGCAACGCCTCGTCCATTGCCCGGCTTCCTAATAGTTCTGCTGGATTTGGCGGGATTGGACCTGCTGCCATTAAGTATACGTTCTCTATATCTGTTTTTTGAATGCATTGCATAAGTTTTGCTTGTCCTGATAATAAGTTTGTTAACCCATTTGAACTATGAATGGCAAATAAGTTTTGTATCGTCGGCTTACGCAAGTCAGCTCCAATTAATAAAACTTTCTTTCCTTGTTGTCCAAAAACAACTGCTAAGTTTGAGATTGTTGTTGTTTTCCCATCACCTGGATCTGCTGAAGTAACAATAATAGAACGAACATGATTATCTACAGATGTAAACTCAATGTTTGTACGAATGTTACGGTATTGTTCTGTAATACGCGATTTAGGCTCTTTATGTGTAATTAATTGTCGTAATGGTTTTCTTTTCTTTCTCCCGAACATATTCATAATCTCCTTTTGTGAAATGCGACATTTCCCTTTTCTCTCTCTTATGCTCGATTTCATACGTCTAATTAATATTTTTGCTGATTTCCCCATATCTCATCATAATCAATAACATTCTACTTTGTCTTACTTAAGTACCTTAACAATATGACAATGCCTTTATTTCTTTATTACCTTTATCACTTATCCTGTTTTCTAAATAAATAATAAAGTAAGTATATGGTAATTACCATATATTTACAAGATATTTTCTGATTAGTTTGTATATTATCTTTTCATCGTTATATAGCAGTAAACAAAAAATCCCCTTGTCTTTTTCACAAGGAGATTTTTTAGTACTATCTATTCTTTTTTATCACCAATTGCAAATGTAATTTCTGCCTCACATGCAACTTCACCATCTACTGTTGCGATTGCTTTTCCTTTTCCAATTGGGCCGCGTACGCGTGTCATTTCTACTTCTAGACGAAGCTGATCACCTGGGCGTACTTGTTTTTTGAAACGGCAATTGTCGATACCTGCAAAGAAAGCAAGTCTTCCGCGGTTTTCTTCTTTCTTTAATACTGCAACTGCTCCGACTTGTGCTAATGCTTCTACAATAAGTACACCAGGCATAACTGCATAGTCAGGGAAGTGTCCGTTAAAAAATTCTTCGTTTGCGGATACATTTTTAATCCCAACCGCTCTTTTGCCTTCATCTACTTCTAATATTTTATCAACAAGTAAAAATGGATAGCGGTGAGGAATGATTTCTTTAATTTGTTCTATATTTAGCATGTAACAATCGCCCCTTTTGTAATATTGGTCTTACCACTTGGACATATTGCTATTATCCCATTTTGTTTATTGTTTGTCATTACAAAGTAACATTTTATATTTAGTACAACTTCCTAAAAAAAATGCACACACTCTATTCCATTAAAATAGTTGCACATTTTTGCAACTGACACGGAGGTGGAAAAGAGTGTATGCCCAAATTAGGGAAAGGCAATATGTATTGAAACATTATTTGCCTTAATGTCGTATTCGACTCATTATATTATAAACGTTTTCAATTAAGGAAATATTAAATTTAACCATATATATGAATATTTTACCTGTTTCCTTCATATTTCTCTATTTTCCTTCCATTTTCGCAAAAAAACAAAATAAAAAAATATAAAAACGAAAAAAAGAACTAAGGCATTAGCCTTAGTTCTTTCAAATTATCTCAAAGCACGCTTTGGTAATCTGTCGATATTCTCTAACATAATACCTGTACCAACCGCAACGCAGTGCATTGGGTTTTCAGCAATTAATACTGGTACTTTTAGTTCTTCTGCTAGAAGCATGTCGATACCGTGTAGTAAAGCTCCACCGCCTGTTAGAATAACACCGCGGTCGATGATATCTGCAGATAGTTCTGGTGGTGTGCGCTCTAATACGCCTTTTGCAGCTTGTACAATAACAGCTGCATTTTCTTTTAATGCTTCTGTAATTTCTTCAGAGCATACTGTAATTGTACGTGGTAAGCCTGTTACCATGTCACGTCCGCGAATTTCAAGCTCTTCGCTACGTGCACCTGGGAATACTGTACCAACTTTAATTTTAATATCTTCTGAAGTACGTTCTCCGATTAATAGCTTATACTTACGTTTAATATAGTTTAAGATCTCCATATCAAACTTATCGCCAGCCATTTTGATAGAGGAAGAGGTAACAATATCACCCATAGATAGTACAGCGATATCTGTTGTACCTCCACCAATATCAACAACCATGTTACCGCTTGGTTGGAAGATTTCCATACCAGCACCAACTGCGGCTACTTTTGGTTCTTCTTCTAAAAATACTGTTTTACCACCTGAACGTTCAGCAGCTTCACGAATTGCTTTTTGTTCTACTGATGTAATATTTGTTGGACAACAAATTAAAATACGAGGTTTTGAAAAGAAGCTCTTTACGTCCAATTTGTTAATGAAATACTTTAACATTGCTTCTGTAATTTCGAAGTCTGCGATTACACCATCTTTAAGTGGACGAATTGCTACAATATTACCCGGTGTACGTCCCACCATACTTCTCGCTTCTTCACCTACTGCTAATACTTTACCACTATTACGATCAATTGCCACAACAGATGGCTCATTTAATACAATACCCTTACCTTTAACATGAATTAATACGTTAGCCGTACCTAGGTCAATTCCGATATCTCGCGCAAACATTCCCGTTTTTTCCTCCTCGATATTCAAAATCAGGTTACACCCGAATTCTTTTCACCTAATTTCTGATTTTATCATAAATTTAACAGAAACGTAATATTCGCAAAAAGAATTCTTCTGAAAAATATTACCGAATGTGAACGGAATGTTTGCTACTGTAACATTATTGACGTACAGGCTTCTCTACATCTTCTTTTCTATACTTTTGCTTTGTTGCTTCTCCACCTCTTAAATGACGAATAGACTTATGATAATCAAGAATTTCTTTCACTTCATTTGCGAGCTCTGGATTAATTTCTGGTAGACGTTCTGTTAAATCTTTATGGACTGTACTCTTTGATACCCCAAATTCCTTTGCAATGACACGCACTGTCTTTCTTGTCTCCACGATATACTTACCAATCTTGATAGTTCTCTCTTTGATGTAATCGTGCACACCACTCGCCTCCCTAATTTGGATGTGAGAAGGGTGAAATGAGCCTCGCTGCATACGACTAAGAAGTAAGTGTGAGTGCTGTTTGTAAGCGTTAAACATTCTTGGATTTATAATGAAATGATTCACGATTTCTCACCTCAAACACTCTCTTTGCTTTGGTTTATACCATTGTATTGCCCGCACTACTGATATATGCTACATGTTCACTATTTTTGCGGACTAAGTTAAGAAAAATTACGTTTTTTTGTGAGAAATACGTTAACAGTGACTATTTTGGCGAAAAAAATGACACCTTATATATAAGGCGTCATTCTTCTCTTTCAAACTCTTCTTCTAATAATTGATGGTGGGGAACCTCTTTCTTACCGGCAATATAATAATATAAGGTGAATAAAACAAACAATAAAATAATAGCAGTCGACAGAACAAATAAAAATGACACAGTATCCCCTCCCTTTTGTAATATATATTCGAGAATCTCGTCATTTTTCCTTGTTTTTGCAACTTTTTTCTCGAAATTGAGTATTTTTATATAGAAATAAAAAAATCAGCTCTCCTAGTGAGAACTGACTTTTTCACTTTCTTATTCTTGTAAAGAAGAATCGTTAGATGATTCTGTAGAACCATTTGTTGATTTTTCTTCTTTCTTCGGTTCTTCTTTTTTGTCACTAGTTGAACCGCTTGTTGATTTCTCTTCTTTTTGAGACTTGTCTTCTGTTTTACTTTCAGGTTTCGTGCTCGTTGACTTCTCTTCTTTTTGAGATTTGTCATCAGCTTTTTTACCAGAAGCATTCGTAGCCTTTGCAGCACCTGCATCAGCTTTAATTTCTGTTACTGATTTATTTAAGTAACGTTCAGGGTTCACAGCCACATTGTCTTTACGTACTTCAAAGTGAACGTGAGAGCCTGCCTCTTTATTCATTGCACTTAGACCGGATGTTCCTAATACTTCACCTTGTGCAACTCTTGCACCTTTTTCTACTTTCACACTGCCTAAGCTTTGATAAGATACCGCTACACCATTTCCACTATCAACTGTTACAACATAACCAAGAAGTGAATCTTTTTCAGCTTTCGTTACTGTACCACTTAAAGCAGCAGCAACATTGAATTCTTTTCCATTCTTCGCAGCAATGTCAATTCCTTTGTTCGGGGAATATGTGTTGTTATAAAAGACAAGTGCTTTTTCTTGTTCCGCCTCAGTTGCTGCATCTTCATAGAATTTCTTTTGTACGACTACTTCCGCATTCGCGGCAGCTGGCATTTTCACTACTTCTGAAGATTTCGTTACTGGTACTGCTGGATCTTCCGATTGTGTATACGGTGTTGCTTGATCGTGGTTTGGAGTCTTCTTCGGATTAGCTCCTTGGAACCATAGCGCAACCATTAAGATTACCGCTGCACAAGCAATGTATAGTGCCGGAAACACCCATCTTTTTTGAAATAAATGTACTACCTTTTGCGACTTTTTATTATTTCTTCCTCGCATTCCATCATCACCTCAGCAATCATTTTGAACAATATTCACCTATCCTATACAACGTATAACTAATTACTTTTCGACAAAATCTGTAAAAATATGTATAAGAACTGTAAAATTTCCGAGGAAATGATAGAAAAAAGAAAAAACTGAGCACTTTTAGCTCAGTTTTTAGTCTAATTGTTTCTTTTTGTACACAATAATACAAAGAATGATAAGGCATATAGTCCAAATTGTATTGTTTAAAATATGTTCTTGAATCGCAATAAATCCTTCTCCCTTTATAACTTTTTGCAATGCTTCCATAACATGATTTGTCGGAAGAAGCTTAACTACTTTTATAATAAACTCATTCTTAACCATTTCTTGTAGCATCGGCCCCATTATGAATATTATAAAAATCGGAAGCCCCAATATAGATGTTTGTGCTATATTTTGGGATAGTAAGCCAACTATAGTACCTAAAACGACACATAACAATGTTCCTATTAAAATAATAATAACTAGCATACTAATATTTCCTTTAAAAGTATCTAAAATCACTAAACTAATAAAACTAGATGCTAGTACAAAAAATACAGTTAATACACTTTTACCTAAAATAACTTCTATTGGACTTGCTGGAGACAACATCAATACTCGTAACGTGTGTTTTTCCTTCTCCTCTGCAATAATAATTGCTTGCACATAACTTCCCACCATGGTAATCGTCATTACAATAATAAAACCTGCAAAGAACTCTTTTATAGAATCCATATTACTATAAAATACAGCAAGTAGAATAGGTAATAGCGCCATTAATATAACTTGTGAGTTTTTACCTGCATCACTTATTTCTTTTCTTACAATAGCCGAAAACCGTTTCATTGAAAATGTCATTATAATCCCCTCCCAGTAACTTCAATAAAGATATCGCCTAGCGTTGGTTCGTGTGAATGAATAGATAACAGTTCGCCCTTTTTCATCCATTCTGAAATACGATTTGCGCCTAATTCATCTTTTTGCACTACTTCTTTTCGTTTACCTTTTAATACGACCTCTATTTGATCCTTAGCGTATTGTAAGCGCAGGTTCTCTGGCGTATCGAGTGCTACAATTTCTCCGCCACAAAGGAAGGCAATGCGGTTACAAAGCGTTTCTGCTTCATCCATGTTGTGCGTCGTTAAGAAAATCGTCGTTCCTTCTTCATTTAAGTCTTTTAAGATTTTATGAATGTTTTGTACGTTTACTGGATCAAGTGCAGATGTTGGTTCATCTAAGAAGAGGATATCTGGTTTATGAAGGATTGCTCTTGCTAATGTGACGCGTTGCTTCATTCCCTTTGATAGTTTCTTTACTGGTGTTTTTTTATCATCTAATAAATTTACTTGTGCTAGTACTTCATCGATTCGTTCTTTTTTGCAATCGTATAAGTCACAAAATAATAATAAGTTATCATAAATGCTAAGTCTTTCATATAAGCCGCTGTTATCTGTTAAAATACCAATTCGTTTGTAATCGATGCTACTTGGTCCTGTAATATCTTTCCCTAATACTCTTACCGTTCCAACACTATGAAGCAATTGAGAAGTTAAAATTTTTACTGTTGTCGTCTTACCAGATCCACTCGGTCCGAGGAATCCAAAAATCTCTCCTTGCTTCACCTCAATATTTACATTTCCAAGTGCCGTTTTTCCGTCGAAACTTTTCATTACATCTTTCATTTCAATTGCCAATGTCATTTCTTCATCTCCTTTGTTTTTCTTCTTTATAGATGAAAGTCGCTTTAGCGCTTTTCGTTCGTTTGTTTCGCTTTTCTTGACTCAATCATATGAAAAACAAAGGGATTACGCAGTAAAATACCGGTAAAAGGAGTATTTTTACCGGTGAATGAATCGCATGTTGAGCTTATTGGAGCACTTTTTATAGCCCAATCACACCTTTTAATTCATCCATGCGTCCTTTTGAAAGTGGAATTGAACTTTTTCTTTCGTCATCCAAAATTAAACTGAAACTGTTACGAGTCCATGTAATCACTTCTCGTACTCTTTGTAAATTTACAAGGTACGAGCGATGACATCTAAAGAAACCAAAACCTGTTAATCTCGCTTCTAGTTCACTTAATGTTAATGCACATACGAAATCGCCTTCACGAACGTGAATATGCGTTACTCCGTTTTGCGTTTCAATGAAATGGATTTCCATCGGATCAAGTAAAATGATTTTATCGTTCACTTTCGCAGGTATTCTTTCTAACTTCATTTGCGGAATCATTTGAATGACTTTTTCTTCACCGACTTCTTCCACTTCCTCTTGCTCAATTTCTATCTTTTTCACACCATCGTTGTTTAATATGTATACATCTTCCGTTAACGAAAGGGCATCCGATAGAAAAGATGACGTAATAAAAATCGCCTTTCCTTGCTCTTTCATTTTCATAATCGCTTTTCGAATAATAATCGTACTCTCTATATCTACATTTTGCTCTGGCTCTTCCAAAATGACTAAATCCGGATTATGAATCATCATTCGTCCAATATGAAGACGGCGTTTCTCTGAAAATGACAATTTTTCTATTTTAACGTTTAGTTTATCTAGGAGACCAACAGACTGCACAACTTCTTCTATACTTATCTTTGATTCATAAAGCCCTATTAAAAACTTAAAGTATTCTTTCACCTTCAAACGACCATATGCCTCATCTTTCAAAAAACAAAAACCGATGCGGGAATAATTTTTCTTTCCAATTGCTTCTCCTTCAAACAGTACATTGCCAGTCGAAGCTTCTTCTTCACCAATAATGATGCGGTGTAACACTTTAGCTGTATGATTATTGCATTGCAAAACAATACATTGTCCTTTTTCAACCTTTAGCTCAATTTCTGGTAACTGGTTCGTCTTCTCTAACTGTTTCAACTCCAGTAGCGCCATTTCGTCTCCTCCAAATATTTTTTATCCTATTATATCAAACAATTAATGGAAAATTATTCTATTCCAAACAAAAAAATAGGCGCCAGAGTTCTGACACCTATTTCTTCACCATCAATTTTCCTTCATAATCATTCATCGTCTTTATTTCAACGCCTTTATAGTAATGAGCGACGATATCTGTATATTTCTTTCCTTCTGCTGCCATGCCGTTCGCCCCGTATTGACTCATACCAACGCCGTGACCGAAGCCTTTCGTCGTAACGATGATTTTATCCCCTTGTTGTTTCCATGTGAAATCAGAAGAACGTAAATCTAACTTTTCACGAACTTCTTTTCCTGTTAATGTTTTTCCTTGAAAAGCTACATCCTTTACGCGCTTTCCTTCCGTAAGGTCTTTAATATTGCCAACCTTTCCGTCTGCTAGCACTTTCACACCGAGACGTTTTTGAAAATCAGCTACTGTAAATGTTTGCTCGCTCGTAAACTTTGGAGAGGCTTGATCCCACGGACTATCTACACTTTTCAAGTACGGATAATCATTTCCCCAATAGTCAGCTGCATTTTCTGTTCGGCCATTACTCGTTGAAAAGAAGGATGCTGAAATTGGTTTTCCATCATACGTTAAAACTTGTCCTGCTGTTTTCGAAACGGCTTCTTCGATTTTCTTCAAATTATTTTCGTAGTTATTACCCCATTGCTTCTTCAATTCATCTTTGCTTTTGTACACTTGATCTTTCACCGTATCTGTCACGTCCGCATTATTTTTCTTTCCTCCGCTTAGCATCCGTTGTACTACAAATGTTCTCGCTGCTAATGCCTGCGCCTTTAGTGCCTCTATTTCAAAACTGGCATTCATCTCAGAAGCTACTACACCTGTCACATACTCCTCCACTGGTAATGTTTCTACCTTCTTCTGTTTTTCGCGATATACAGCAACTTGAACAGCTGTATCTACTTTTCCTGGAGCTGGTATGCTTTCTATCGCTGGAGGAGTTTTAGAGGCCGTTTCTTCCCCTACTTTTGCTTTCGCAAATGGAATAACAAGGGCTGCAGGTACAATGATAACGAGCGCTATTAAGAGCGCTACTGTAATAAAAAGTGGCTTTGAAAATTTCATCCTATTTTCCCCCAATATAAAAGCTTTACTCCATTCATTCTTATGGAACAACTCTTTCTTTTAGAACATACTTAAGGGGAAGAGTATAAAACAGAAATTTTCTAAATATTTTTACTGGTACGTGCATAAGTATAGAATTTATTGACTATAACAGTAATAACCCAAAAAAATAGCCCCTATGTCAAAAGACATAGAGACTATTTCAATTAAGCGTGAAGATCAGAAACTTCTTGTTCTTTCACTTCTTCTACTTTTTCGTTTACACGTTCAATAGTTGCACCTAATGCAGCTAATTTCTTATGGAAGTTTACATAGCCACGGTCAAGATGTTTTAACTCAGTTACACGAGTATAACCTTCTGATACTAAACCAGCTAAGATTAATGCAGCTGCAGCACGTAAGTCAGTTGCTGCTACTTCAGCACCTTGTAAGCTGTTTGGACCGTTCATAATAACAGAACGACCTTCAATTTTAATATCAGCATTCATACGACGGAATTCTTCAACGTGCATAAAGCGGTTTTCGAATACCGTTTCTGTAATCATGCTTGTTCCATCAGCTTGTAGTAATAATGCCATCATTTGTGATTGCATGTCTGTTGGGAAACCTGGGTGAGGCATAGTTTTAATATCAACCGCTTTTAACTTATCTGGGCCGATAACACGTACACCTTCGTTTTCCTCAATAATTTTAACACCCATTTCTTCCATTTTCGCTGTAATTGAGCGTAAATGTTCAGGTACAGCATTTTCAATTAAGATGTCTCCACCAGTAATTGCTGCTGCAACCATGAATGTTCCCGCTTCAATACGGTCAGGAATAATAGAGTGGTTTGCACCATATAATTTATCAACGCCTTCGATACGAATCGTTCCAGTTCCAGCTCCGCGTACTTTCGCTCCCATCGCATTTAAGAAGTTAGCTAAGTCAACGATTTCTGGTTCTTTCGCTGCGTTTTCAAGAATTGTTGTCCCTTTTGCTAATGTAGCTGCAGACATAATGTTTTCTGTCGCGCCTACGCTTGGGAAGTCTAAGTAGATTTTAGCTCCTTTTAGTTCTCCCTCAACATATGCCTCAACAAAACCGTTACCAACCTGTACTTTTGCTCCCATTGCTTCGAAGCCTTTTAAATGTTGGTCAATTGGACGTGAACCAATTGCACATCCACCAGGAAGTGCAATACGAGCACGACCGTTACGTGCTAATAATGGTCCCATTACTTGAACAGATGCACGCATTTTACGTACATATTCAAATGGTGCTTCAATGTTTAGTTCTTTAGAAGAATCGATTGTTACTTGATTATTTTCAAATACGACTTCAGCATTTAAATGACGTAATACCTCATTAATTGTGTATACATCAGACAAAACTGGTACTTCAGATAGTACATTCTTTCCATCACTCGCTAATAGGGCTGCAGCGATTATAGGTAATACAGCATTTTTTGCGCCCTCAACACGCACTGTGCCGTTTAACCGCTTTCCGCCACGGACGATGATCTTTTCCAAATTATTCCCCTCCGTGTCCTTTTTTCAGTATCTATTCACTCAATACTCAGAAGTTATGATCGGTGTGCCAACCACAATTGTATCTTTGTTGTCTGTAGAACGTATTGCTATTTGCACATTTATTTTCTCTCTATTTGTTGAAAGAGCGTCATCCCACTTTTTATTGTATGCGGAGACTGACACAAATGCTCTTTCTTCTACTTGTTCGATCGCTCTTGCTGAAAGATCTTTCAAAACCTGATTGGTTTTATTTTGCAAAACACCTTCAATCTTATCATTCAGTACACCTTGAACACAAGTGTAAATTATAGGTTTTTCACTAAAAATTTTATTCATGTTTTGAACATACTTCGGGTCCCATTTCGCCCCACTTACTTCAAAGATAATGAAAGTGTTTTCTTTAGTATTTTCTTTACTCCAAGTTACTACTACTCGTTCTTCATAAGAAGAAAGCTTTTTATAGGATGTAGCTTTATATCCATCTGGAGATTGCTCTACTTCCCACTTTTGAATATTTGCCTTTTCCTTCACATCGTTTAACAACTTTTGAAACGTATGTATGTTAGAAATTGTTTTTGTTTCTCTCGCTAACCATGACCATTTTTCTACTTTAGCATCATTTTTCTCTAAAGCCTTGATTATGCTCTCCATTTTCTGTTCATCGCTTATCGGTTTCATCTCTCTATATCCAACCAAAAATAAAACAACACTAAGTGCAACAATAAGAATGGCTTTAAACTTCAATTTCATCCCCTCCTATCCCCATTGTTAACGGAGATTTGAGGTTCTATACACTTACTTTACTAAATACGTTAAACTCTTCGAATAGCCTAAATAATCAAGGAAAAAGTTACTTACAGATGTCCCAATTGCAATTGTAATTAAGATGAGTAATACTCGCGTCTGCAGCACTTTTCCGGACTTCATTAAACGCTCAATGTGAATGCCTTGTAAGGCCCACCACGTAATGGTAATAAACAATAAATGCGAAACAATGGCAATCAGTGCTTGTTGCCCTAAAAGTTGTGCCAAAAAATCGACCCCTTTTTACTCAGCTACTACTTATGAAAGAATATAAAAACGATACCATAATAAGTAGGAGCTACACTTTTTCAAATGCACATAGACATCTTACATTTTACATCGTGATTTTCTTTCCAAAAACGTATATCTACATTACAAGTTAACACAAAATAAAAAGCGCAGAGTACTGACTCCACACCTTTTATTTTCACTATTGTACCACGTTCCCTAAGAAGAAGAAATCTTTCATTAATGGAAAATATTCATAAAAGAAATTGTACCCAATCATCGGCATAATCCCTAGTATTACAATCGAAATTGCACAAAGACTCATAACAACCTTTATATTTAACGGTAACCGTATTCTCTCTTCTGTCTCTCCGGTGCGGAAAAACATTTGTTGTAAAATACGGAAATAATATACGAATGAAACAACTGTCGTACCCATCATAATCGAAGCTAGTACGTAATGTGCTGGCTCTACATGAAGTGCGCCTAAAAAGATATTAATCTTTCCAATGAAGCCAGCCGTTCCTGGTATCCCAGCCAACGATAAAATAAAAATTGTCATCATTATCGCTGTAAATGGCGACCTTTTATATAAACCTGTGAAAATTGTTATATTTTCCTCATTATTTTGTAAGATTAAGCCGTGGATGATAGCAAATGCCCCTATATTCATAAGCATGTATGCCAGCATATAAAACCACATGCTATCCATCGTAAATGGTGATAATGCCACAAGTGGAACGAGTAAATATCCTGCATGAGCAATGCCCGAATAAGCAAATAAACGCTTTATATTGTATTGTTTTAATGCGACTACATTCCCAACAATCATCGTAATACTTGCTAGCACCGCAATATATATACTCATATGCCCATATAAAGATTGCATATCTCCTTGTATTAATACACTTGCAAAGATCATAAGGAACAAACGAATAATGAGTAGGAACCCGGCAATTTTAGAAATCGTTCCAAGAAAAGCAGTAACTGGTGTAGCCGCTCCTTCATACACATCAGGTGCCCACATATGAAACGGCACTGTGGCAATTTTAAATGAGAGACCAACTAGCAATAAAAGAAATGCGAGAGCTAACAATAACTGAATACCACTAGCGAGTTCCCCAGTGAGTACCTTTTGCATATCTACAATGTTAGTTGAACCTGTAATACCGTATAAATAACTCATTCCGAAGAGCGTAATCGCCGTTCCAATTCCTCCGCTAATGACGTATTTCATTGCCGCTTCATTTGATGCACGGCTCTTTTTTCGTATTCCTACTAAGATATAGGAAGAAAGTGAAAGTAACTCCAAACCAACGAAAAGGGTAATAAAATCAACACTAGAAGCCATGAACATCGCGCCAAGAAGTGCCATTAAAAATAAGTAATAATATTCACCTTTATCTTCAATTGGATTCTTCTTATCATCGCTCATTGCGGTGCATAAAATGAGAGCTGAGGCACCTAATAGCAACGTTTTAAACCCTTTTGAAAATCCATCTAACACAAACGATCCATTTAAAATATCTCCTGCCGGTTCGCTATATAGAGTAATTAATGACACGATTGCTAATACGATGGCAGCAATCGCACCAAGAGCTACATATCTATGGTTCAGCTTAAAAAACAAATCACATATGGAAAGAAGGATGGCGGCGCCGAGAATAATAAATTCTGGCACCATTAGATGCCACGATAAGCTAAGTAACGTATTCATATCCATCCTACTTCACCCCCAATGTTTTCAATGTATTTTGAAGCGGATCTCCTAGTATCTCTGGCATAACTCCAATTGCAATAATACAAAAGATAAGTAGTAAAACAGGGACATACTCCCATCCGTGTATATCAGATTTTGCTTCCCACTCTTTCTTTCCAAATGTTACTTGAAGTGTCGCCCTTAATACATATACAGCGGTTAAAATGATGCCAATCACACCGACTGCAGCAATGACGGGCTCTCCTTGAAATAAACCGAGAAAGGCAAGAAATTCACTAACAAACCCAGACATCCCTGGTAACCCGAGCGATGCCATTCCTCCTGCTAAGAAGAAGCCGCTAAGTACTGGGACACTTTTTGCGAGTCCACCAAGCGCTGTAATGTCTGATGTTCCGAAACGTTGTTCTATAACACCGAGTAAGAAAAACAGCAAGGCTGCAATTAAACCGTGCGATACAACCTGGAATAACGCTCCTTGTGTACCAGGTGCATTAAGTGACGCAAGTCCCATTAACACAATTCCCATATGCGAAATACTAGAGTAAGCCAGTACTTTCCTAAAGTCTGTTTGGATGAGCGCTAAAAAGGCACCGTATAATAAATTAATTACGCCTAATATCGCAATTAGTGTTGCAACATCGTGAAAATATTCCGGGAATAGCCCTTTCCCGAAGCGAATAATACCGTACGCTCCAATCTTCAGCAAAACACCCGCATGAAGCATAACTACAGCTGGATGCGCTTCTATGTGTACATTGACCATCCAGCGGTGCAACGGAAAAACAGGTAGTTTAATTGCAAAAGCAATCATTATGGCAATAAATACACTAAGCTGCAAACTACTTGGGATGACGAGTGCTCCCTCTGCGTTTACGCTTCTTAATATCTCTTTCAGCTCCACAATATTTGTTGTACCTGTTTTCGCGAACAAAATTGAGAAAACAATGAGCAAAATAGCTGAGCCAATACCGTTATATATTAAATAACTATACGCAGCCTTTTCACTCGACAATTTTCCCCACTTTCCAATTAATAAGAACATTGGTGGCAACGTAATTTCAAAGAAGATAAAAAACAACATTAAGTTTTGAGCAGCAAAGACGCCGAGCATTCCTATTTCTAGCATGAGTAACAGCATATAAAATGCTTTTAAATTTCTTTTAATAGAAAAGGCTGCAATTGCTGCAAGCGTTGCTAGAAGAGCCGTCAGTACCATCATGACAAGCGACAAACCATCAATACCGAGCTCGTAATAAATAGAAAACCACCTTTTATCTACCGCTGTAAAATCGCCGAACTTAATCCATTTCATCTTTTCATCGAATAGTGACAAATTCTTTCCAGAAGCATATGTACAAGCGAGGACGATAGCGATTCCAAATGGAAGCGCCGTCCCAAATAAGCCAAGCGCTCGCACTGCACGCAATTCCTTTTTCGGTGTTAATACAAGCAATAAAATTCCTAAAAGCGGGGAAAAAATGAAGAACGTTAACAACAAATCATTCATCGTAAATCCCCTCCCGTATAGAGCAAAATAATGACGAGTACAGCGAGCGAAACCGCCGTTACAGTACCGTACACTTGTACATTCCCGTTTTGAAGTTTCGATCCAAGGTTACTTGTGCCTTTCACTACACTTGCAATTAAAACTGCAATTCCTTCGACTACATACACTTCAAATAAGCGAAGCACATGAGCGATTCCTTTCGTAATAGGGATCACCGTCATGTTGTATAGTTCATCCACATAATATTTTTCTTTCAAAAGATTATAAAGCGATGTTTCCGTACCCCCAGCCCAATTCCTAGAAATTGATTTCTTCCTATATATGAAATATGCAAGAGCGATTCCCGCAAATGAAACGAGTGTCGCAACAATCATAATCCAAACTGGTCCATGCGTTTCTTCAACCTTAAACCCTACATCTTTCGTCAACCAATCTCCGAGAAACGTCCCAAACCATGGTGTATTTATATATCCTGCCACTACTGCGAGAACGCCGAGAACAATCATTGGATACGTCATAACGCGAGGCGATTCATGCACTTCTTCCTTCGTCTTCGTTTCTCCAGTAAAGACAAGAAAGTAAAGGCGGAACATATAAAACGCTGTTAAAAACGCCGCAATTACCGCTAAAGTAAATAAAACGTAATTGCCATTCATCCACGTCGCCGCTAAAATTTCATCTTTGCTGAAAAAACCGGAAAGCAGCGGAACACCGCTAATGGCAAGGGTACCTATTAAAAATAGCGTACCAGTTACTTTCATCTTCTTCTGTAAACCGCCCATTTTATTAATGTTTTGCGTATGCACAGCATGAATTACACTTCCTGCCGCCAAAAATAGTAGTGCTTTAAAAAAAGCATGTGTCGTTAAATGGAATATACCAGCTACATAACCGGCAGAACCTAACGCGAGCATCATATACCCGAGCTGGCTAACTGTAGAATAAGCAAGCACCCTCTTTATATCTGTTTGCACAAGACCGATAGAGGCCGCAAAGATTGCAGTGAAAGCTCCAACGATTGCCACTGTCTGCATCGCCACTGTACTTGCTGAAAATAGAGGGAACATCGTCGCTACTAAATATACGCCAGCTGCGACCATCGTCGCCGCGTGAATAAGTGCCGAAACGGGTGTTGGCCCCTCCATTGCATCTGGCAACCACGTATGAAGCGGGAACTGACCTGATTTCCCCATCGCCCCGATAAAAATTAATATCGCTGTTATTGTAATCATGTAAGGAGGTAGATCCCCTGTATAAATCGCCCTAAATATTGCGTCATATTCAAAACTACCTGCGTACCAAAAAATTAAAATCATCCCGATAAATAAACCAACATCCCCAATACGGGTCATAATAAAAGCCTTTTTTGCAGCAGCCTTCGCTTCTTCTTTAAAGAAATAAAAACCGATAAGTAAAAATGAGCCAAGGCCGACTAATTCCCAAAATATATAAAGCTGTAATAAATTCGTTGATATAACAAGCCCTAACATCGCAAATGTAAAGAGTCCTAAATATGCGTAAAAGGTCGGTAATCGTTCATCACCTTTCATATAACCTTTCGAATACACATGTACAAGTAGACTCACAAGCGTCACGATAAATAACATTAAAGCTCCTAATGCAGTCACTTCAAAGCCGAATGATATATCCACATCTCCAGCTCTAAGCCACACCCACTTATGCTTCACGCTTGCTTCTGAAAACCTTTCTATTAACACAAGTACCGCAAGTATAAAGGAGAGAAAGACGAAAAAAATACTAAGTACGCTGCTTCCTTCTCTAATTTTCTTCCCGAATATAATAAGTAACAAAAACGAAACGAGTGGGAAAAGCGGTATGAGCCATGCATAATCGATCATTGTTTCCTTCCCCCTTTTTCGGTCACAATGCTATCCTTTAAGCGTATCCATTTCATCCACCTGAACTGTTGTACGATTACGATATAAAGCAATTAAAATAGCGAGTCCTACCGCCGCTTCCGCTGCCGCTACAGCCATCGTAAACAGTGAGAAAATTTGACCTGTTAAATTCGGAAATAAGCCTAATTTACTAAACGCCACTAAGTTTAAATTGGCAGCATTCAGCATTAATTCGATACAAACTAATACGATTACTGTATTCCGCTTTGTTAAAGCTCCAAATAGACCGATGCAAAACAAAATAATTGCAAGTGTTAAATATGCAGAAGCTGGAACGCTACTCATTGGAATCCTCCTCTTTCTCGTCCTTTTTCGCAAGTATAATTGCGCCAACGAGTGCTACAAGTAAAATAACTGAAGTTAGTTCAAATGGAATAATATATTTTGAATAGAGAAGCGTACCGATTTGAAGTGTGTTGTTTTCATGGAGAGGTAAACTTCCTTGTGTGCTTTCATTTGCAAAATCAACATTATTAACAGCGAAATACATAACCGCTCCAAATGCTACAACTGCAAAGAAGATAATCCATTTTCGAAGAGTAAGACGCGATTCATTTTCCGCGTTATGTTTCGTTAACATAATGCCGAAAATCATAATAATTGTGATTGCACCAGAGTAAAGTAAAATTTGTGCAACGCCTATAAACTCGGCTGACAAAAGAAAATACAAACCTGCAATGCTGAGAAATGTCAGAACGAGAGCTAGCATCATGTGCATAACTTTCGTTAAGTTCAACATAAGAACACCGCCGATAATTGCAGACAAGGATAGTATAAAGAATGCTACAAACTCGCCATTCATGCCTTATTCTCCTTCCTGACGTTTTCGTCGTTTTCGTCAAGCCACTGCAAATTTTTAAATAAGTCATCACGTGAATATTCCGCGAGTTCAAAGTTATTTGTCATGACAATTGCCTCTGTCGGACAAACTTCTGTACATAAATCACAAAGAATACAAATTTCAAAATTAATATCATACGTGTCGATAATTTTTCCTTTTTTCGTAGGATCCGGATGTTTCTTTCCTGTTAACTGAATACAGTCTGTCGGACAAATGTTAGAGCACTGATTACAAACAATACATTTCTCCGGATAAAATTTTTGAATCCCCCGAAAACGGTCTGGCAACGGCAACGGTTGATTTGGATAATCATACGTTACCTTCTTCTTGCTCAAATTACTTAATGTATATTTTAACCCTTTAAATAGTCCTTTCATCTCTTACTGGCACCCCCCTCATAGATTAGAAGAATAACTCCTTAATCAATGCCGTTAAGAAAATATTTGCAAGTGCAATCGGCAATAATACTTTCCATCCAAACTCCATTAACTGGTCACCTCTTATACGCGGGAACGTAACGCGGAACCAAATTAATAGAAAGACTACACTGCTAAATTTCAAAGCAAACCATACGGCACCTGGGATAAATCCAAGAAACATGACTGGATTCCATCCGCCTAAAAAGAGCACTGTAATTAACGATGCCATCCCGAAGAAATATACGTACTCTGAAAGCATGAAAAACGCCCAGCGAAAACCTGAGTATTCCGTATGATATCCAGAAACAAGTTCTGACTCCGCTTCCGGCAAATCGAATGGCGTCCTATTTAACTCTGCAACTGCTGCGATTAAGAAAACGACGAAGCCAATTGGCTGTACGAAAATGTACCAGACCTTCTCCTGCGCCGCTACAATCTCATTTAAATTCAGACTACCAGCTAGCAAAACGATACCAATTACACTCATTACGAGCGGAATCTCATAAGAAATCATTTGCGCCGCCGCACGCATCCCTCCTAAAAGGGAATATTTATTATTCGATGCCCATCCCCCAGTTACAACACCTATCGTCGTAATACCGGAAACAGCAATATAATAAAGTAGCCCGACTCCAATATCTGCAAATTGAAATTTATCAGTGAACGGGATAACCGCAAGCACCATAAATGCTGGTGCAAATGCAATGACAGGCGCTAATATAAACAGCGGTTTATCTGCTGCTTTCGGAATACTATCTTCTTTCAATAATAGTTTTAAAACATCAGCTACCGTTTGCAGTAAACCGAATCGGCCTCCAACCTGGTTTGGTCCAATCCGCCCTTGCATAAATCCCATCACTTTCCGTTCTGCCAAGATTCCATATGTAACGAAGCCAAGGACTGCAAATAGTAGAAGTACCGCTAATCCGAAAAAAATGAAGAAATTCGTCCAGCTTGAAGGTGATTGTAAGAGCGTCTCAATCATTAGCCATCAACCTCCCCAAGTACAATATCAACTCCACCTAAAATCGTAATTAAATTAGCGATGTTTTCACCTTTCAATAACTTCGGTAAAATTTGCAAGTTATAAAAAGATGGCCTACGAAACTTCAAACGGTACGGCTCTTTCTTTCCGTCACTTGCGATATAACAACCAATCTCTCCTCGCGGCGATTCGATACGTACAAATGCTTCTCCCTTAGGTGCCTTAATAATTTTCGGTACTTTTGCCAGCACAGCTCCATCTTTCGGGAACTGCTGAACCGCTTGCTCAACAATCTTTAAAGACTCCTCGATTTCTTGCATTCGGCAAACGTAGCGATCCCAAGCATCTCCCACGCTTCCAACAGGAATATCAAAATCAAAACGATCATAAATCGAATACGGCTCATCTTTGCGAAGATCCCAGTTTACTCCAGTGCACCGCAGATTTGCTCCGCTTAAAGAATACGAGATCGCTTCTTCCGCGCTATATATACCAACGCCTTTCACACGATTTAAGAAAATCTCATTACCGCTAACAAGATCATGATAACCTGCTAATTGCTCCCTCATATACGGAACAAACTCTTCCACCTTTTCAATCCAACCATCTGGCGCATCCCACTTCACACCGCCAACTCTCATATAGTTAAAAGTAAGCCGTGCCCCGCATAATTCATTTAATAAATTTATAATCATCTCTCGTTCACGAAACGCGTACAAAAACGGGCTGACCGCTCCTATATCAAGAAGATTCGTCCCCCACCAAACGAGATGGCTCGCAATTCTTCCTAGCTCCATCGCAAGTACTCGCAAGTATTCGGCACGCTCTGGAATTTCAAGCCCCATCATCGTCTCTACAGCATGGCAAATGACGTAATTATTCGTCATGGCTGATAAATAGTCCATTCGATCTGTATAAGGGATAATTTGCGTATACTGTAAGCTCTCAGCGATCTTTTCCGTCCCGCGATGCAAATATCCAATAACAGGTGTAGCTTCTTTAATAATTTCCCCGTCAATCTTAATTACGAGCCTGAACACACCATGTGTACTCGGATGCTGAGGTCCTACATTCAAAAGCATCTCTTCCGTGCGGATCATAGCTACACCTCCACATCATACGGTTCATAGTCTTTTCTAAGCGGATATCCTACCCAATCATCTGGCATTAAAATACGCGTTAAATTCGGATGCCCTTTAAATACAATGCCGAGCAAATCGTATGCTTCTCGCTCCGGCCAGTCAGCTCCTTTCCAAAGCGCTGTCACAGATTCGACTTGCGGCGCTTCCCGGTCTAGCTTTACCTTCACCGCTACCGATTGTTTCTTGCCATATGAAAACAAATGAACATACACTTCCATATGTGTCACAAAATCCGTCGCATGTAGCTCTGACATATAATCAAAAGCAAGTCCCTCATGGCATCGCAGTGACTCCATCACTTCATAATACTTTTCGGGATCCACCACAAGAGTTGGCACATCCTTTGACAGTTTATTAATGTAGGAATCTACTAATGCACCCTCTCCTAACTTCTCCCTAATAGCCTCAACATACTGATTTAAATACGGCTGATTTACGGACGGTTCTTCCTGCTTCGGCTCATCCTCTTTCTTACCTTCAGCTCCCTTTGTCTTCGCTCTTGCAGCCGCTGCTGCTTTCGCTTTTGCCGCTGCAATTGCCTTTGCCTTTTCATCTCCCGAATCCCCATCACCTTGCGAGGCTTTCTGCTTCGCCAATGCTGCCGCTTTTGCCTTGGCGGCCACCACCGCCTTCGCCTTGGCTTTCGCTTTTTCTTCTTCCGTTACTTCTTCTGTCCCTTCTCTTTTCTGCTTCGCTAACGCTGCCGCTTTTGCCTTTGCAGCTGCTGCTGCCTTCGCCTTGGCTTTCGCTTTTTCTTCTTCCGTTACTTCTTCGGTTCCTTCTCTTTTCTGTTTGGCTAACGCCGCCGCTTTTGCCTTTGCAGCAGCTGCTGCACGTCGCTTTGCTTCTTCTATAGTAATATCATCATTTTTTGGTAGCGCTTTCTCTTTTTCTCGATCTTCCTCCTCAAGTTCACTTATTTCCGCCTCGTGTTTCGCTACAAGGCGTTTTCTCGCTTCTTCTTTCGCACGCCTAGCTGCTTCTTTTTTCAGATCCTCTAAATCTTTATTTGGATTACTCATTTATTCGTCACCTGCTTTCCGGTCTTTGCCTCGTAACGAATTTTCTCTTTTAATTTATTAATTCCATAGATTAAAGCAGCTGGATTTGGGGGACAACCAGGAATATACACATCAACTGGTACGATTTGGTCTACACCTTTCACAACAGCATATGAATTTACATACGGACCACCTGCTGTCGCACAAGATCCCATCGCAATAACCCATTTCGGTTCGGGCATTTGATCATATAAACGCCGAACAATAGGAGCCATCTTCTTCGTTACTGTTCCCGATACAATCATGACGTCCGATTGCCTTGGTGAAGTTCGAAAAAATGACCCAAATCGATCTAAATCGTAATGTGATGAGCCTACCCCCATCATTTCAATTGCACAGCATGCCAGTCCGAATGTCATCGGCCATAAAGAGTTGCTCCTCGCCCATCCTTTCAACTGTTCCAATGTAGAAAAAAAGATATTTCGTTCTAATTCTGCTCGCTCATTTGGATGTAATTCCTCAAAATTTATAACCATTGTAACACCTTCTTTTTCCAAGCATACGCTAATCCAACTAGCAACATTACAACAAAGATGAGCATTTCAATTAATGCAAATAAACCTAGCTTGTCATACGCAACAGCCCAAGGATATAAAAATAAAGTTTCTACATCAAAGATCACAAACAATAAAGCGAAAATATAATAACGAGCATGAAACCGAATATTTGCATCATGAAAAGGCTCAATTCCACTCTCATACGTCGTCGCCTTTGCTGCACTTGGTTTATTTGGGCGCAGCATCCTTCCTAATGTAAGAGCCACTACCGGCAGCAATATACCTAATAGCAAGAAAATCAAAACGATCATATAACTATTTTCATATACACTTGCCATTGTGAAACCCTCCCCCCTAAATTAAGAACAAGTTCACATAGTAAACAATATGTCCTAGTTGCAGTAATTATTATTTTTAAATTTTTCTAAATAATGCAACTATTCTAATCATTATAGCAAACTTCAAATTCCTATGTCGATATGTTGGGAGACAGAAACAAGAATTATTAAAATCTATCTTTACAACTTGCTATAATTGTGCAAAATAAATATAAAACTTATATATGCTTTTCAAGAAACCGTAGGTGATATAAATGAAAAAACAAACACATGTAAGTATTCTTATAAGCATTGTATTGCTGTCTATAACGCTTCACTATGTAGCAATGCCTTTTGTATATGAATACTCATTTCCTTTTCAGCTATTAATTGGAACGAGCACCCTATTAATTGATATTATCGCTTGTAGTTATATACTTTATTTTTCAAACATGAAAGAAGGGCTATCTCGTTTATTTTGGATCATATTATCTGTTGGAGCTCTCTCTTATTTTATCGGTGATATAGTCATTGCCTATCAGCGTTTAATTGTAAAGGACTTCTATACGTTCGTTGATCCATCTGACTTTTTTTACTTACTTTTTTTAGTTAGCTTTACGTTTGCCTTTCTATACGAAATCATTTATAACCGAGATTTATTAGAAAAACTTTTTATGCTATGTGATATTTGTATTATCGTTACAGCCCAATTTACTTTAAGTTACTACTTACTTATTGAACGAACTATTCATATCTTTACAACATCCTATATCGACATATTTGTTCAACTTACCTATCCAATGGCTGATTTACTCTTTCTCTTAATAGGAATCAACCTTTTATTCAAACCACTATCCTTATTACCTAAAAAGGTCGGTGCACTTCTTGGCAGTGCTTTAATTTTATATGCTACTACAGATGCGATTTATGCTTATATAAAATACTTCATACCAGAGTATTCTATGTTTACAGTTACTCCTTTCTATCAAGTAACCTTAGTACTAGTAGCAATCGCCTGTATTCTCCATACAAAAAAGCCTGAAAAACAAGAACAAGTACTACTAACACCTAAAATTGGCGAATCAATCCGATTATCATTACCGTATATTTCGGTAGTAATGCTTATTGTTTTTATATTAGTTGAATACGTTTTTGCGCCTATTATAGTAATCGGACTTATAATAACTTTTTCTTTCGTTCTCATACGTCATAGTTTAGTTCGAAAACAAAATAAAATATTATTGATCGCTCAAATGCAATTCAACTCAGAACTCGAGAAACAAATTAAACTACGTACAGAAGATTTAGTAGAACAGAAAAATGAACTCTATCATAATCAACAAATGTTTAAATCTTTATACGAGCATCATCCAGATCCAATTTTCACATTAGATTTGTACGGTAATTTTCTCAAAGTAAATAACGCTGGTACTACTTTACTCGGTTATCAAACGAATGAATTATTAAACCAGCCTTACTATTCACTCATATACGAAGAAGATTTAGAAGAAATGATTAACGCCTTTCATCGCGTGAAAAAGGGATATTCTATTTCTTTAGAAATACGGGCTTACCATAAAAACAGAGATATTTACTACTTGCACGTTACCGCCGTACCGATCTTTTTAAAGGAGAAAATTTCTGGGGTTTATTTAATGATTAAAGATATTACGGAAAGCAAACAACAACAAGAACAAATCAACTTCCTAGCATACCATGATACTTTAACAGAGCTTGCAAATCGTCGTGCATTTCATCAACATTTAGAACAGGCAATTGCGCGAGCAAAAATATCGAAAAAGCCTTTTGCTGTTATGTTTCTCGACCTAGACCGTTTTAAAGTTATTAATGATACCCTCGGTCATCGAGTAGGAGACCTATTGCTCATTGCAGTAGCAAAAAGGCTCGAAAGAATAGCAACATCAAATATGAAACTCGCGCGGCTAGCTGGGGATGAGTTCACAATCCTTATCGAGAATTACAAAAAAAAGCCAGATGTCCAAAAAATAGCTGATAGGATTGTAGCGGCCATGAATGAGCCATTTGAAATCGAAAATCAACATTTACAAATCTCACCGAGCATCGGAATTGCAATATATCCTGAAGCAGGTGAAGATGCGCTATCCATTTTGCAGCATGCTGATATGGCCATGTACGAAGCAAAGAATAAAGGAAAAAACGGTAGCTCTCTTTACACGAAAGAACTATATAAAAAAATGGAACGAAAAGCTCGAATTGAAAAAGATTTGCCAATCGCTTTAGTAAACAAAGAATTTTATCTCGTTTATCAACCACAAATTGATACGACAACAAATAAAATTATCGGTGCTGAAGCTTTAATACGTTGGAAACACCCACTATTAGGTGACATTTCACCATGTGAGTTTATTCCAATTGTAGAAGAGACGCCACAAGTAGTCCCACTTGGACATTGGGTATTACAAGAAGCTTGTCTCCAATTAAAAATATGGCATACCTTTGGCTACCAAAATTTAAAAATAAGTGTTAATTTATCCGCAAAAGAATTCCGGCAAGATCAATTAATCGAAAACATTTCACAAATATTAAACGACGTGCAAGTCGATCCAAAATATGTAACACTTGAGTTAACAGAAAGAATTGCAATGATTGACGAGAAAGAAACGTTATTGAGACTGAAGCAATTAAAAGAGTACGGTATCCAAACTTCCATTGATGACTTCGGTACTGGGTACTCTTCTCTTGCTTATTTATCAATTTTTCCAATCGACACATTAAAAGTACCGAGAGAATTTACACAATTAGCTGATCATCGTCCTGAAGAACGAGCCATCGTTTCTACAATTCTTTCCCTCGCGAATACTTTAAATCTTTCAGTCGTTGCCGAAGGAATTGAAACCGAAAAACAACTTAAGTTTCTGCAAAAACATAACTGTAAATATATGCAAGGTTACTATTTCAGTAAACCACTTACTAGTAATCAATTTATAAAGTTTCTACAAAAAACCCCCAGTATGAACAAATAATTCATACTGGGGGTTTTATAGTGCTAAATTTTTTTCTCATAATATTCTTCTGCAATCTCTTCGTAAAAAGCTGCAGATGTCGTATAGAAATATGGAATTAACCATAAGAATCCAATCCCTAACGTAATACAACTTAATATAAACCAGCCAATAAAACTTAAACATAAAATGAAATACTCCATCTTATGTCCATCCATCATACGACGACTTTCTGTAATAGCTTGGTTCAGTGAATACTCAGGATGATCGTTTATAATAAAGTACGTCATCGCATAAGAAAATGATTTAATAATACCTGGAATAATGAACAATAACGTCCATAAGAAAAGATAAAGATTTACTAATAAATATAATAAAAATGATTTTAGAAATCTCTTTCCCTCTGAAAACCAAATGAATACATTACCAATACTAGCTTGCTTTTCACGAAGGATATTTAAACCAAGGTAATATCCACCTAAAGTTAACGGTCCAGTAACAAAAAATGAAAGAATATTCGTTGAAAGTGAACCATTTGTTTTTTGCCAACCGAAAATTAAAGAAAATCCCCAATCAACACTAAAACTAAAAGCCGTGATAAGAATTGAAATGAGTAGTGTAGCTCCAACAGCTAATCCCCATTTCCCTTCTAATGAATCTAGTGCTTCTCCTTTTAAATCACTAATCATGCGTAGCCTCGCCTCCTATACACAATAATTCTATTAGTATAGCATGTTCCTATTGAAATTCACCTTTTGAAATGTAGCGATAAAAGTGTGCTGTCGTCGTACTCATATACGGACTAAGCCAAAGAAATCCTATTCCAAAAGTAAGCAGCGCTAAAATAGCCCATCCTATGAAGCTCAGCCATAAAAGAAACAAATCTAACTTATGACCCTTCATAAGATTCTTACTTTCCTTCATCGCCTGCGAAACACTATATTCTGGATTTTCAATCATCACATAGTACGTCAGTGCATAAGAAAAATACATCACAATCATACCAACAATTGAAATTGCTAATAGTACGAAGAAAGCTATTGCAAATGACGTATTCCCTTCTTCACCTAACAATGCAAATAAGCCTATTAACAGCATCGGAATCCATGTACCTGTATATAACAAAATCGCAAGCATTGCCCACATTGTTTTCATCATTCTTTTAAAGCCACGAAATCCTTCGAATAAGTAATCTACTTTAGCATCTTCTCGTTTACTAATCTGTAAAAATACATTTGTATAACCATATGACGTAATCCCATACGATGCGTTACTCAAAATTATCATAATGCAATAAAAAATTCCAAAGGTAATCCCTGCTCCAATTGACATCGTTTCCTCTTCAAATGATCCAGTTAAGCTTACAACTGAGAGAAATATAATAATTCCTGGAATTAATAGTATAAGCATTGCAGCCAGCGAAACAACATAACTTAAAATAAAATATAAAATTGTTGATCCAACACCTAGTCCCCATTTTCCCTTTAAAGAGTACAATGCTTCTCGCTTCATTTCACCAATCATTGATCCATCCCCTTTATGAAATATAAATTGTTGTACACTTCTACTTATACAAGCATCAATATAATTATACCAGTTTTGTAAAATTATCCATAAAATACACAAAAAAAAATCCGTAAAGGCAAAGCCCTTACGGATTTTTTTACTTCATATCGGAAACGTTCAAACGGTTCACAGCACGTTGTAATGCCATTTCTGCACGTTTAAAGTCAACATGTGCTTGTTTATCTTGCAGACGTTGCTCAGCGCGACGCTTCGCTTCATTTGCGCGATGGATATCGATATGGTTTGCTTCTTCAGCAGATGATGATAATACAGTCACTTTATCTGGACGAACTTCGATAAAGCCACCGCTTACTGCTACATAATCAGTGTGTCCACCATTTTTCAGACGAACTGCACTAATTTTTAATGGTGCAACAGTTGGAATGTGGCCTGGTAAGATCCCCATTTCCCCACTCTCTGCTTTTACACTTACCATTTCTACCTCTTTTTCGTAAACCGGTCCATCAGGAGTTACAATACTGACTGGAAATGTCTTCATACTTCGTCCCTCCTAAGGCCTTACGCCATCATTTTCTTCGCGTTTTCAATAACTTCTTCAATGCCACCTACTAAGCGGAATGCATCTTCTGGAAGGTCATCATATTTTCCTTCTAGAATTTCTTTGAAACCACTAACTGTATTCTTTACAGGTACGTAAGAACCTTTTTGACCTGTAAACTGCTCAGCTACGTGGAAGTTTTGAGATAAGAAGAATTGAATACGACGAGCACGATGTACAACTAACTTATCTTCTTCAGATAACTCATCCATACCTAAGATAGCGATGATATCTTGAAGCTCTTTATAACGTTGTAAAGTTTGCTGTACTTGACGAGCTACTTCATAATGTTCTTCTCCTACGATTTCTGGAGAAAGTGCACGAGATGTAGATGCTAATGGATCTACGGCTGGGTAAATACCCATTTGCGTTAAACGACGCTCTAAGTTTGTTGTTGCATCTAAGTGAGCGAACGTTGTAGCTGGTGCTGGGTCAGTATAGTCATCGGCTGGTACATATACCGCTTGGATAGACGTGATAGACCCTTTATTTGTAGATGTAATACGCTCTTGTAATTGACCCATTTCTGTTGCAAGTGTTGGTTGGTAACCTACCGCAGATGGCATACGACCAAGAAGGGCAGATACTTCAGAACCCGCTT
The DNA here is from genome assembly GCF_008368855.1 of Bacillus sp. TE8-1. Lineage (NCBI taxonomy): Bacteria > Bacillati > Bacillota > Bacilli > Caryophanales > Bacillaceae > Bacillus > Bacillus sp. TE8-1. Next base: position 204,409 of record NZ_QPET01000003.1, on the reverse strand, counting down.
GCGTGAAACGGAAGATGTTATCGATGAACAGAAGTACGTCTTGTCCTTGCTCATCACGGAAATGCTCAGCCATTGTTAAGCCTGTTAATGCAACACGTTGACGTGCTCCAGGTGGCTCGTTCATTTGTCCGAATACCATCGCAGTTTTCTTGATTACGCCAGAATCGCTCATTTCGTGGTATAAGTCATTACCCTCACGAGTACGCTCACCTACACCAGCGAATACAGAGATACCACCGTGCTCTTGTGCGATGTTGTTAATTAATTCCTGAATTAATACTGTTTTACCTACGCCGGCACCACCGAATAGGCCGATCTTACCACCCTTAATGTAAGGAGCAAGTAAGTCTACTACTTTAATACCAGTTTCAAGAATTTCTACTTTAGTAGATAATTCTTCGAATGCAGGTGCTTGACGGTGAATTGGATCACGATGTACATCTGCAGGAACCTCACCATCTAAGTCAATTGCATCACCTAATACGTTAAATACGCGACCAAGTGTTACATCACCAACTGGTACAGAGATTGGTTTACCAGTATCTTCTACTTCTGTGCCACGAACAAGTCCATCTGTGGAAGACATTGCAACTGTACGAACTGTATCATCACCTAAATGAAGTGCAACTTCAAATGTTAAGTTAATACTTCCGTTTTCGTTGCTTTGTTTTACCGTAAGGGCGTTGTAGATTTCTGGTAGCTTTCCGCCATCAAACTTAACGTCTACAACCGGACCCATGATTTGCGTAACGCGCCCTTTATTCATCGGGTTCCCTCCTAGCTTTCTTTTAATTAGCCAACTTTCTACGAGCAGCTAGCTTTTAATTTTTTATTGGTTTATAGCTTACGCGACTCTTTTGACAGAGCCGCTTCCGCTTTTTAATACTATTCTAACGCTGCTGCTCCACCAACGATTTCCGTAATTTCTTGCGTAATCGCTGCCTGACGCGCACGGTTGAATGAAAGTGTAAGTGAATCGATAACTTCCATTGCGTTGTCTGTAGCACTCTTCATTGCTGTCATACGCGCTGCGTGTTCACTTGCTTTACCGTCTAGTAATGCACCGTACACTAAGCTTTCTGCGTATTGTGGCAATAGTACTTTTAAAATTTCTTCTTCAGAAGGTTCGAATTCATAAGCTGTCGTCGGTTTGTCAGACGCCACATCAGTAAGCGGTAAAATTTTATTTTCCGTTACCTCTTGTGAAATTTTACTTACGTAATGGTTGTAGTAAATGTACAGCTCATCATAAGCACCATCTGCAAACATCGCAATTGCTCGAGAAGCAAGGTCTTTAATATCAGTAAATGATGGGTGGTCAGATAATCCAACTACTTCATCAATAATGTTAAAGCCGCGACGTTTTAAATAATCACGTCCTAGTCGTCCAAGCACAATAATAGAATATTGGTTTGAATCCATATTATGACGTTCACGAATTACGTTACTTACTGTACGTAATACGTTACTGTTATAACCACCTGCTAGTCCGCGATCAGACGTAATAACGATGTATCCTGTACGCTTTACAGGACGCGCATTTAGCATTGGATGATTAATCCCTTTGCTTCCTTGCGCAATGCTCGCTACTACTTCTTGAATCTTTTCCATATACGGAACGAAAGATTTAGCATTTTGCTCTGCACGGTTTAACTTAGATGCAGATACCATCTCCATCGCTTTCGTAATTTGACTCGTTTTCTTTGTCGAGTTAATCTTCGCTTTTATATCGCGTAAAGATGCCACAGGTTTTCACCACCTTTTTTCCGGAAGTTGGCACGATTAGTAAGAATCCTCTTCCTAATCTACGTTGCAAGATATTCTTGCTCATGATTGAAGGAAAAGAATAGGTGCACCTACTCTTTTCCTTTACATGACCTTTAGCAATCTCAGAGCCCGAGATGCCTTTTATATATACTATCTAGCTCCAGCGGCTTGAATGCTCGGTGGCTTCACTTCTTCCTACGAGGCAAACACCGCCTCTTCGTCAGAAGCTCCATCCCCCTCACATTCAGAACGAGCCGCTTCCGCTTTTATTAATCTAGTTCCGCCTCCTAGCCCCTTTCGTCTAAGAACCTTCCCCACAAGAAGGTAAAAAGCACCTTCTGTGAGAAAGAACCTTAGCCGATGGGGCTGAACAGTCGGCTTCACTTTTTATTATTATTCAGAAGCTACGAATACTTTTTTAAATCCATTGATTGCTGCTGCAAATTTGTCGTCATCCGCAAGTTTCTTAGTTGTGCGGATTTCTTCTAATAAGTCAGTCGCATTAGAATCTAACCAAGCATGGAATTCTTCTTCAAAACGAGTGATATCTACTACTGGGATATCATCTAGGAATCCACGTGTTAAAGCGTAAAGAATGATAACTTGTTTCTCTACACGTAATGGTTTGTGTAATCCTTGTTTTAATACCTCAACAGTACGAGCACCACGGTTTAATTTCGCTTGAGTTGCTTTATCAAGGTCAGAACCGAACTGAGCGAACGCTTCTAACTCACGGTAAGATGCAAGGTCAAGACGAAGTGTACCTGATACTTTACTCATTGCTTTAATCTGAGCAGATCCACCTACACGAGATACAGAAGTACCCGCATCGATCGCTGGACGTACGCCAGAGAAGAATAGGTCAGATTGTAAGAAGATTTGTCCATCCGTAATAGAAATTACGTTTGTTGGGATGTATGCTGATACGTCCCCTGCTTGTGTTTCGATGAAAGGTAGTGCAGTTAAAGAACCGCCGCCTTTTGCATCACTTAATTTTGCTGCACGCTCTAATAAGCGAGAATGTAAGTAGAATACATCCCCTGGGTAAGCTTCACGACCTGGAGGACGACGTAATAGTAATGACAGCTCACGGTAAGCCGCTGCTTGTTTTGATAAGTCATCATATACTACTAATACGTGTTTACCATTGTACATGAACTCTTCACCCATTGTTACACCAGCGTAAGGAGCTAGGTATAATAATGGAGCTGGTTGAGAAGCAGATGCAGTTACAACGATTGTGTACTCTAATGCACCGTGCTTACGTAGTGTTTCTACTACGTTACGTACAGTTGATTCTTTTTGTCCAATTGCTACATAGATACAAATCATATCTTCATCTTTTTGGTTAATGATTGTATCAAGTGCAACCGCTGTTTTACCAGTTTGACGGTCACCGATGATTAACTCACGTTGACCACGGCCAATTGGTACAAGAGCATCGATCGCTTTAATACCTGTTTGAAGTGGCTCATGAACAGATTTACGATCCATTACACCTGGTGCTGGACTTTCAATTGGACGAGTGTTTGTTGTATTGATTGGGCCTAAACCATCAACTGGTTGACCTAATGGGTTTACAACACGACCAATTAGTTCTTTTCCTACCGGTACTTGCATGATGCGACCAGTACGACGAACTTCGTCACCTTCACGAATTTCTGTGTAAGGTCCTAAAATGATAATACCTACGTTGTTTTCCTCTAAGTTTTGTGCTAGTCCCATAACGCCGTTAGAGAACTCTACAAGTTCACCAGCCATAACGTTATCAAGACCATGAGCACGCGCGATACCGTCACCAACTTGGATAACTGTACCAACATCACTAACTTCGATTTCAGACTGATAGTTCTCGATTTGTTGCTTTATCAGTGCGCTAATTTCTTCAGCTCTGATGCTCATGTGCTTCACCCCTATCTATTCTTCATTAATTCACGCTGAATACGTGCTAATTTTCCTTGTAAACTTCCATCATAAATGCGATTTCCAATACGTACTTTAATGCCGCCTAGTAAATCTTCATCTACAACATTTTTCACGCGAATTGCATCTTTTCCTGTTCTCTTCGCAAATGCTTCTGCAATGTTAAGCTTCTCTTCTTCTGATAGAAGACGAGTAGAATATACAGTTGCGTCCGCTACGTTACGTTCTTCATTAGCAAGAACAACATATTCATCTGCAATTTCAGGTAAGATATCAATGCGTTTGTTATCAATTAAAATATATAACGTATTTAAAATAGATTCAGAAACAGATCCGAATACGTTTGCAAGAAACGTTTTCTTTTGTTCCTTTGAAATGTTCGGTTGCGTTAAAAAGCTATGTAGTTCTCCGTTCTTTACATAAACGTTTTGTACAAGGCGTAATTCCTCTTCAAACATTTCTAATACGTGTTTTTCTTTAGCAATTTTAAAAAGAGCGACAGCATAACGTTTTGCTACAATCCCATTGCTCATCGCGCTTCTCCTACTTCTTTAATATAATCGCGAATTAACTTCACTTGATCTTCTTCTTTTAACTCTTTTTCAATTACTTTAGAAGCAATTTGAACAGATAAAGAAGCAACTTGTTCTTGTAAAGCAGCAATTGCTTGCTCTTTTTCGCGTTGAATTTCTTGTACAGCAGATGCTTTAATTGATTCTGCTTCTTCTTTCGCAGCAGCAACAATAACATCTTTTTGATCTACAGCTTGCTTTTTCGCTCTTTCGATTAACTCTTGTGCTTCAACACGTGATTGTTTTAACATTTCACGTTGTTCTTCTACTAATTTCTTCGCCTCAGCATTACTTCTTTCTGCAGCGTCGATTTCATTAGTAACATGCTCTTCACGTTCTTTCATAATTCCCATTAAAGGACCCCACGCAAATTTGCGTAGCATTACTAATAGAAGTAAGAAAATGAACAATGTATAAGCAATCGTTCCAAATGGAATGGCAGCACCTAATAATAAAGTTGGCACAAGGATTCACTCCCTTCAAAATATCTAAATTGATCATATGAAAAAAAAAGACATACGTTTCATTCATAAAGCAATGGCGAAGAAAGTTCGGAAAAACACTCTTCGCCATCTATGTAAGGGGAGTCTCCCTTATTTGTTCATTACGATGAATGCAATAACTACACCGATGATTGGAAGTGCCTCAACTAAAGCAACCCCGATGAACATAATTGTTTGAAGTGCGCCTTTTAATTCTGGTTGACGAGCAACACCTTCGATTGTACGTGATACGATAAGACCGTTACCAATACCTGCACCTAATGCTGATAAACCAATTGCAATTGCAGCTGCGATTACACCTAAACTCATTTAATTTGTCCTCCTTTGTATTATAAAAAAATAAATTTTTTCTTACTTAAATTATATTAATGGTCATGGCTTACTTTATGAGCCATATAAACCATCGTTAACATAACGAAAATAAATGCTTGGATTGATCCAACGAATACACTGAATCCCATCCATGCTAACATTGGTACAAGCGCACCTAATGCCCCAAGGACTGATGCTCCGCCCAACTTAGCAAGTAATCCTAATAAGATCTCACCTGCATAAATGTTACCAAATAAACGAAGACCTAACGTTAATGTGTTAGCAAACTCCTCAATAACCTTTAATGGGAATAAGAATTTCATAGGTTGGAAATAACCTTTTACGTACTCTTTCGTACCCTTCATCTTAATTCCATAATAATGGGTGAGGGTAACTACCATCACGGCTAATGTTAATGTAACTGCTGGATCAGACGTTGGTGATCTCCACCATGCAATATGTTCGCCAGCTTCAGTTGCTGAATACATGAATGGTAAACCAAGGAAGTTCGATACGATGATAAACATGATAAGCGTAACGCCAAGCGTTAAGAAACGTCCACCTGTTTTCCAGTCCATCGTACTATTGATAATCCCTTTCACGAAGTCAAACACCCATTCCATGAAGTTTTGCATCCCGGTTGGGCGAAGAGCTAAGCTGCGAGTTCCGATAACAGCGATTAAGAAAACAATAACTGCTGCTACAGTAACCATCATAACTGATGACAAATCGAACGTTAAACCTAGAAATTCAACTAATTTACCGTGTTCCACTAGTAATTCACCTCTCTTCCCTGCTCTTATACTCTAAATAAAGAAAATCTATGATCATGACAAGGTATCCTGTCAGCAATCCTACACCTAGGCCCCACATCGCGATTAACTCTTGATATTTGGCTGCAAATAAAATTAATAACCCAATCGTGGCGAATCTTGAATATGTACTTACCGCTGTTGCCTTGAACTTCACGTTTTCTCCATTTGTTACGCGATCTAGCAGCTTGTCTGTTCTACGTGCAATGATGCGCAAACTAAGAAAACTGAAAATCGTCCCGATAATCAGTCCAAGAAATACATCCTTGTAAGAGGTAAATCCCCATCCTAGCACTAGAAGCGCAAGCAAGTAGTACATATATTTCTTTTGTCTTTGGACAAGTCCATGTACGTCTATCATCATTGCTCTCCCGAATAGTAATGTCGAATGAGTCGAATCATTGCGTATACCCCTGTTCCTAGTCCGAGTAATAACCCTATAATAAGAAACAACGGAAACGTTCCAACCTTATTATCAATCCACTGCCCACCAAAGATTCCAACAAGAATAGAACCGACTAATTGAGCAAGAATACCTGACATTAAAGCATAAGCTTTTATATGGCTGCGATCGTTTTTTTGCAAGGATTCATCCCTCCAATATGTAACCCTCATTCACGATGTGTTAATAATAACTCATTTTTTTGCATAAATCCTATACAAAACAAAAAGTTTACATTTTCGTCACGGAATAGATGTAATTTTGTCACTGAAAGCCCTACCATCTATCCCCGTTGTTAGCATACAATAGGGTATTAACAGTGTCAACGAGAAATCGTAAAAAATCTAAAAATTTGAGTATTAGGCATTTCCTCCCAAAAATGAAAACGTTCCCCTTCTAAATACTGGTTACATATATGCAATTTCTAACAGTTTTCTCTTTATAATAGAAGGAAATGTTCACAAGTTTGTCACTATTATATTTTCGAGATATAACGCTTTTCTTCCATAATATAGTGTTCCTCAGACGTAAGACTTCTATATTATATGTGAGGTGTATGCAACTTATGTTGTATATACGATGTATATTTATCCTCTCCCCCTCCCCTACTTGCTTACAGCAAAAAAGACGAGCTGGGGAATCTCCCCTGCTCGTCAGTTGTCTTACTTCGTTCCGAATAAACGGTCACCAGCATCACCAAGACCTGGTACTACATATCCGTGGTCATTTAATTTCTCATCTAATGCTGCTACATAAATATCAACATCAGGATGTTCTTCTTGTACTACTTTTACCCCTTCTGGAGCTGCAACGATACACATTAATTTAATTTGTTTCGCACCGCGCTTTTTCAGAGAGTTAATTGCTTCAGCCGCAGAACCACCTGTTGCTAGCATCGGATCTAGTACGATAAAGTCACGCTCTTCTACATCCGTTGGAAGTTTCACATAGTATTCTACCGGTTGCAATGTTTTAGGGTCACGGTATAAACCAACGTGTCCTACTTTTGCTGCTGGAATTAATTTCAGAATTCCATCAACCATTCCTAAACCTGCACGTAAAATCGGAATTAAACCAAGTTTTTTACCAGCGATCACTTTTGTTGTCGCTTTGCTTACAGGTGTTTCAATTTCAATGTCCTTAAGTGGAAGGTCGCGAGTAATTTCGAAAGCCATTAAGCTTGCTACTTCGTCCACTAATTCACGAAAATCTTTCGTACCTGTATTCTTATCGCGAATATATGTAATCTTATGTTGAATTAACGGGTGATCAAATACATACAGTTTTCCCATGTGAATCTCTCCTTTAGATGATATTCATGCGTTTGCACGCTTTTTTACACTATTTACGATTGTAAAGAAAACGCTACTAATATTCAAGGGCAAATTTGGCAAAATCATGATTTTACAATGAATCTATCTAGTATCTTTACCAATTATGGGAGCTGTATCCTTCATTATATCGCCAAAATTTATTCATCATTTGTATACATACTTTAAAAATAATATATGTCCAAAAAAAAGACCGCCAAAACAATTAAGTCTCGGCAGTCTTCTTCAATCTATTATAGATTTGGATACATTGGGAATTTGCTAGTTAACGCTTCTACACGCTTACGTACTTCTTCTAACGCAGCTTCATTTTCATGATTTTTTAATGTATAAGCAATAAGTGACGCAATTTCATCCATTTCTTCTAAACCGAAACCACGAGATGTTACAGCTGCTGTACCGATACGTACACCACTTGTTACAAATGGGCTTGCTGTTTCAAATGGAATTGTATTTTTGTTCACTGTAATACCAACTTCATCTAATACGTGCTCTGCTACTTTACCTGTGATTTCTAAGTTACGAACATCAATCAAGATTAAGTGATTGTCTGTTCCGCCAGAAACAAGTGTAAGTCCTTCTTTTTGAAGACCTTCAGCTAAGCGGTTCGCATTGTTAATGATATTTTGTGCATATGTTTTGAAATCATCTTGAAGTGCTTCACCAAATGCAACAGCTTTTGCAGCGATTACGTGCATAAGTGGACCACCTTGAATACCAGGGAAGATTGATTTATCAATTTGTTTTGCAAATTGCTCTTCACATAAAATCATACCACCACGTGGACCACGTAACGTTTTATGTGTTGTCGTTGTAACGAAATGTGCATGTGGTACTGGATTTGGATGTAAACCAGCAGCTACTAAACCTGCGATATGTGCCATATCAACCATTAAATAAGCGCCCACTTCATCTGCAATCTCACGGAATCGCTTGAAATCGATAACACGAGGGTATGCACTTGCACCTGCAACGATTAATTTTGGTTTATGTTCTTTCGCTTTTGCTAATACATCATCGTAATTAATACGGTGAGAGTCAGCATCCACGCCATATTCTACGAAATTATATTGTACTCCACTGAAGTTAACAGGGCTTCCGTGTGTTAAGTGACCACCATGAGATAAGTTCATACCAAGTACTGTATCGCCTTGCTCTAAAATCGTGAAGTATACTGCCATGTTCGCTTGTGCACCAGAGTGTGGTTGAACATTTACGTGCTCTGCGCCGAAAATTTCTTTCACGCGATCACGTGCGATATCTTCTACTACGTCTACGTGTTCACAGCCACCATAGTAACGTTTTCCAGGATATCCTTCAGCATACTTATTCGTTAAAACAGAACCTTGTGCCTCCATTACTGCTTCACTTACGAAGTTTTCCGAAGCAATTAACTCAATCTTTGAACGCTGTCTTCCTAGTTCTGCCTCAATTGCAGCAAATACCTTTTCATCTTGACGTTTTAAATGATCCACCAAAATCCCCCTTTTCTGAACGAATTACATCGATTCCCAACAGTTTTTTCTTATTTATTCAGAAAAAACGAAAATTCAGGTTGTAATTCTTTCGAACCTTCATGTTTTCAACTACATTCTAACATGACTTTCTATATCATAAAAGAAAAAAAAGACCGAAAATCGGTCTTTTCTTTCTTCTATTATAAAGTCAGACAACATACCTTTTACCTTATGATAAACAGGTACTATATGACTTCCTAATTTCTCATATTTAACGGCAAGTGGTAGTCTCTTCCACTGCCGCATAGACAGCACGTGCTCCACCAATTAGTTTTCCACGTGTTTTGGCCATCGTTACATGCGCACTTCCAATTTCCTTCACACTTGTACGAACCGGAACAGCTACATGCTTTAAATGCATACCGATAAATGTATCACCAATATCCATTCCTGCATCAGCTTTAATAAACTCAACTACTACCGGATCTTTCAAATTGTGATACGCGTATGTCCCCAATGCACCACCTGCTGATCTAACAGGCGTAACTGTTACAATTTCAAATTGATATTTTATCGCTACTTCTCTCTCAACTACTAAAGCACGGTTTAAATGCTCACAACATTGAAACGCTAATTCAATACCTGTTTGCTCTTGAAATTGTTTTAACTCAGAGAAAATCGCCTCTGCTACTTCCATCGTTCCTGATGTTCCAATTCTTTCGCCTAGCACTTCGCTCGTGCTACAACCCACTACAAAAACTTGACCGCTTTGTAATGAAGCTTGTTCTTGGAAATCAGAAAGCGACATTTGTAGCTGTTCTCTTACCTTTACGATTTCTGTCATTACGCCTCTTCCTTTCACAGGTTGGTTCACCAAATTATATTTCACACTACTGATAGTTAGAATCTATTACTTTGTTTCGTATGTTTTAATTTTTCCTACGCGGTTTTCGTGACGACCACCTTCATAATCAGTTGTTAACCAGATTTTCGCGATATCACGCGCTAGACCAGCACCAATTACACGCTCTCCCATTGCTAGCATGTTAGTGTCATTATGCTCTCTCGTCGCTTTCGCGCTGAAAGTATCATGAACTAACGCACAACGGATACCATTTACTTTGTTTGCTGCGATTGACATACCAATGCCTGTCCCACAAACTAAAATACCACGATCTACTTCACCATTCGCTACCATTTCAGCTGCTGGAAACGCAAAGTCAGGGTAATCAACAGAACCAGCTTCACATTCACAACCTAAATCAATATATTCAATATTTAACTCTTCTAATAAACTTACAAGTTCTTTGCGGATATTCATACCGCCGTGATCAGATGCTATTACTACTTTCATTTTTACCCCTCCAAAGTTTCAATCAATTATCTTCATTTCACACTCGCTACCTCATATAGGAAGAAGTGATCTCCAATATCGTATTATACACGAAACATCAACCTACTGAATGTTTTTTCAGTAAAGTTTGTACAAGTTTTTCCATCTCATCTAACGTTTCTTTATAAATAGAAAGCGAGCCTCCAAATGGATCTGAAATGTCCTTGCCTATACCTTCAGTTAATCCATATAACGTATTTAATTTCTTTTCAACGCTCGGATAATGCCCAAGTACAATTTGCTTATGGTTTTCTGTCATCGTTACGACAATATCAGCCCAATCAAGCAAAGTTTCATTTACTTGCTGCGCCGCATGATCAATTGAAATTCCTTTTTCAGCTAAAGCTTCCTTCGCATGTACCGATGCATCGCTCCCAGGATAGGCGAAAACACCAGCAGATTGCACTTCAAACTTATCTCCTCCGTGATGACGAAGCAACGCCTCAGCCATTGGACTACGACATGTATTGCCAGTACAAACAAATAACACTCGTTTCATTCAAACCCACCCCTATATTCGATTTCTTATCATTCATCATAACTTACATTAGAATAGAACAAAAGAAATGTGAATATACAAAAGGCGCATTTCTCTTATATTTTTTCTAAGAAAAATGCGCCTTATCCACATATATGTGAAACCCTATTTCCAAGTGCCTAGAGTATTTTAACATACATACTGAACACGCAACAAAAATAAGGAATCCATTTCATACGAAACGGATTCCTCTTATATTGCAATTATTTCATTGTAACTTTCATTACTTCTGTTGAACCTTTTGTAGCTGCTACGCCTACAGTTGTCTTAATAGACTCAGCTGCATCTGTGTTTGTAATAACAATTGGAGTAATTGTGCTTTTCGCTTTTTCACGGATTAATTCTAAGTCGAATGAGATTAATTTATCTCCAGCTTTTACAGCTTGGCCTTCAGAAACGTGAGCTTCGAAACCTTCGCCTTCCATTTTTACAGTTTCTAATCCAACGTGGATTAAAATTTCTGTACCGTTTTTCGCTTTAATTCCGATAGCATGTTTTGTGTGGAATAATTGTACGATTTCACCATCAACTGGAGATACAACTACACCTTCAGTAGGATCAATTGCAACACCGTCACCCATCATACGACCAGCAAATACTGGATCTGGTACTTCTTCAATATTTTTCACTGCTCCAGTTAATGGAGCTACGATTGTTTCTTCATTTGTTTTTGAACCAAGACCGAATAATTTTTTAAACATAGGATAGTCCTCCTTATAATTTACCTAAAAGTTTATAGGGCAATCCCTAGTAAAGCTCGGGATACATGTAAGACTTCATACTTCGAATATTATACTGTAAAAACGCTTTCGAAATAAATTACGTCATTACTAATAGACTCTTATTGTAGCGCTTCACAAAATTCCAGTCAATTCTGATTGTCTGAATAACAATTAGAAGTTAACTTCTATTTATATTTTCTCTTTTTTCGCCCAACTTGTCTAGAGGTCTTTACTACATTTTATTTTTTGTTGTTAATTTGTAAAATTTAATTCAAACTTTTTTCAAAATCTACTTGACTATAGTAAGTAACTATTTTATTATTACTTACATAAGGTAAGTTAATAACTTTTAGGAGGTTTTTAAAAATGATGGATTTCGGTCTACTTATTATTCGTCTTATTATAGGAATTACATTCATGGGTCATGGCGCTCAAAAATTATTTGGTTGGTTCGGCGGTTACGGTTTAAAAGGAACAGGTGGCTGGATGGAGTCAATCGGTTTACGTCCTGGTGTATTTATGGCATTTATGGCTGGCGCAACTGAATTACTAGGTGGTTTCTTATTCGCATCAGGTATTTTCATTGTAGTTGGTTCATTATTTATCGTTGGAACAATGTTAATGGCTATCTTCACTGTTCACGGAAAAAATGGTTACTGGGTAACACAAAACGGATATGAATATAACTTAATGTTAATCGCTGTTGCTGTTGGTGTAGCTTTAATCGGACCTGGCGCATACGTTTTACTTTAATTTTTATCTCAAATTTGAGATTCTTGAAAAAGAACTTACTTCATTACAATTGAAGTAAGTTCTTTTTATGAAACAAAATATTATTTCCAGCAGGATTTTCTCATCGTTATCTTGTAAACAAACAATAAGTATTCATATTTAGAAAGGGGATTACAAGCATGTTATCCATTAATCCAAATGAACAAACTGAAAAAGATAATTACAAATTACTTACTGGAAGTATCATCCCTCGTCCTGTCGCATTCGTTACTTCTGTAACAAAAGAAGGTGTACTAAACGGAGCACCATATAGTTATTTCAATATTGTCGCTGCTAATCCACCACTTATCTCAGTATCTGTACAACGAAAAGCAGGAGAAAGAAAGGACACTTCCCGAAACGCAATTGAAAAAGGAGAATTTGTCGTACATATTTCTGACGAATCATATGTAGCAGCAATTAACGAAACAGCAGCTAACCTCCCGCCAAATGAAAGTGAAATTGAACTAGCAAAACTAACACCAATTGAAAGTGAAGTCATCTCCGTTCCAGGTGTAAAAGAAGCAAATATTCGAATGGAATGCGTATTAGAACGTGCAATTCCACTTGGTGGAACGGAAGACTCACCAGCTTGTGATCTACTAATTGGACGCGTCGTTCGTTTCCACATTGCCGAACATCTATATGAAAAAGGGCGCATTCACGCCGAAGGACTCAAACCAATAAGCCGCCTAGCAGGACACAACTATGCAAAATTAGGAGAACAATTTGAATTGGTTAGGCCAGTTTAAAAGTGGAAGTGGCTCGCTCAGAATCGCAGGGCATTGGAGCTCTCGACCTTGAAGCGCTTTTTGCTTCATGCGAGAGAGCGAAATGACCGGAGATTCTAGCCACTGGAGCTAGATATATTTAAAAGCAATGGGGCTAGATTCCTCCCATCACTCAAATATAAAATCCCCTGCTTTTTAGCAGGGGATTTTATCATTGTAATTCTTCCTTCTTTTCCTCTAAAGTAGGCATTTTCTCTTTTTTCGGCTTCCCTAGCTTAATTACGAAGAAGTATAGGGAAAGCAATGTAATAAGAAAAACAATTAAAAACGGGTACGGAGAGTAAAAGGCACGCGCCGCCTCAGTCTTTCCCGCAACAAATTTCAATGACTCAATATCTAAAAACTCAGCAAACATTTGTACACCGAGCATACTAAACCAAAAAACAAAAAAACTAATAATAATACCAAAAACTTGCTTCAATCTCGTCATTCATCTCATCCTTTCTATATCTGTAATTTTTAGCGTAATAAATATAGTACAAACAAAATATTCACAGAAAGGAACTATCTCACCATTCACGAATTAACTTAATCCAACCTAACATCGAAATTTGCAAAATAATACCCCAAATTATAAGTCTTCTTAGCCATCGAGGAAAGAAGGTTAAAAATTTAACATACCATTCCAATAGCTTGTTCATAATTCCCTCCTACATAAAATTATATAGGAAAAAGGATATATAATCCAAACCCAACCAAAATGATACCACCTACTATCTCACCGTATGTACCGAGCATATCTTTCGCATGTCTCCCAATTAATAAACCAATCCACGCTAATAACATGCTAACAAATCCAAACAGTAAAATCGTAATAATTGTCTGTGCCCCATAAATACCAAGACTAAGCCCTACTGAGAAACTATCTATACTGACGCCAAATGCAAATACGAATAAACTAATTCCAATAGGGGCAGTTCTAGTCTCTTCATTTTGTAAAATGGTCGAATATACAATATAAAACCCTAGTCCGATTAATAAAATAGCACCCGCAAAATGTGCGATATCTCCATATTTCTCTGATAAAAAACGACCTAGTACCATTCCTATAAACGGCATAATAATATGAAATATCCCTATCGTCATACCAATATACAGGATTTGTCTTAACTTTAGGGGCATCATCCCCATACCAAGACTCACCGAGAACGCATCCATCCCTAAGGCGAATGCCATAATTATTAAAGGTATTAGCTGTTCAAACGTCATTCATGCCCCTCCTTGGACGTGCTACTTCACAATATGCTTATCCAAGGAGAAATATTCTGTTTGCTAATCTTACCTTATCATTCAATAATAATATGATGTCCTGCCGCTTTTGTTAAACGATTCATAATTGCATTCCCTATTCCTTCATTAGGGAATGACTCACTAAAAATAACATCCACTTCACTTGCATCAAATGTTCTAAGTACATCATATAATTTAGTCGCAACGCTAGCTAAGTCACTTCTAACACCACAAGATAATATAACATCTGCACTATATACATACTGGTACTCTTCTGTCGTTAATACGCCTACTTTAAATCCTTCTTTCTTCTTCTCATCCACAAGATGCTGAATAAACTCACGTGAGCCCTCAACAATACTAAGTGGTGCTTTCGGCGCATAATGTGTGTATTTCATTCCAGGCGATTTCGGTTTTTCCTTCTCATCCTTTAAAGCTGGATCTAAAGAAACAGTACCTATCACCGCTTCTAATTGTTCTTTCGTAATCCCACCTGGACGTAATATTGTTGGAACCGTGCTTGTACAATCAATTACAGTTGATTCAACGCCTACTCCAGTTGCACCACCATCAACAATACCTGCAATCTTCCCATTCAAATCTTCATATACGTGAGAAGCTAATGTTGGACTTGGACGCCCTGAACGATTCGCACTTGGTGCCGCAACAGGTACATTCGCCTCTTCAATAAGAGCAAGTGCAATTGGATGATCAGGCATTCTTACTCCAACCGTATTAAGTCCTGCCGTCACCTTCTCTGAAATTCCTTCTTTTCTCGGCAAAATAATTGTTAATGGTCCTGGCCAAAAATGCGCCATTAACTTCTCTGCAACTGGTGGAATTTCTTTCACAATCCCATCTAACTGAGATTTTGTACCTATGTGGACAATGAGTGGATTATCACTCGGTCTTCCTTTCGCTTCGAAAATTTTCGCGATTGCTTCATCATCCATCGCGTTTGCCCCTAACCCATATACTGTTTCCGTAGGGAAAGCAACCGCCTCATTTTCTCTTAATAATTTTGCTGCTTCTTGTAACTGTGGATAATATTTTTTTCTTTCCACAACATTATCCACAACCCACATATTTGTATGCATTTTTTTCCACGTCCTTTTCTAGCCTTAAATACTTGTCTATTTTTAGTTTACTATGAGATTTATCCAAAAGACAAACAAGGTTTATCCACAAAATGTGGATAAACCTAATTAATCCGTGGATAACTTTGTGAATAGCTGACAATTTAGTATTATTGCATTCTGCTCTTTTATATTTTTACAAAAATGTTCTAGCTGTTGAATTCCCTCTGGAACCTCATCCTTTTCTATAGTAAAAAAGTCAAAGAACTGAAAGATCGGTACAGATTGTGGATGATTTGTTAGTAAGTACAATTGTTGAACACTTTTTTCTTTCATATACTGCAAAAACATTTCAAAAAAATATAAGAAAGTCTGTTTATCCACATGAGGTGTGAATAAACAAGAACGAATAAGTACATCTTCCCCACTTTGTTCATAACCAATTACAGCTCGTATTTCTTCCGCCTCTTCCAAAATCATAAATTGTGCGTACAACTCATTTATTTTATCATCTTTTTTATTAGCTTGTCCGAAAAAAGAATGTAATCTTTCCACATCTGCTTTCGTAGCAAAATACACTTTCTTCATAATAAATCCCTCCTCATTTTTATATATGAGGAGGGATTTATTAATAGTACTATTTAGAGAATAAAGATGTAAAAGCTTCTACAATAAACAATTTAACTTCTGGCTTTTTTTCTTCCTCTTCTACTTTTACATACTCATTTTGCTTTTCTTGTTTTTTCTCCACAGGTTTCTCCACTTTTTCCACATTTTTTGTTTCTTCTTTACTTACAGGCTGCTCTTCGACTTTTGTTTCATTTTTCACTACTTTCTTTTCAGAAGCTGTTACTTTTTTTACTGCTTCCCGCTTTACAACTTTCGTTTCTTTTACCTTATCCACTTTATTCTCTTCTGTATCTACTACTTCCTCATCTAGTTGTACCTGCTCCTCTTCAGGAGATTCCGCCTTCACAACGTGCTCTTCTTTTCTTACAGCTGTCCCGCTCGAAAAATCTAAGAAACACATCGGTGGAAATAATACACACCACCAGTTTGCCCCTTCACCTTCCCCAATTGTAATTAAGACTGCTTCATATTCCCCTGCCGGATAAATAAAATTCCCATATACCTTTGTAGGAAACTTTACATTCTTACTAAATTTCACTTGAAATGAATCTTTACTTCCTTCTCTTTTTAACGTATTTTCCACCGTTTTCTCGATTTCTGGAATATGACTTTGAATTACTTTGCGTGCCTCTTCAAATGAAGTTAAATCCGCTACCCATCCATCAATTTGTGCTTTTACTTCATCACGCACTTTACGCTTCAATGCCTGGTCTTTATCTGAATCACTATTTGCTAAAATTCGTAATCGAACGGCCTCTTTCGGAATAACTGAAGGCCCTTTCGCATCAGCTTTCATATATCCAAACTGCACAAGTAACTGTGCACCAATTAATAGTATAAGAAGATAAGCAATAACTTGTTTTTTCATTTCCTCCACCGTCCCTTCTACAAACAGTGTGGACAGACTTTCATCTTTCTAAACTATTAAATTCAAAATCTATATGAATTTTCCCACAAAAAAATAGAGTAAGGTGTGAACCTTACTCCATCTCTGCAAATACCATACGATCTTTTCCGTTAATATCGAAAACAACCTCAACATGAGCATGTGGAAAAGCTTGTTGTAACAATCTTTTTACATCCTCACCTTGTCCTACTCCAATTTCAAACGCCACAATCGCTTTCTTCTGCAACACATTCGGCAATTCTTCCATAAAACGGCGATAGAAATCTAATCCGTCTTCACCACCAACAAGTGCTCTCTTCGGCTCATGCTCTTTCACAACAGGAGAAAGACCACGCCAATCCTCTTCCGGTATATATGGAGGATTTGAAACAACAACATCTAGCTTTTGACCCGTTTTATGAAATGGTGACAATAAATCACCGTGATAGAACGTTACTTCTGCACCTAAAGCTTTTGCATTTTCTTTTGCAACTTCAATCGACTCTTGTGCAATATCTACTGTATACACATGAAGATTTTTATTTTCTAAAGCAAGCGTAATAGAAATCGCTCCACTACCTGTACCTATATCTGCTACATGTAGTTTCTCATCACCAAAATGGCGCTCGATTCTTTCTAATACTCCCACTATAAGCTCTTCTGTTTCCGGCCTTGGTATTAATACTTCTTCATTCACAAAGAAAGACCGTCCATAAAACATTTCATAACCAATCATATATTGAATAGGAATACCTTCTACATGCTTATGGATAAACTCCGTAAAGCTTTTCTCTTGTTCCTCAGTTATTTCTTCACGCATATTCATAAGTAATCCTGTTCTGTTCACCTTTAATACATGACAAAGGACAATTTCTCCCGCATTTTCATCTCGTCCATTTTCCTGTAAAAAAGAAGAAGCCCATTTCAGGGCTTCATAGACACGCATTACTCAGCTGCCTCCATCTTTTGAGCCTGATCTTCCATCACTAAGGCATTGATGAAATCATCTAACTTACCTTGTAAGATTTGATCTAGCTTTTGAATCGTTAAACCGATTCGATGGTCTGTAACACGGTTTTGCGGGAAGTTATACGTACGAATACGCTCTGAACGATCTCCCGTACCAACAGCTTGTTTACGGTTTTGATCATACTCAGCTTGCGCTTCTTGTCTAAACTTATCATAAACACGTGCGCGTAATACTTTCATCGCTTTTTCTTTATTCTTGATCTGTGATTTCTCATCCTGACAAGATACAACTACACCAGTCGGTAAATGCGTTAAACGCACCGCTGACATCGTTGTATTAACGCTCTGTCCACCAGGTCCACTAGAAGCGAATGTATCAACACGAACATCTTTCTCGTGAATATCAATTTCTACTTCTTCTGCCTCTGGTAATACAGCTACAGTTGCTGTAGATGTATGAATACGTCCACCAGATTCCGTTTCAGGAACACGTTGTACACGGTGAGCACCATTCTCGAATTTCAGCTTCGCGAAAGCACCTTTACCATTAATCATAAAGATAATCTCTTTATATCCACCTAACTCTGTATAGCTAGCCTCAATAATCTCCGTTTTCCAGCCCTGTACCTCAGCGTAACGGCTATACATACGGTATAAGTCACCAGCAAATAAAGCTGCCTCGTCTCCACCAGCAGCTCCACGAACCTCAACGATAACGTTCTTATCATCATTAGGGTCTTTTGGAACAAGTAAAATTTTCAGACGCTCTGATAATGTTTTATCTTGTGATTCTAACTCAGAAACTTCTTCTTTTACCATTTCACGCATTTCTGCGTCTAACTTATCTTCTAACATTGCTTTCGCATCTTTTAATTGCTCACGAACATCCTTATACTCACGATACACCTCTACCGTTTCCTGTATATCAGACTGTTCCTTTGAATATTCACGAAGCTTATTTGAATCACTAATAATCGCTGGATCACTTAACAATTCATTTAACTTCTCATAACGATTTTCTACAGCTTGCAAACGATCTAACACATCATTCACCTCTACATCCTAGTATCTAATACAAATAGTATATGGTACTTACTCAAAAAAACGCAAATTATATTTAAAAGTGGTGGTGGCTTGTTCAGCTCTGACCAGCTAAGGTTCTTTCGACCTAAAGGTGCTTTTTACCTTTCGGGCGGAAGGTTCTTAGATGCGAAGAGCTAGCCACCAGAACTAGATATATTTAAAAGCGCAAGCGGCTCGCTCAGAATCGCAGGCCATTAGAGCTCTCGACCTTGAAGCGCTTTTTGCTTCGAGCGAGAGAGCGAAATGGCCGGAGATTCTAGCCGCTGGAGCTAGATAATATATTTAAAAGTGGCGGTGGCTCTTTCAGCTCTGACCAACTAAGGTTCTTTCGACCTAAAGGTGCTTTTTACCTTTCGGGCGGAAGGTTCTTAGATGCGAAGAGCTAGCCACCGGAACTAGATATATTTAAAAGCGTAAGCGGCTCACACCGCTCATTCTCTCTATTTTGAAAAAAACCCGCCTTGCGCAGCGAGTTTTACTTATCTTTGTTTGCAGGTACTGCATGACAATGACGACAACGTGGTTCATACGATTCTGAAGCTCCAACTAAAATAATTGGATCATCAAATGCCGCTGGTTCTCCATCAATTAATCGTTGTGTACGACTTGCTGGAGATCCACATACAGAACATACTGCTTGTAGTTTTGTCACATGTTCAGCAATCGCCATCAGCTGAGGAACTTGTCCAAATGGTAGACCACGGAAATCTTGGTCTAAACCAGCTACAATGACACGATAGCCACGATTTGCCAATACTTGCACCACTTCCACAATGTCCCCATCAAAAAATTGCACCTCATCGATTGCAATAACATCCAGCTCTTCTGTAATATGTTCAAATATATCCTTTGAAGCTGAAACAGGAACTGCTTTTACCTTTAATCCGTTATGTGATACAACATCTTCTTCACTATATCGATTATCAATACATGGTTTAAATACAATTGCATGTTGTTTTGCAAATTGCGTACGGCGCACACGGCGGATTAGCTCTTCTGACTTGCCAGAAAACATACTACCGCAAATCACTTCAATCCAGCCATTTTGATTTATTAAGTACATGAAGCTCTCCTTTCATCTACTTTTCAGTTAAAAGTAGGGTAAAGGTATAATATTTTCGCAAAAAAAACAGACAAGCGAATACATACACTTGCCTGTTTTATGTTTTTATTACTTAAGACCGTATTTCTTATTGAAGCGATCAACGCGTCCGTCTGCAGTAGCAAACTTCTGACGTCCAGTGTAGAATGGGTGAGAATCAGAACTGATCTCAACTTTTAGTAATGGATAAGTGTTACCATCTTCCCACTCAACAGTTTCGTTAGATCCTTTAGTAGATCCGCTTAAGAATTTGAAGCCTGTGTTTGTGTCCATGAATACAACTTTCTTGTAATCTGGGTGAATTCCTGCTTTCATTCTTTTCATCTCCTTCCGCCCTGAATCATTTTCGAAACAGAGTTTTTCATCTTCAGCTGCATACACAACTATATTGATGAAACACATATGATGAAATTATAACAAGGCTAACTTCATTTTGCAACTACCTGTTTTTGTCTTTTGAAATTAAAAGTGTAGACGGCTCGTTTAGCTCTGACTGGCTAAGGTTCTCTCGCACAAAAGGTGCTTTTTACCTTTAGTGCGGGAGGTTCTTAGACACGAAGAGCTAGCCGTCGGAACTAGATACAATTTAAAAGCAGAAGCGGCTCGCTCAGAATGGGAGGGGGGATGGAGCTTCTGACGTAGAGGTGCTTTTTACCTCGTAGGAAGACGCGAAGCCACCGACCATTCTAGCCGCTGGAGCTGGTATTATCTTAAAAGTGGAGGTGGCTCGCTCAGCTCTGACCAGTTAAGGTTCTTTCGCCCTAAAGGTGCTTTTTACCTTTCGGGCGGAAGGTTCTTAGATGCGAAGAGCTAGCCACCGGAACTGGATATCATTTAAAAGCAGAAGCGGCTCGTTCAGAATCCAGGACACTTCGAACTCTCGACCTTGAAGCGCTTTTTGCTTCATGCGAGAGAGTGAAATGACCGGAGATTTTAGCCGCTGGAGGGAGCTCATCCAGCTCTGACTGGCTAAGGTTCTTTCACTTATCTCTCTCTTTAATATCACCTAAACAGCATAAAAAACTCGCTTACTATAAAATAAGCGAGTCCTGATTTTTTTCCCTTTACTTAGTTGTTACATACCTTTTCGAGTCTGCAACAATGTTTTGTAAAAACTCTTCATTTGTCTTCGTTTGACGAAGCTTACGTAAGAAACTTTCAACAAAGTCTGGTGTATCACGCATTGTCTTACGAATGCCCCATAACTTGTCTAAATGTTCTTTTGGAATTAATAGATCTTCTTTACGTGTACCAGAACGACGAATATCAATCGCTGGGAAGATACGACGTTCAGCTAATGAACGATCTAAGTGAAGTTCCATATTTCCAGTTCCTTTAAATTCCTCGTAAATAACATCGTCCATACGTGATCCTGTATCAACAAGGGCTGTTGCTAAAATTGTTAAGCTACCGCCTTCTTCAATATTACGTGCAGCTCCAAAGAAACGCTTCGGTCTATGGAAGGCAGCTGGATCGATACCACCTGATAATGTTCTACCACTTGGTGGAATAACGAGGTTGTAAGCTCGAGCTAAACGGGTAATACTATCCATTAAAATGATAACATCTTTCTTGTGCTCTACAAGACGCATCGCACGTTCTAACACAAGCTCAGCTACTTTAATATGATTTTCTGGTACTTCATCAAAAGTAGAACTTACAACATCTCCTTTAACAGAACGTTCAATGTCTGTTACTTCCTCTGGACGCTCATCAATTAAAAGTACAATTAGTTCTGCTTCCGGATGATTTGTTGTAACACTGTGCGCGATTTCTTTTAATAGACTTGTTTTACCAGCCTTTGGAGGCGCAACAATTAAACCACGTTGTCCAAATCCAACTGGTGCGATTAAATCCATGATGCGTGTCGGTAACTTTTTCGGTTCCGTTTCCAATTTCATTTGGCGATCTGGGTATAATGGTGTTAATGCAGGGAAATGCACACGCTCTTTTGCTGAATCTGGATCATCTCCGTTTACAGCTTCAACTTGTAATAACCCAAAATAGCGTTCATTTTCTTTCGGAGGTCGTACTTTACCAGAAACCTTATCTCCATTACGTAAATCGAAACGACGAATTTGCGAAGCTGAGATATAAATATCTTCTGAGCTTGGAGAATAGTTGATAGGACGTAGGAATCCAAATCCTTCTGATTGAATAATTTCTAATACGCCTTCCATGAAAAAGAAACCTTCTTTTTCTGCTCGAGCTTTCAAAATAGAAAAAATCAGCTCTTTTTTCGTTAACTTGCTATAATACGAAATCTTAAATTCTTTCGCAAGCTCGTATAACTCTTTTAATTTCATGTTTTCTAATGCTGCAATTGACAAATTCATTCAGACACCACACTTTAACGTTATTCTCTTTTTTCATGGGTAAAGGGAAAAAATACGGAAGGCAAATAATTAATAATGAAAGGCAATAAGTTCAAGTAGGGTAATATTCACTATTGTAACCCTTTTATCTAGTTTTAATCAATACGTTGGAACACAAATACAAGAAGCGAAGACAAGAAAATTTGTCTTCGCTTCTTATTTAATTTAGTTCCAGCTCCGATAGTTAGAAAGATCGACCATTTTAACCTTTCTGAAGGAGCTGCTTACGCTTTTTATTTAATAACCAAGTTTGGTTTTTTATTCAAGCTATGACGTCCATCCACGAAGCGAACTGTGCCTGATTTTGCGCGCATAACAAGGGATTGCGTTGTTCCTACGCTACCTTTAAATTGAACACCGCGTAATAGTTCTCCATCTGTTACGCCTGTTGCTGCAAAGATTGCATCGTCACCTTTTACTAAGTCCTCCATGCGAAGGATACGATTAATGTCTTCTATGCCCATTTTTTTACAACGTGCTAATTCAGCTTCGTTTTGTGGCAATAGTTTTCCGTGAATTTCTCCACCTAAACATTTTAAAGCAACTGCTGCTAATACACCTTCAGGTGCTCCACCAGACCCAAATAAAATATCTACACCTGTACGATCAAACGCTGTATTAATCGCTCCAGCTACATCTCCATCATTAATCAATTTAATGCGCGCACCAGCTTTACGAATTTCTTCGATAATTTCTTGATGACGTGGACGATTTAAAACTGTCGCTACAACATCTTCAATATCTTTATTTTTCGCTTTCGCAACTGCACGTAAGTTATCAATAATAGGCGCATCAATGTCGACCGCCCCAACTGCTTCTGGGCCAACCGCGATTTTATCCATGTACATGTCAGGGGCATGTAACAAATTACCGTGGTCTGCAATTGCAATGACAGCAAGAGCATTCCAGCCACCAGCTGCTACGATGTTTGTCCCTTCTAAAGGATCAACCGCAACGTCTACACGTGGTCCATATCCTGTACCTAATTTCTCTCCGATATATAGCATTGGTGCTTCATCCATCTCACCTTCACCAATTACAACTGTACCTTTCATCGGAATTGTATCAAATACATCACGCATAGCTGATGTTGCTGCACCGTCTGCCTCATCCTTTTTCCCGCGCCCCATCCAACGCGCTGATGATAAAGCTGCAGCCTCTGTTACACGTACTAACTCCATAGATAAACTTCTTTCCACGATAATCCCTCTCCTTTAAGCCTTTATATTTCTGCCGTATTTTATGAACCGTGTTTTTCTATAAAGTGTACTTCCGCAAGTAGTGATGCTTCGCTTCCCCCTTGCGGAAGTATCACTTATGCGTTCTTCATTTCTTCAATTTCTTGCTTTGTCATTTGTTCTCGCCAAATGTTTGCACCAAGCCCTTTAAGCTTGTCCACTATATTCTCATAACCTCGATCAATATGCTCAAGTCCTGTTACTTCTGTAATTCCATCTGCCATTAACCCTGCAATAACAAGTGCCGCTCCTGCTCGTAAATCACTCGCCTTCACTTTTGCACCTTGCAGTAACACAGGACCAGTTACAATTGCCGAACGACCCTCTACTTTAATTTGAGCATTCATACGACGTAATTCATCAATGTGTTTGAAACGGGCACCGTAAATTGTATCTGTTACAACTCCCGTCCCGTGTGCCTTTGTTAAAAGCGTCGTAAACGGCTGTTGTAAATCCGTTGGAAAACCTGGATATACAAGCGTTTTGATATCAACTACTTTTAACTTTCTATTACCGTTCACCGTAATTTGATCATCGTTCGTTTCAACTTGAACACCAGCTTCTCTTAGCTTTGCAGTAACTGATTCTAAATGCTGAGGAATAACGTTATCAACCGTTACTTCTCCTCCTGATGCAGCTCCTAGAATCATATACGTACCAGCTTCAATACGATCTGGAATGATAGTATGGTGACAACCATGTAAAGAGTCAACACCATCTATTCGGATTACATCAGTACCAGCACCTTTAATACGTGCTCCCATGCTTGTTAACAATGTAGCTACATCAATGATCTCAGGCTCTTTCGCTGCATTTTCAATAACAGTTCTACCTTTCGCTCGTACAGCTGCTAGCATAATATTAATCGTAGCTCCTACACTAACAACATCTAAATAAATACGTGCCCCGCGTAGCTCATCTGCTCTTAAATAGATGGCACCTTGTTCATTCGTAACATGTGCACCTAGCGCTTCAAACCCTTTAATATGCTGATCAATCGGCCTCGGTCCTAAATGACATCCACCCGGAAGCCCAATAACAGCTTTTTTAAAACGGCCAAGCATTGCACCCATTAAATAATAAGAAGCGCGCAATTTTTTCACTTTTCCATTCGGCAAAGGCATTGCAACCATGTTAGAAGGATCGACTACCATCTCTTCCTCCTGTCCATAAGTTACTTTCCCTCCAATTTCCTCTAGTAAGTCTCCTAACATTTTCACGTCCGAAATATTAGGGACACCACCAATAGTTACTGGAGTATCTGCTAAAATTGTCGCTGGAATTAATGCAACGGCACTGTTCTTTGCACCACTTACTCGAATTGTTCCATTTAAAGCTCTTCCGCCTTCAATTAGCAATTTTTCCATATTGAGCTCCCTTCTTGTGAATGTATTTACTTTCTATCTTTTTATAGAAAGCTCCCCTTAAGAATCTCAATTACTCTTTCCATCCCAAAACTCAATAAATAGGAAACCATTATCTTCATTTCTCCTGTAGCACGAATAGATAAAGATCAACTATTCATCGAATTCACTTTATCAATTTAGATACGTTATCACATTTATTAATAGGACTATGCACATTATTTTCTATTTAAAAACCAAAAATGATAAAATCTTTAGACTTGTTCACGCTTTCATTATACAACGAAAGGAAACCGTCTAAAAGACTAGACGGTTTCCAAAACGGAATTTTATTCTTACGCTTTACCGTTAGAACCGAATTCGCGAATTTTACCAATAACAGTTGCTTTGATAGCGTCGCGGCCAGGTCCGATAAATTTACGAGGATCGTAAACTTCTTGGTCTTTGTTTAATACTTCACGAACAGCTTTTGTAAACTCGATTTGGTTCTCAGTGTTTACGTTGATTTTTGAAGTACCTAAAGAGATAGCTTTTTCGATATCAGCAGTTGGGATACCAGTACCACCATGTAATACTAAAGGTACGCCAGTGAAGTCACGAACTTGTTCCATTTCAGCGAATCCTAAGTTAGGCTCACCTTTGTAAGGACCGTGTACAGAACCTAAAGCTGGAGCTAGGCAATCGATACCTGTTGCTTCAACAAGGTGCTTACACTCTGCTGGGTCAGCGTAAATTACGCCTTCAGCGATTACGTCGTCTTCTTGTCCGCCAACTGTTCCAAGCTCAGCTTCAACAGATACGTTACGAGCGTGTGCGTATTCTACTACTTGTTTAGTAGTTTCAACGTTTTCTTCGAATGGGTGGTGAGAAGCGTCGATCATTACAGATGTGAAACCTGCATCAATTGCTTCTTTACATTTTTCGAAGCTTGAACCATGGTCAAGGTGAATCGCTACAGGAACAGTGATGTTCATTTCTTCGATTAAAGCTTTAACCATAGCTACAACTGTTTTGAAACCAGTCATATGACGAGCTGCACCCTCAGATACACCTAGGATTACAGGAGATTTTTCTTCTTCCGCAGCAGCTAAGATAGCTTGAGTCCACTCTAAGTTGTTCATGTTGAATTGACCAACTGCGTATTTTCCTTCTAGTGCTTTGTTTAGCATTTCTTTCATAGAAACTAAAGGCATGGTGAATCCTCCTAAAAAACGTTTTTTGTATCCGATAAGTTCTTATCGCTGGTAGTATGACCAGAATAAGGTAAAATATGTATATCTACATACCGGACTTTTTTCTACACTCAATAGGATAACAACTTGTACTCAAAAACTCAACCGTATTCACCTGCACAATAGTCCATGTAAACGCTTTTTTCCATATTTTTTATAAAAAATTCATTTTTACGCCTCTACAGCGAGCTCATTTCTCACAGCTTGACGAATTTCATCAATATCAAATGGTTTAGCAAAATGCATTAAAGCTCCTAAATCTTTTGCTTCTTGGATCATATCAAGCTCTCCATAAGCAGTCATTAAAATTACTTTAATACTCTCATCAATTTCTTTTACATGCTTTAAAATCTCTATACCATCCATGCCTGGAATTTTCATATCTAACACTACTAAATCTGGATTATCTTTTTTCACGATATCTAAAGCTTGAAATCCATTCGCTGCTTGGAATGTCTGATAACCTTCTTTTTGGAACACTTCATGTAATAACACACGAATCCCATATTGATCATCAACGATTAAAATTTTACCTTCCATAATTCCCAACCTTTCTGTGTAAGTACAAGATTTAAAGCTTCTTATATCTTAACGATTTATTTTCGCTATTCTTTGGCAAATTCCTTCCTATTCTTTCTTATTTTACCGTTTCCTATTTTGTTATGCTACCCTACGATTTCACCTTTCTAAAAAAATAAATTATAATGAAAGCCGGCAAACACGTACGAAGGGAGTAACATTATGTTAAAAATTTTTTCAACTCAATTAAGTGGTTATTTCTCCAGAGTTTCTCAAAAAGAAGAAATGAATATAGAAGATAGCGCTCGTTTACTTGCTCAAGCACTAGTTGGCGATGGTTTCATTTATTTACATGGTACAAATGAAATGGAGGGCGTTGTTGCCGAGGCACTATTCGGTGCTGAACCAATGAAGCAAGCAAAACGCTTATTTGAAAATGGTAAAGAAGTAGAAGTAACTTCTGCAGATCGTGTACTTCTTATTAGCCGTTTTTCAACAGATGAAGCGGTTGTAGAAATTGCAAAAAAACTACAAGAAGAGGGACACTCTATTGTCGGCATTTCTGCTCTTCAAGAAGGTACGGAATCACTCGAACGATATACAGACGTACATATTGATACAAAACTGTTAAAAGGTCTTATTCCAGACGATGAAGGTAATCGCTACGGATTCCCAAGTTTAATGGTAGCTTTATTTGCTTATCACGGAATCAAATTTACAATCGATGAAATGTTAAATGAATATTAAAAAAAGCGCCTTATTTCAGGCGCTTTT
The DNA here is from genome assembly GCF_008368855.1 of Bacillus sp. TE8-1. Taxonomy (NCBI): domain Bacteria; kingdom Bacillati; phylum Bacillota; class Bacilli; order Caryophanales; family Bacillaceae; genus Bacillus; species Bacillus sp. TE8-1. Next base: position 176,597 of record NZ_QPET01000003.1, on the reverse strand, counting down.
TTTATTACTTGCTCTCTTTATTCGTAATAGAAGCTCTTACGAAGTCATGGAACAATGGTTGTGGACGGTTTGGACGAGAAACAAGTTCTGGGTGGAACTGTGCTGCCACGAACCAAGGGTGGTCTTTTAATTCAATGATTTCAACTAGACGGCCGTCTGGGCTTGTACCAGAGAATACAAATCCTTCTTTTTCCATATCAGGACGGAACTGGTTGTTGAACTCATAACGATGACGATGACGCTCATATACAACCGGCTCATTATAAGCATTGTAAGCATTTGTTTCTTCAGCAAGCTTACATGGGTATAGACCAAGACGAAGTGTACCACCTAGGTCCTCTACATCTTTTTGTTCTGGTAATAAGTCGATGATTGCATATGGTGTGTCAGGGTTGATTTCAGAAGAGTTAGCACCTTCTAAACCTAATACATTACGTGCGAATTCGATTGATGCAAGTTGCATACCTAAGCAAATTCCTAAGAATGGAACTTTGTTTTCACGAGCATATTGAATCGCAACGATTTTACCTTCTACACCACGATCGCCGAAGCCACCTGGTACAAGGATACCATCTGTATCGCCAACTAATTCTTTTACGTTTTCTGCTGTTACATGCTCAGCATTTACCCATTTTACTTCTACATCTGTGTCGAATGAGTAACCAGCATGACGAAGTGCTTCTACAACAGAAATATAAGCATCTTGAAGTTCTACATATTTACCAACAAGAGCGATTTTTGTTTTCTTAGAAAGATTACGCACTTTGTTAACTAGCGCAGTCCACTCTGTCATATCTGCAGCTGGATTGTCTAATTTTAAGTGATCACAAACGATTTGGTCCATGTTTTGTTCTTGAAGAGATAATGGAACCGCATATAAAGTATCTGCATCGCGAGCTTCGATAACTGCTTTTGTATCGATGTCACAGAATAATGCAAGCTTGTCTTTCATATCTTGAGAAACAGGCATTTCTGTACGAACAACGATAATGTTTGGTTGAATACCTAAGCTACGAAGTTCTTTAACACTATGTTGTGTTGGTTTTGTCTTCATTTCACCCGCTGCTTTTAAGTACGGGATTAACGTACAGTGAATGTACATTACATTGTCACGACCGATGTCGCTCTTAATTTGACGGATTGCTTCTAAGAATGGTAGAGACTCGATATCACCAACAGTTCCACCGATTTCTGTAATAACAACATCCGCATTTGTTTCACGGCCAGAACGATATACGCGCTCTTTAATTTCGTTAGTAATGTGAGGAATAACTTGAACTGTTCCTCCTAAATATTCACCGCGACGCTCTTTTTGAAGAACTGAAGAGTAAATTTTACCTGTTGTTACGTTGCTGTATTTGTTTAAGTTAATGTCGATGAAACGCTCATAGTGACCAAGGTCTAAGTCAGTTTCAGCGCCATCATCTGTTACGAATACCTCACCGTGTTGGTATGGGCTCATAGTCCCTGGGTCTACGTTAATGTATGGATCAAACTTTTGAATCGTTACGTTTAAACCACGATTTTTTAAAAGTCTTCCAAGAGATGCTGCTGTAATACCTTTTCCTAAAGACGATACTACACCGCCTGTTACAAAAATATACTTAGTCATGAAAAAGCTCCCTTCTATTTTGCTGTTATATAATCACCGTTGCAAAGCGCAACGTATGTAGATAACACTGTATCCATCTTATTGTTAGACTCTTTTTATTTTCTAAACAAAAAACAAAAAAGAAAATTGCTCCCCTCATCACAAAAAGTAATAAGTAGGGAGCAATTTTCTTTTATATTTACACTTTAAAAGTATTATCGTCCTTTTTTAAAGAGCCCAAAAATGATTCTACATGGACGATAATGAAAAGTCAAGAACTACAGTTCTTCCTCTTCTTCTTCTTCAGTTTCATCATACTCAAGTTCTTCTTCAGCGAAGTCGTCGTCATCTTCGTCTAAATCATCAAGATCGTCGTCATCTCCGTCTTCTTCTTCAAGAACCTTGTCCAAATCTTCTACATCGTCTTCATCTTCACTTACGTCTGCATCGTCGAAGTCATCTTCGTCTTCTTCAATGTAGTCGTCAAAACCGTCTTCTTCAACTTTACGTTTCTTCTTCGGTTTTGGTTGAGGCAAGATTTCTTCATCAATTTGCTCATATGGGTACCAGCTGCGTAGTCCCCAACGATTTTCTCCTAAATTAATGAAACGTCCATCGATGTTTAAGTCTGTATAAAATTGTGCGATTTTCGCATTAACTTGCTCTTGAGATAGTCCCAGCACTTGAGCGATTTCTTGAACCAACTCGTTGAATGTCGTTGCTTGTTTTTTATCCCCTAAAACGCTATGTACAACTTCAATCATTGAACATTCTTTTAGCTCTTCTGGTGAATATTGCTTAAAATCCACTTATGCGGCACTTCCTTTCATCAAATATAACCTTATATATAACGGCCTGCTTAAAAAAATCCATACTATTCATTATAAACAAAAGTCGCACAAATATGCTACAAAAAAAACGGGAAACTTTTATAGGGTAGTAAAATTATAATTTGTCTGTTCCTTATTTCGGAAGCATATGGGCCCCTTGCAATACATACCTAATTTGCATTTCTGTATATTCTTCGAGCGTATACAGTTTTTGCAGCGCCCAGCGTCTAAATCCCCACATCTGTCCTTGTATAAAAATATTATGCGCAAGAAGCTGTATTTCTTTTTTATTTAATGTAAATGTTCCATTTTCCGTACACTGTTCTAAAATATTCTCGAACATTCCTACCATTTGAAACTCCTTTTCTAATACATACGGAAGTGATTCTTTCGGTAAAAAGCGTACCTCTTGATACATTATCAATACTTCTTCCTGTAATTCGTCCATCACTTTAAAGTAATTCGTTATTGCTATCTTTAAACTTTCTATACTCCCTTTTTCTGTACACACTACTTCCTCTAATCTTTCTTTTACATGTTCATATATACTATCACAAACTAAATATAAAACATCATCTTTGGTACGAATGTACTCATAAAGTGTCCCTATACTAAACCCAGCCGCTTTTGCAATCTCTCTCGTTGTTGTACGCGGAAATCCTTTTTGTTTAAACAGTTGCACCGCACCTTTAATCATTTGTTCACGTCTTAACGCAACTAATTTTTCATCTTTCACCGATGCATGCACATTATGTTTAACCATTCTCTTCACCTCTCTCTATTATTTTTTGGAAGGAAAAAGCGTAGGAAAATACCTACGCTTTCGTTCCTACTTCGTTAACATACGAGAAATTACAAGCCTCTGAATCTCTTGTGTTCCTTCATATATTTGTGTAATCTTTGCATCTCGCATATAACGCTCTACTGGATAATCTTTCGTATAACCGTAACCACCAAATACTTGCACCGCTTCAGTCGTCACCTTCATCGCTGCATCGCCTGCAAATACTTTTGACATCGCTGATTCTTTTCCATACGGAAGCCCTTCTGATTCAAGCCAAGCCGCTTGATATGTTAAAAGGCGTGCTGCTTCTACATCTGTTGCCATATCCGCAAGTTTAAAGCCAATCCCTTGCTGCGCCGCAATTGGTTTTCCAAACTGATGGCGCTCCCTTGCATATTCTACAGAAGCATCTAAAGCTCCTTGTGCAATCCCAACAGCTTGCGCCGCAATACCGTTACGACCTCCATCTAATGTTTGCATCGCAACTTTAAACCCTTGCCCCTCTCCTCCAAGTAGATTCTCTACAGGAATACGGCAATCTTCAAAAATAATTTCAGTCGTTGGTGAAGAGCGAATCCCTAGCTTGCTCTCCTTCTTTCCAACTGAAAATCCCGGTGTATCACTTTCTACAATAAATGCACTCGTACCGCGCTGCTTCGATTCAGGATCAGTTAGCGCAAAAACAACATAAATATCAGCAATACCGCCATTTGTAATGAAAATTTTTGATCCATTTAAAATATAATGATCGCCATCTCTCTTTGCGATTGTCTTCATTCCACCAGCATCCGATCCAGATCCTGGTTCCGTTAAGCCATATGCACCAATTTTCTTCCCTTCAGCCATCGGCCGTAAAAACTTTTGCTTTTGCTCTTCTGTCCCAAATTTAAAAATTGGCCATCCCGCAAGTGAAGTATGCGCAGACAGTGTTACACCTGTTGAAGCACAAACGCGAGATAATTCTTCAATAGCGATTACGTATGCTAAGTAATCGCTTCCAATTCCACCGTACTCTTCAGGCCATGGAATACCAGTTAAACCAAGCTCTGCCATTTGATCAAATAACTCTCGATCAAATCGCTCTTCTTCATCACGCTCAGCTGCTGTTGGTGCCACTTCATTTTTAGCAAAATCTCGAACCATTTTTCTTATCATTTCATGTTCTTCTGATAGTTTAAAATGCATCTCCGTCTCCCCCTCGCCCTTTTATAAAGCACGGCTAATAACAAGTTTCTGTATTTCACTTGTTCCTTCATATATTTGCGTAATTTTCGCATCACGGAAAAATCGTTCTACTGGATAGTCTTTCGTATAACCGTAACCACCAAATACTTGCACCGCCTCAATCGCGACTTCAACCGCTGTCTTAGAAGCAAATAATTTCGCAATAGATGCTTCTTTACCGCATGGTAATCCTTGTGCCCTAAGAGATGCCGCTCTATATACGAGTAACCTTGCTGCCTCGACACTTGTTGCCATATCTGCAAGCTTGAAGCCAATCCCTTGCTGCGCCGCAATTGGCTTCCCGAATTGCTCTCTTTCTTTTGCATAATCAATTGCACAGCCAAGCGCCGCTTCAGCAATTCCTAAAGCCTGCGCACCGATTCCAATTCGCCCAACATCTAAATTCGCCATCGCCACTTTGAATCCTTGTCCTTCTTCCCCAAGTAAATTCTCAGCTGGCACTTTCATATCTTCAAAAGTAAGTTGTACTGTACGAGAACCGAGAAGTCCCATCTTATGTTCATCTTTTCCAATGATTAAACCAGGTGTATCTTTCTCTACTATAAATGCAGAAATACCACTTTTTCCTGCCTCTGGATTTGTAGAAGCGAATACAATGTATGTACTTGCTTCACCACCATTTGTAATAAACACTTTCGATCCATTAATAATATAATGATCACCTTTTTTCACAGCTCTTGATTTCAAACTCCCTGCATCTGATCCTGCATTTGGCTCTGTTAAAGCAAATGCACCTAAATATTCCCCGGTTGCAAGTTTAGAAACATATTTTTTCTTCTGTTCTTCTGTTCCAAAATATAAAATCGGATTCATTCCAACTGACGTATGTACAGCTAAAATTACACCAACTGTTGCACTTACCTTTGAGATTTCCTCAATTGCTAGAATGTAAGAAATAAAGTCCATTTCTGCCCCGCCGTATTTTGCAGGCGCTGGAATACCCATTAATCCAAGCTCACCCATCTTTTGCAAAATCTCTTTCGGGAACACCCCTTGTTCCATACTAGGAACAAAGGGAGCTATTTCCTTCTGTGCAAAATCCCGAACCATTTTCCTCATCATTTGCTGCTCTTCATTAAAACGAAAGTTCATATATTCCGCCTCCATTTGCTATATATCCTTTAAATAATTTGGTAAGACCACTATGTTGTAACAAAGGGGGCATTTATTCGTAAACGTAGAATCCACGACCTGTTTTACGCCCTAACCATCCTGCATTCACATACTTACGTAATAATGGACATGGGCGATATTTACTATCTCCTAATCCTTCATGCAACACTTCCATAATGTATAAACACGTATCTAAACCGATAAAATCAGCGAGTGTCAAAGGCCCCATCGGATGGTTCATACCAAGCTTCATGACTTCATCAATTGCTTCTTTCGTCGCTACACCTTCATATAACGTATAAATTGCTTCGTTAATCATCGGTAGTAAAATGCGGTTTGATACAAAACCTGGGAAATCATTCACTTCAACTGGTACTTTCCCAATTTTTTTCGTAATATCTTCAATTGCTTCATACACCGCATCATCGGTAGCCAAACCACGAATAATCTCAACAAGCTTCATAACTGGAACTGGATTCATAAAGTGCATACCGATTACTTTTTCCGGACGCTTCGTTACCGCTGCAATTTCTGTAATTGGCAGAGATGACGTATTCGTCGCTAAAATTGCATGTTCTGGAGCAATTTCATCTAGATTCGCAAAGATTTTCTTTTTAATATCCATTTTCTCAACAGCTGCTTCAATAATAAGATCCGCTTCTTTCACACAATCTAAATCAAGCGTTACTGTAAGACGATTTAATGTCGCTTCCTTCTCTTCTTCCTTCATGCGTCCTTTTTCTACTTGGCGCGCTAAGTTTTTCGTAATGATAGCCATTCCTCTATCTAATTGCTCTTGCTTTAAATCTTGTACCTTCACGTCATATCCTGCCATTGCACATACTTGTGCAATTCCTGATCCCATTTGCCCTGCACCAATTACAACAATGTTTTGTACACCCATTTTTTCTTCCCCCTTAATTGTTAATAAATTTTATACCCTCGAACTTTAATTAGTGGACTTCAATCATCACTGCGTCCCCTTGACCGCCACCGCTACAAATCGAAGCAATTCCAATTCCGCCGCCGCGCTGCTTAAGTGCATGGATTAGTGTAACGATAATGCGCGCTCCGCTTGCTCCAATTGGATGTCCCATCGCTACCGCGCCGCCATTTACATTCAATTTTTCCGGATCAATTCCTGCGATTTCTGTACTTGCAATTGCTACCGCTGCAAATGCTTCATTAATCTCGAATAAATCGATGTCTTCAATTGTCTTTCCTGTTTTTTCAAGCAATGCGTTAATTGCATAACCTGGCGTTCTTGGGAAATCTTTAGATTCCACTGCAATTGCTGTATGCGCCAAAATTGTCGCTAATGGCTTTCTTCCTTCTTGCTTCGCTCTGTCTTCGCTCATTAATACAAGTGCGGCACCACCATCATTTAGTCCCGGCGCATTACCAGCTGTCACCGTCGCTGTCTTATCAAATACAGGTTTTAACTTTGCTAACTTTTCAATCGTTGTATCTTCACGTGGCGCCTCATCCTTTGCAACGACAATAGGATCGCCTTTTCTTTGCGGAATCGTTACTGGCACGATTTCCTCTTCAAAACGCCCTTCTTTATGCGCTGAAACCGCACGCTGATGGCTACGATATGCCCATTCATCTTGCGCTTCGCGAGAAATTCCATCTTCCTTCGCAACTTCTCCGCCATAAACGCCCATGTGTGTACCTGAAAATGCACATGTTAAACCGTCAGCAACGTTTAAATCAACAACTTCGTTATTGCCCATTCTGTATCCCCATCTTGCTCCGCGTAAAATGTAAGGACTGTTACTCATCGACTCCATACCGCCAGCTACAATTAGTGATTGATCGCCAGTACGAATAATCTGATCCGCCAACGTAACCGCACGAAGTCCTGATGCACAAACTTTATTCACTGTTTCCGTCTGCACTTCCCATGGGATTCCAGCAGCCCTTGCAGCTTGGCGCGATGGAATTTGCCCCTGTCCACCTTGAATAACCGTTCCAAATATAACTTCTTCAACATCACTAGCCGCAACATTTGCTCTTTCAAGCGCTGCTTTAATTGCAATTCCTCCAAGTTCCGCCGCTTTTACATCTTTTAAAGATCCTCCAAATTTTCCAACTGGTGTTCTTGCAGCACTTAAAATAACTGTTTTACTCATGTTTCTTTCCCCCATTTCATTTTTTAACACTGAGCGCTCGCTCGGTATCCCTACGTTGAGAAGAGGTGCAATCATTGCACCTCTTTCTAAAGTTGTATACATTCTTACAAACTACATCGCTTCTTTTTTCTGTCCGATAACAGATCGTTCTAAAATCTCTGTCACATCAAGAGTTTGAACCTTCTCTTCTACCTCTTTCGCTTTCGTTCCATCACTGATCATCGTTAAGCAATATGGACAACCTGTACCGATAATGGATGGCTGTACAGCTAATGCTTGTTCTGTACGAGCAACGTTAATACGTGAACCTGTTGTTTCTTCCATCCACATTAAGCCACCACCTGCGCCACAGCACATTCCCGTTTCACGGTTACGTGCCATTTCTACAAGATTCACTCCAGGAATCGCTTTCAAAATGTCACGTGGCGCTTCATACACTTCGTTGTATCTTCCTAAATAACAGGAATCATGGTACGTAACTGTTTCTTCAATAGCGTGAACAGGCTTTAAGCGCCCTTCTTTCACCCACTGAGCTAACAATTCTGTATGATGATAGACTTCTGCTTGCAAGCCAAAGTCCGGATACTCATTTTTAAATGTGTTATAAGCATGAGGATCAATCGTAACGATTTTCTTCACTCCTGCCTTTTCAAATTCTTCGATATTCTTTGTCGCCATCTCTTGGAATACAAATTCATTTCCAAGGCGGCGTGGTGTATCTCCAGAATTCTTTTCTTTATTACCGAGAATTGCGAATGAAATGCCTGCTTCGTTCATTAACTTCGCAAACGATATCGCAATCTTCTGACTACGATTGTCGTATGATCCCATTGAACCAACCCAGAATAAATACTCGAATTCCTCCCCAGCTTTTGATTTTTCTTTTACAGTTGGAACTGTTACTTCGTCATCACCTTGGCGCCATGTTTCACGCTCTTTACGGTTCAGCCCCCACGGATTTCCTTGACGCTCGATATTTGTCATCGCGCGTTGTGCTTCCGCGTCCATTTTTCCTTCAGTCAAAACGAGATATCGACGTAAGTCAATAATTTTGTCAACATGCTCATTCATAACTGGGCATTGATCTTCACAGTTACGGCACGTTGTACATGCCCAGATCTCTTCTTCTGTAATAACATCTCCGATTAAACTCGGATCGTAAGCGAGCGTTGTAGACGCTGATTCTTGTTGCCCTTTTCCAGCTGCCATCATCGCTAACTGATTTCCTTGTGTATTATTGAAGGCAACTACTGGAACCCACGGTGCTTTTGATGTTACCGCAGCTCCTTTATCAGTTAAATGATCGCGAAGTTTTAAAATTAAGTCCATCGGTGATAACATTTTTCCTGTTCCTGTTGCCGGACACATATTTGTACAACGGCCACACTCTACACAAGCGTATAAGTCAATAAGTTGATTTTGTCTAAAGTCTTCAATTTTACCAACACCAAATGTTTCTTGCGTTTCATCTTCAAAATCAATCTTTTCAAGCTTCCCTGGGTTTGAAAGACGACCGAAGAATACATTAGCTGGTCCTGCAATTAAATGCGCATGTTTTGATTGTGGAACATACACTAAAAACGTTAACAAAATTAGTAAATGCACCCACCAAGAAAAATAGAACACTGAAATGGCTACGGTTTCATTTATCCCGCTAAAAACATAAGCGATTGCAGAAGCAATTGGTTCACTCCATGAAAGCTCCTCGCCATGCCATATAAGTCCCATACCGTTACCAAGTAGCACAGAAATCATTAAACCACCGATAAAAATAAGAACAAGACCTGATTTGAAGTTACGTTTTAAACGAACAAGCTTTTCTACATAACGTCTATGAAAAGCCCAAAATACTGCAATTAAAATAACAAGTGTGACAATTTCCTGGAAGAATGTAAATGCAGGGTATAGTGGTCCAAGTGGAAGATGTGATCCTGGTGCGAGTCCTTTCCAAACGAAGTCAATTGCTCCAAATTGGACAAGAATAAATCCGTAAAAGAACATAACGTGAATGATGCCGCTTTTCTTATCTTTCAGCAGCTTTTTCTGACCGAAAACATTGACCTTAAGGAGATCCCAACGCTCTTTAAAACGACGGTCAAATTCAATCTTTTTCCCTAACTGTATGTAGGCCATTCTCGTCCGTATAAGATATACAAACAAATATCCTGCATAAGCAATAACAGCAATGGCAGCCAGCCAATTAATGATCAGTAAGCTATTCATTTTTATGCTACCCCTCTCTTTGTAAGCCTTCTTTCTTTTTTGAATCTTCAAAAATATATAATTTTCTGAATTATATCCCCTATCCCCATTATATAATGAGTGAGCATTCAGTCAACAGTTTTTTGTTATAGAACAACACATTTTTTCATAAAGCTGTTTATTTCGGTGAAACTATAAAGTGAAACTTTAATCAGCAGGGGTGGTTCATCCCCCGCTGATTATTAGTTGAACCAATCGGGCTTTTACGGGCAGTTGATTTCCAAACTAGCTTCTGCTTATTCATCAATTTTTGAAATAGGAAGCTTACTGCCCGTTAAAGCGGGATAAAGTGACACTTTAACCAGTACAAGATCTATCCTCTAAAGAAATTTATAATAACAGCCGTGCTACCCGTATCATTTGTAACACACTGAAGGTGAAAAGAATGCGAAGGAGGGAATTCACTAATGCTCTACTTATCTCTTTTGTTAATATCCGTTGCTCTTTGGATTACAATTGACCTTTCATACGGGAGACTTCTTCATTTAAAACGAGTAAGCTCTCGCACTTTCCCTTTACGTCAAAGTGATTTTCACCTTTATACATACGGGAAAGATTTGTATGACGCTTTATTTACTGATATAAAACAAGCACAGCATCACATTCATATTTTATTCTTCATTGTAAAAAACGATAAAATCAGTCGTGAATTTTTAAAATTGCTGATTGATAAGGCTCAGGAAGGAATTGAAGTACGACTTTTACTTGATCGATTTGGCAGCCATTCTTTATCAAACGAAGCTATTCGCTCCCTGCAAAAACATGGTGTATCTTTTTCATTTTGTCATAAGGTAAAATTTCCTCTGCCTTTCTTTTCTGCCAATCAACGAAATCATAGGAAAATTACAGTGATTGATGGGAAAACCGGCTATATCGGGGGATTTAATATCGGTGAAGAGTATCTAGGGCATAATGAATATTTAGGATTATGGCGAGACTACCATTTACGTCTTACAGGAGAAGGGGTTCAAGATTTACAAAAGCAATTTTTGCATGACTGGTTTGATGATACGAAACAAAATTTATTAGATGCTTCTCTTTATTTTCCAAAACAAAACCCAGGTACCATCCTGCATCAATTTATTCCGACTGATGGGGCTTATTTACAGCATACTTTTTTACATTTAATTAACGCGGCAAAAAAAGAAATCTGTATCGGTACACCATATTTCATTCCTGGAAAAAAAATTATGAATGCCTTATTAAAAGCAAGAGAAAGAGGGGTTCAAATCACAATTCTTGTTCCAGAAAAAGCTGATCACCCTCTTGTTCGAGAAGCCAAATTTCCGTACTGCCGAAAATTAATACAGGCTGGTTGCAATATTTATGCATTTCAACAAGGTTTTTTTCACGCTAAAATTATTATAGTAGACGATGATATTTGCGATATCGGAACAGCAAACTTTGATATGAGAAGTTTATATATTAACCATGAAATAAACTGCCTGTTATATAATAAACATTTCATTCAAACAGTAAAAAAGAAATTCCATGAAGATCTAGAGAATGCATCTGTACTTTCCTATAGCGATGTAAACCCGCCTTCTCTTATCGATAGAGGAAAGGAATGGATTGGAACAATGTTTGCTTTCTTTTTATAGGAAAGACAATGAATAAAAGAGGTGTATCTCATATGCTTATACGGTTTGGATATGTCTCACATGCAATGGCACTCTGGGACTGTTCTCCTGCCAAAACAATGACGTTTACAAGCTTTAAGAAACTCAGCAAGCAAGAGCGAGAAGACAAACTGTACCATGTTATAAGGCAAAATTTAGAGCACACAATACGTATCCTTCATTACAATATAGCGCATGAAATCCCACTATATCGCCTATCGTCTTCCATCGTCCCACTTGCAACACATCCCGAAGTCGAGTTTGACTATATTGGGGTATTCACACTACTTTGGCGTAAAATAGGGGCTTTAATTAAAGAACACAATTTACGAATAAGTTTTCATCCAAATCAATTTACGCTATTTACAAGCGACAAGCCACATATTACTACTAACGCTATTACGGATATGACTTATCATTATAAAATATTGGATGCTATAGGCATTGCAGATTCTTCTTACATTAATATTCATGTAGGTGGAGCCTATGGAAATAAAGAAAAGGCAATTGAGCGCTTCCATGAAAACATAAAAAAACTTCCTACACATATAAAAAAACAAATGACTCTTGAAAATGATGATAAAACCTATACAACCGCTGAAACTTTATCAATTTGCCAAAAAGAAAATATTCCATTTGTATTTGATTATCATCATCATATGGCCAATCTTTGCGAGGAACCACTAGAAGAGTTGCTTCCTGCAATTTTTGAAACTTGGTCACATACAAATATCTCTCCTAAAGTTCACATTTCCTCCCCGAGATCGGAAAAAGAATTTAGGGCTCATGCTGAATATATCGATTTAGAGTTTATTAAGCCTTTCTTACACATTGCAAAAAAACACAATCATAATTTCGATATTATGATTGAAAGTAAACAAAAAGACTTAGCATTATTCCAATTAATAGATGAACTTTCTGCTATAAGAGGAATTAAAAGAATAAGTGGTGCAATGTTACAGTGGTAAATTGTAACTTTGCACCATTTTTTCAAAAAAGTAATTTTTATAGTAAAAAACATCCTATTTTATATGCTATTATTTAAATTAGCATTCCCTCGAGATTCAACTTTATTGAAACGGAGTCATAATATGATTAATCAAAAAAAATATGTACAATTTGTCATAATATACATATCTATATTTGCTCTTTGGATACTCTTTATTCCAAATGAGTCGCATATAAAGGAGATTGGAATTCTTTTCTTATTCTGTTTCGCTGCACTTTTTTCTTGTCACTGTTTATATAAAGCTATTAAGAGAATGAAACGCAGTGATAAACTATTTTGGATTTTATTACTATGTACTTGCCTATGTGGATTAGTTATGGAGATAACCCTATTTCTTAGTTCACTTTCTATACATGATCAATCTATATTTTCATATAAAGCATTACCTTTTTTTATCATACAATATATTTTGCTCTTTGTTGGATTTGCTATAAAGTTTATAAAAAATTATTCTATTAAGGGGCTTTCTCAATTTTCATTCGATAGCATCTTTATTATTATTATGAACATTTATTTCACCTTAACTTTTATCTTAGACCTTTCAAGCTTCCGCATGTTAACAAAGGATACTTGGATTTTAATTGGGTATTTCATTGCACAATCATTAGTAATTTACGCCGTTATTAGCCTATATAGAAGAGAACAATATTCTTCTAGTAGAATTGCATTAATTATCGGTTTCACTATTATACTCGTATACGGTTATATTCATCTGTTTCAATTGAATTTTGGGATGAAAACTTCTGCTGAAATTAATTATTTAATACACACTGCTTCTATTTTATTAATTGGACTTTCTTCCATACTATATATTTTAGATAAACCAATGCAGCATGAAACGAAAACAAAATATTATCGATTCGATTATGTACGTTTTATACTACCTTATTTTAGTATAATTATTACTTTTTCTTTTATTATCATTCAACCTTGGGATGATAAATTCATGTTAATCGGTCTCGTATTATCACTTATTTTGTTATTCTTGCGGCAACTTTACATGTGGAAAGATAATCAAGCACTAATTCATACATATGAACAGTTGACTACACAACTAGAGGACGAAGTTGAAGAAGGTGCATTTGCATTATCAAAAAGTGAACAACGTTATAAATCTTTATTCGAGGACCATCCCGATGCCGTTTTCTCTTTAAATATGAATGGCATTTTTCAACAATCTAATAAGGCATGCGAAAGCTTATTTACTGCCTATTATTGCGAAGTGGCAAGCTATTCTCTGGTACACTTCATTGATTCAAAAGACCACGAACTACTAAAGAAGGCTTTACAAATTACAAAGGAAGGTAGGCCACAAACGTTAGAAGTTCGTACAAAAGAACAAGAAGGCTATTATTATTATCTCCATATTACACTTATCCCTACTTTTATAAACAAAGAAGTGGTCGGAATGTTTGGGATAGCACGTGATATTACCACCTTATATGAAAAACAAAAACAAGTAGAACATTTAGCCTTTCACGATGCACTTACTGGATTACCAAATCGTCGAAAGTTCGAAAAAGATTTAAAAGCCATTTTAAATACAGCCCAAACTAACGCAAATGATGTCGCCGTCATATTCCTTGATTTAGATCGATTTAAAAAAATTAACGATAGACTTGGCCATGACGTTGGAGATTTATTATTAATTGAAGTAGCAAAAAGATTACGCGGTTGCTTGCGTTCAAAAGATATCGTCGCTCGCCAAGGTGGAGATGAGTTTACAATTCTATTGCCAGAAATGTACTCAGAAAAAAGTGCAATTTTTATAGCTGAACAGATTTTAACTATTTTAAACAAACCATTCTTCATTCAAGGCGAAGAACTCTCTATTACACCAAGTATCGGAATTGCGATGTACCCTGATTATGGAACTGATGTAAATGAGTTAATGAAAAATGCTGATATGGCTATGTATCGTGCGAAAGCAAATGGAAAAAACAGATTTGTTTTCTTCTCAAAAGAAATGAGTATCGCTCAAAATGAAATTCAATTCTTAGAAGGTGAACTTTCAAAAGCATTACAACAAAATGAATTTTTCCTTGAATACCAGCCACAAGTAAGCACAAAAACAAAACAAATTATCGGTTTTGAAGCATTAATACGTTGGAAGCATCCAAAACTCGGTATCGTATCTCCTGCCCAATTTATCCCTCTAGCAGAGGAAACTGGTTTTATTATTGAACTTGGCAATTGGATTTTACGTACTGCTTGTTTAGAGGCAAAAAGATGGCATAATCAAGGTTTCTCTCACTTAAAAGTTGGTGTAAATCTATCTGTTGTTCAATTTAACCATGCAGATTTAATCCCAACTATTTCAAAGGTATTGGAAGAAACAGAACTGAAACCAGAAGCACTAGATATTGAAATTACGGAAAGCATCGCAATTAATCAAAATCAATCTGTAGTTGCAAAACTCGAACAACTTCAAAATCTCGGTATTCAAATTTCAATCGACGACTTTGGAACTGGTTATAGTTCTTTAGCTTATTTAACAAAATATCCAATCAACACATTAAAAATCGCTCGAGAGTTTATTTGTGGAATTACAACTAGCCCTTTAGAAGAAGCAATTGTCTCTTCCATTATTACACTATCAAAACAACTAAATTTAAAAGTGATTGCAGAAGGTGTAGAAACGGAAGAAGAATGGGAATTTTTACATAAACAAAATTGTGATCACATTCAAGGATTCTTTATTAGCAAACCTGTTTCTAGTAAAGACGTTTGGATGTTACTCCATAAAAAAACAACCGTCTAAGTAAGACGGTTGTTTTTTTTTAAAACTCAAAAGGCATATCTGAAGCTAATTGTACCTCTTGATCATCATGAGAAATTACTTGGCTTTTCTCTAAAGCTGTATCCGCTAATGAAATACCCCATGTCATTGCTAACGTTAATAGACTACCGATAAGTAGTTTCTTCATATTCCATCACCCACATTTTTTCTTTTAATATATCATGAAAATTTATCCATACATTATGCAATTATGCATATTTAGTTTTTGCGTTATTTTATTTCGTCATTTTTTTCATAAACTTTTCTTTATACGTATGCATTTCTAGTATATCAAAAAAGAAATAAGCTTTTTCATAAGCTTCTTCACTCTCTACCTCATCGTAGCCTAGCTTTTCTAAACATTCACCTTTTTGATAGTATAGCTGCCCAATCAATGCCATACTATTAATTCGACACGATATTTCAATAGCTTTATTTATTTGATAAAGAGCCTCTTCATATTGATTATCTAAGTATAATGTTTTCGCATAATTATGTCTTACCTTCACATCAAACTCTTTATTTTCAGGTAATGCCTCTAATTGCTTTAATATACCTTCAAATAACTCCATGCCCTTCTTAAAGTAACCATTTTCAGCATAAATATTTGCAATTGCATTCTCTATATAAAGATTTTGGTACACATCAATCCCAGTTAATTGTTGATTTAATAATTTTTTCAATTCTAAAATGCAATATTCATAATCACTTTTCTTCAATACATACGCTGCTACATGATATTGCCATTGAAGAAATTGCTGAAACTCAGGATGATATTCTTCCTTTTTCAACTCATTCCATACTTTATTATAAATTTCTTTATATTTCTTTTGCTTACAAAGCATAATGATTTGATCTTTTAACTGCTTTTTCCTCTCAATATCGGAATAAATGAGTACCTCATAAAAATGAATAATGGGAACTTGTAACTTTGCTGCAATACCTTGCAATATATCCATACTTGGGTATACCGCACCCGATTCAATTCTGCTCACTTCCGATTGATGACATATGTTCTCGGATAACTGTTTTTGTGTTAATCCTCTCAACACTCTAATTTTCTTAATTTCACTTCCTAATTTCTCTGCGTGCATACTTACTCACCATCCCATTATAACAATCTAATTTGTTAAGTTGTCATACCACTACAATAATGTGAATTCGACAATTTTTGATATGAAATAATGCATAATATATATAAAATTCGGCAAATTTTTCATACAATTCATCTCACATACAATAATAGATTAGGAGTGTTATAGATGAATTATAGAAAACTTGCTAGTGCTTTCGTTACATTCGGTCTTCTTTGCCCTTTATCAACAGAAGCTATTCATGCTCAAGAATTAGACAAAAGTGCAGTCAAAGTTGAAATTGCTCAGCCTGGTTTAACAATCGGGAAATTAACACAACCTCAAAATGATACGAAAGAAAATATTGCTAAAAAGTATTTAAAAGGTGAGGTAAATGGGGCGAAAGCTCAACAAGAACAAGTCACTACTGAAAAAAATGTAGATTTCCAACCTACCAATAAAGAAACCAAAGAAAATCAAACCGAAGTTCGCCTTGCACAAACATATAAAAACTATAAAGTATATGGCCAAGATCTCATTGTAAAAGTAGATAAAAATGGAGTGATCACAACTGTTAGTGGTAAAGTTATTCAAAATTTAAATCAACAACCTAATCTTACTATAACAAATTTTTTGTCGAAAAATGAAGTAAAATCTAAATTACGCGATATAGTTCAAATTCCAAGCGATGCAGTTGAGACTGAATTCTCTAGCGAAACCGTTGTTTATAAGAAAAAAGATGGCTATTATACATTCGCAACTGTTATTACATTTACTTATGAAAACAATGAACAAATTATAAACGGCAATGCTATCGTTGATTTAAAAACTGGCGAAGTACTTTTTCAAGAAAAATTCATTAAAAACAAAGAGAATAAGACTATAAATCAAGTAACATCACCTAGATTATCCCCTGCAAGTGAGCAAGGAACTGGGAAAAATGCACTTCAAGAAAACATCTCTTTCAATATTGCCAAAGGAACTGATGGAAAATTTTATTTAGCGGATTTATCACGCGGAAATGGTATTTATATTTATAATGCAAACTACGCCGATTCCCTTGGAGGATATAGTCAAGCTGGTTATCCAGGGACACTAATTTCAAGTAGTACTCCTAATTTTGCAGATAAAGAAGCCGCGGGCGCTATGAAGAACATGAGTGATATTTACGATTACTTTAAGAAAGAACATAATCTAAAAAGTTACGACAATAAAGATTCAAAAGTTGTTGCTAGTGTACACGGTTTTGATTCTACTGAAGTTAGTGATGGTGTAAAAGAAGACTATGTAAATGCATTTTGGCATCCCGCTTGGAACCAAATGGTATTTGGTGATGGTTTAGACGGAAAACTAACATCCGCTCTTGATGTAACAGCTCATGAATTTGGACATGCTGTATTCAGTGGCACGACGAAAAATAAAGTTGTGAGATATCCAAGCGCTGAAACATCTGCACTAAACGAGGGATTAGCGGATTTCTGGGGTACACAAATCGAATATTACGTAAAGAAAGATAAAGGAAACTGGATTATGGGCGATACATTAGGTGGCCTAACAATTCGTGATATCCCAAGGGAAATTGGTGACGGCGGTCATAAACTATATACAAATTTACAAGATTTCTATAACGATGGTAATAATCAAGAATCACACGTGAATTCTGGTATTATCAGTCACGTATTATATCAATTAGCTGAAGGTAAAACATATAACGGTATTGCTGTTCAAAAACAAGGAAATGAAAAAGTAAGTAAAGTTGTTATGCGTGCATTGCAAAATTATGCAACTTCCGCTGAAGACTTTGAATCACTTCAATCTCATATCGTACAAGCTTCAAAAGATTTATATGGCACTGCCGTATCAAATGAATTTGCAAAGGCATTTGAAGCACACGGTTACAAACCGTTACAAAAAGTAAATCAAGTAATAGAAGTACAATAATTATAAAAAGAAGGTTACCTCTCATAGATAACCTTCTTTTTATATCCAACCCTTTTCTTCCGCAATTGTAATTGCCTCAATTCTATTTTTCGCATCAAGCTTCGCTAATACTTCAGAAATATAATTACGTACTGTACCCGGCGAAAGATAAAGTGCCTTCGCAATTTCGTTTGCCGTCTTTCCTTCTTTCGCAAGCAACAGTACTTCCTTTTCGCGATCTGACAACGGATTTTGCTCCTGCCATAAGCCAAACATTAAATCTTGGGAGACCTCTCGTTTCCCCTTCATTACATTACGAATTGCTGCCGCTAAATCTTCACTTGGGCTATCCTTTAATAAATAGCCGTGCACACCAGCTTTCATTGCTCTTTCAAAATATCCCGGCCGTGCAAATGTTGTTAAAATCATTACTTTGCATGATGATTTTTCTTTCTTTAAAGTCTCAGCGACATCCAATCCACTTTGAATCGGCATTTCAATATCCATAATACTTACATCTGGCTTTAACGATTCAATTAATTTTAACGCCTCTTCCCCGTTCGCAGCTTGCCCAATTACTTCGATATCATCTTCTAGATCAAGCAGGGCCCCTAATGCACCACGAAGCATCCGCTGGTCTTCTGCAATAATAATTCGAATCATGCCCTCACCTCATCTTTTCCTGTTCTAATAACAACTGGAACTTTTACCGTTAATAACGTCCCTGGATTGATTGTACCTAGTTCAACAAATCCATCAATAAGAGCAATTCGTCCTTTCATACCGCGAATACCATTTCCATCATGATTTTGATCTGTTAAACCGATTCCGTTATCTTCTACTTTCAAAATCAGTTCACCTTGTGATTCTAATACAGAAACTGCGCACCGCGTTGCCTTACTATGTTTTACAACATTTGTAACGGCCTCACGTAAACACATCCCGACAATATTTTGTTCAATTCGTGATAACGAGCTCGATCTTGCTTCTTGCCTCACTTCTAATTCAATATTAGCTGCTTGTAAGATCGCTTTTATTTGCTCTAGCTCTTCTTCTACCGTAATCATACGCATATCAGAAATTAATTCTCTAAGCTGTTTTAAGGCGGTACGAGAAGTTTGTGTAATTTCCTTCGCTTCCGCACTTGCACGCTCTGGATTTTTCACAATTAACTTCTCAACGAGCTGGCTTTTTAAAGTAATAAGAGATAAGGTATGCCCTAATGTGTCATGAAGATCTCTTGCAATTCGCTGCCGTTCTTCACGTTTTACTAAATCTTTAATTTGCTCGTTCGCCTCATCTAATTGATTTCTTAACATCTTTTTCTGATTAAAATTACGCATACCAAATGGCGTAAGAAGCATTAAGATAAACATCGGAACGATATTTACTAAACTTGTAGTTGTTAGTTGATTCATATTTACAAATAAAAATGCTCCAAGCATTATAACTAACGAGCATAACAGCACTCGAAATACTTTCTTATTTGGCGCAAATCCCATCGCACTTGCTGTGAAAAAGCCAAAAAATATCATAAAAGGATTATAAAATAAAGCAAATAAAAAGATGAGTATCATTTGAATGCATGCCCATAAAATAAACGTCTTCTGAACAAAATATAGCTGACGGTATGTGATAATAAAAAGTATCAACATACTGCTTCCTAGCACAAGCTTCCATCCTGATGCTTGTGCTAAGTGATAAATTGGAAATAATAGATAAACAAACCACATGTACGGAAAAAATCCCATATGTTTCGGAAAAATCTCAATCCTCTTCTTCTCTATCATTTATACCGCTTCCTGTCTTTTTCTTATATATATTGATACTACAACAAATATAAGGAAATAACCTCCTAATACCGCGATATTTTCCCATCCAATTGATTTTCCAGCTACAATATCCCACGCACCACTTCCGAAATGGTATGTCGGTGTCCATTCACCAATCGTTCTTAATATTTTTGGGAATACTTCAATCGGCATCCACAACCCGCCAACTATAGCTAAACTCATATTTAAAATATTTGCTAAGCCAGCAGCTGCGTCCGCCTTCTTAATGGAACCTATTACTGTTCCTAACGCTAAAAATGGTGTTACCCCTAACAATAACCATAACCCCGCACCTATCCATTGCCCTACCGTTAACTCAACATGATTAATTAGTATCCCTGCAATAAAGATAACTAATATTGAAAAAGCATTTACTACTGTTTGAGCGATAATTTTTGCTGTTAAATATGCTCCCTCTGGAAGCGGTGTAATTTTTAGAAGATGTGTCCATCCTTGCCCTCTTTCCTGAGAAAGTCTCACACCGAAACTAAAGAGTGCAGTCCCTACAATACTGAAAGTTGCCATCGAAATTAAATAATGTGCTTTCCACGCATCTCCGTTTTGTGGTACTTGAACAACATTTGTGAAAATGTAGTAAAACATAACAGGCATTAATAATGAGAAAAAGATAAATAATTTATTGCGGAATGTACGTAAAATTTCTATTTTGCACTGCATCCATAACGCTCTCATGCGATTTCCTCCTTCTGATTTGCAACGAATTGTTCAAATGCCTCATCAAGACTTCCACGTTCAACTGAAACATCTGTTACAGGTAAACTCCTTTGATAAATGGCTTTTAAAGTTGCATCCGTATCCTCCGTTGTTAAAATGAAGCGTCCTTCGTTTGACTTTACTTCTGTTACATTTGGTAATTCCTTTAGTAATTTTGTAGGAATGCTTTCCTTTGAGTAAAATGTGATTGTTTTTCT
This sequence comes from Bacillus sp. TE8-1, assembly GCF_008368855.1. Classification (NCBI taxonomy): domain Bacteria; kingdom Bacillati; phylum Bacillota; class Bacilli; order Caryophanales; family Bacillaceae; genus Bacillus; species Bacillus sp. TE8-1. The sequence continues at coordinate 155,473 of NZ_QPET01000003.1, read as the reverse complement.
CGAAATTGTTGCTTTCATTTCGTCTGGTGTACCATCTGCGATAATCTTTCCGTTCGCAAATAATAAGATACGATTTGCTAAAGCATCTGCTTCTTCTAAATAATGCGTCGTTAAAATAATCGTTTTCCCTTCACTTGCTAACTTTCGAATCGTTTCCCAAAACGTTCTTCGAGACGTAATATCCATTCCGACTGTCGGCTCATCTAAAAATAACAAATCTGGATTTCCCGCAAGTGCAAGCGCAAAGTTTAACCTTCTTTTTTGCCCACCTGATAACTTCTCACATCTTTGCTTTCGCTCTGATTCTAAATTTGATAACTGCAGTAACGTTTCTTTCGCTATAGGATTCGTATAATAACTACGGAATAACTCAATTGCCTCTTCCACCGTAATACTATCAATGACACTTACTTCTTGCAGCATCGCACCGAGGCTATTACGAACATCTCTATGCTTTGGACTCTTTCCAAATATAAAGACCTTACCTTCTGTTGGGTCCTTTAATCCAAGCATCATCGACATCGTCGTTGTTTTCCCCGCACCATTCGGACCAAGTAACGCTACTATTTCCCCTTTATTTACATGAAATGAAACATTATTTACTGCGTTTTTATGTTTAAATGTTTTAGAAACACCATTTACTTCAATAATCTTTTCCATCTCTCCACCCCCGCTGTTTCTTATATTTACATTGTATTACTTGGAAAACTTAGGAAACAGTATGATGCGTCATGACATCGATATGACAATTGTCATGTATTCTTTATGAGAGGAATCAACCCGCATACCGCAAGCGAGTAGCAGGACGAAAATAAACATGATACAATCGGATAAGATATATATTCGAGGAAGGACAGTGGTTTTCATGATTATTCGTAATGAACAAGATTTAGAAGGCTTACGAAAAATCGGCCGCATCGTTGCGCTTGCACGTGAAGAAATGAAAAAACAAGCGAAGCCAGGTATGACAACGAAAGAGCTTGATTTGATCGGTAAAAAAATATTAGATGAGCATGGTGCTATTTCTGCACCTGAAAAAGAATATGATTTCCCAGGTGTAACTTGCATTAGTGTAAATGAGGAAGTTGCTCATGGTATTCCAGGAGATCGTGTATTAAAAGAAGGCGACTTAGTAAACGTCGATGTATCTGCTGCACTTGATGGCTATTATGCAGATACAGGCATTTCATTTGTTCTTGGAGAAGACGAGGCAAAAGAAAAACTTTGCCAAGCAGCAGTTGATGCATTTTGGGCAGCAATGAAAAAGGTTAGAGCTGGCTCAAAACAAAATCAAATTGGTCGTGCTGTTTCAAACTTCGCACATAAAAGTGGATACAATGTTATTCAAAACTTAACTGGTCACGGCATTGGTCTTAGCTTACATGAAGCACCAAATCACATTTTAAGTTACTATGATCCAATGGATAATGCGCTTCTAAAAGACGGTCTTGTTATCGCTGTAGAACCGTTCATCTCTATGAAAGCTGATCATATTATTGAACGTGGTGACGACGGTTGGACATTCGTTACACCTGATAAAAGTCTTGTTGCACAATGTGAACATACTGTTGTCGTAACACGCGGCGAGCCAATAATCTTAACAGAAATCTAATACCAAAAACGGCTGTTTTGTAGATTTATTCCACATAAAACAGCCGTTTTTATTTTTGGGAAAATATGTGAACCATTGTTGAACTCTTTATCATTTAAGTATATAATCTTTAGCGGAGGTTACTTAAGCTTATCTTTACTAAAAAGATATTGTAACTAAGGAGTAAAACACCTTCTTTCTTATTGTTTAAACAGGCTCAAAAATGACCGTAGTAACGTGTTAGTCGAATATTCTGTAATCCTTATATTTCTCTAACAATGTAAGAAACTATCACCTTTCAACTTCGGTCCACTAGTCGCACAACTCTCTTTAGACAAAATAAATGACTATTTTCAAAGTACATATTGTCTTCATTCTGACCAAAACCAACCCTATCTAGATTTTTATTTCCACATAACTTTAAGGCAAAAATAAGCCTTCACAAAGGGATACACTACCTTGGTTAGTATGTATCGTAAAACTTACCTTTATAACCATTCTTTTTTACTAGATATACATGAAAACTATCTCACATATAAAGGTCTGATATCATTATTTATATCAGTATTTTTTTCGACATTTTTTGTCGAATTGTGTATATTTCCATAGAACTGTGTAAATATACATTTTGTTTTACGTTAAATAATATTGCTTTGAACATAATTCTGTTTGTCTGAGAACGCGTATAGAAACGGAGGGATAACAAAAATAAATAACTTATAACAAATACTTTTAATATTCCATTTGTTCATGTGGAATAAGTCCCCAATGGACAAATGAATGTTCAGAGGAGGAAAAATGAAAAAACTTTTTAATGTATGTTTAATTGTATTCGTACTATTTTCGCAACTTGCTAGTTTTCCATACAATCAAGTAAGAGCGGAAACCTTAACAGGAGATTCCTTATTTGACACTGTTGAAATGAAAGATGCAACGAATCATATTATTGACGAATCAAAAAATCCTAACAATTTAATAAAGATAGGATCAACCATTCAAGTAGAATACGCTTGGTCAATAAAAGATCAACAAGTTGCACACGCAAATGATACAACAGTAGTTCAAATACCACTTGCATTAAAAGTATCTAAAGATTTGCAAGGGGATTTAGTAACAGATCAAAAAAATATTGGTCAATATTTTATAACAGCTAAAGATAATAAATTAAAATTAATATTTAATAATCAAGTAGAAAATTTGAAAGACGCTAAAGGAAAAATTAAAGTTGATACCGTGTTTAACTCAACTTTAAAATCTGGGGAAAAATCAGTTCAAATCGCTTTTCCTTTAGGAACAATGGTTCAGCCTATATCAGTTCCTGTTCAAGTAGAAAACTCTAAAGAAGATGGCACCAAACAGGATACTAATAAACAAGCGCAAGATCCAGTAACTAAACCTGTTACTGACAATCCGGAGCAAGATCCAGCAACTAAAACTGTTACTGATAATCCGGAACAAAAACCAGCAGCTAAAACTGCCACTGATAATCCGGAACAAAAACCAGCAACTAAAACTGTTACCGATAATCCGGAACAAAAACCAGCAGCTAAAACTGCCACTGATAATCCGGAACAAAAACCAGCAGCTAAAATTGCTACTGACAATCCAGAACAAAAGCTATCAAGCGACCCTGCTGAGAATACAAATTCAGGTCCAAAGCAAATAACAACAAACATTTTAACCAGTGTAAAATTGACGGATAAAGACGGAAAACCATTTACAGAGGATAACCGTCCAAGTACAGATTCCCCTGCCAATATTGAGTTTACATGGGAACTTTTAAAATCAATGAATGTGAAAAATGGAGATTACTATATTTTTGATCTTCCTAAACATTTTAAGATTTACAATACAATTAACAGTCCTTTATATGATAGTGAAAACCATCAAATTGGTAATTTTACTGTTACAAAAGATGGAAAAGTCACGATGACATTCAACGATTATGTTGAAGAGCATCCAGATGTTGCTGGTAACCTACAATTAAAGACAGAATTTAATAAAGCTGAAATTAAAGGTACAACAACACAAGAAATTCCTTTCCCGATTAAAGATAAGGATGTTTCTATTACAGTTGACTTTAAGCCTAATGTACAAACAGCTACGAATAAAAAGGGTTTACCTGATAGACCAATTAATACAAATGAAATTAATTGGAAAGTAGAGATGAACAAAACGAAAGACACCCTTAAAAACGCTGTTTTTAAAGATAACATTCCACAGGGTACAAGCTTAAATAAAGATTCTATTAAAGTTTATTATTTAGAAGTTGATGTTAATGGGAATGTAACGCGTGGTGCAGAAGCTGAGCCAACAGATTACAATATTATTTCATCAGATGGCTCAAAATTGGAGATTGCTTTCAAAGATTCTATCAATAAAGCATATCAAATCGAATATGCCACAAAAATTACTGATGAAAATATTAAAAGTTTCCGAAATAACGTTACGATAACGAGTGATAATCAAAAGCAACAAAACGCAAGTTCTACTGTAACGGTTTCTCGTGGTACACACTTAAATAAAACAAGTAAATATGATCCAAAGACGCAAACAATTGAGTGGACAATTACTTACAATGGTGATCAAAGAGAGATCAAAAAAGCAGATGCGATTTTAAAAGATATTTTTGACGATACACACGAACTAGATGCAAATTCTATTGTTGTAAAAAACGCTTCATATAATGAAAAAGGAACGCTTGTAACAGGAGACGCTGTTAATAATTACACTGTAAGTAACAAGAAGAATGGATTCGATTTACAGTTTAATGATGATATTAATAGTGCTTATGTGATTACCTATAAAACCAAGCCAACTAATAAAGTTATAGAAGATGGAAAAGTAAAAAATAAAGTTACAGCTGATAATGATTCAAGTAAAGAAAATGAAGCTAGCTTCAAGCAGCAAAATATTATTAAATCTAATAATAAAGCTGAAACAAATTATAAAGACAAAACAACAACTTGGACAATTATAGTAAATAATAACAACTATCCATTAAGCAACGCGATTATTACGGACACCTTTGATCATGGTGGATTACAATTAAAAGATAAGAAACTAGAAATTAAAGACGGAAATTATACCCTTCAAGCTGGGACTGACTATGTTTTAGATGTAACAGATAAAGGCTTCAAAATTACTCTTATAGGTACGTATCAGTCTAATATGACAAAGACATTAGTCGTAAAATATACGACAGACTTTGATTATACAAAGCTAGAAAGTGGTAAAACTTCATTTAAAAATACAGGTAACCTTTCTTGGATAGATACGGATTCTAATCCACAATCAAATAAAGTTGAAGCTAATTTCGATCCTGATACTTTCACAAAGGCAAATGGTTATAAATACGGTTCTTATAACGCCCAAACGAAGGAAATTACTTGGATAATAGGCTTTAACTATAATAATGTTGAGATTAAAGATCCTTATGTTATAGACGTAATACAAGATAAACAAAAATTAGTGCCTGGATCCATTGAAGTGCGCGATATGATTCTAAATGGAAATCCTGATAATGCACAACCTGGTAATGCTGTACCAACTGAGAAATATGAACTTGAAGAACCTACAGAGAAAAATAAAAACACCCTAAAGGTTCATTTCAAACAATCAATTAATTCACCTTACTATATTATCTTTAAAACAAGCCTTGATGGTGAACTTATCCAAGGCACCTACAAAAACGAGGCAGATTTAAAAGATGGCTCTAAAATCGTAAACACCCTTACAGGTGACACTCAAGTAAATAAAGGTGGTAGCTTCGTTACTAAAAAAGCTGTGCAAGACGACAACTATATTAATTGGAGTATCGCAATTAACGAAAGTCAATCAACCATTGCAGATGCCGTTGTAACAGATGACCCAACCGAAAATCAGGTAATTGTGGAAGATTCATTCCACTTATATCCTACAACTGTTGATCCATATGGAAATTTAACAAAAGATACAGTAAACGAATTAAAAGAAGGAACAGACTATAAACTCAAAATAACAACAGACAATAATACCGGAAAGCAACATTTCGAAATTGCCTTCTTGAAAAAAATTGATCGAGCTTATATTTTAGAATATCGCTCACTTATTAATGCAGACGATAAAGAAAAAGTAAGTAATAAAGCGAAAATCACAGGCAATAAGTTGACAGTTAAAAACACAGAAACTACTGAAACGATTGAAGTGAGAATGTCTTCTGGTTCAGGCGGAGGATCTGCTACTAAAGGCCGTGGAAACCTTGAAATTATAAAGGTAGATAACGACAATAAGAACGCACTATTAGCTGGGGCAGAATTTACTTTATACGATCGTACAGGTAAAACTGTTATCCGTAAAATTACAACAGACAAAGACGGTATCGCTAAATTTAATAATTTAAAACGCGATAAATATTTATTAAAAGAAACAAAGGCTCCTGAAGGCTATGTAATTAGCTGGGATTTAAAACAAGGGAAAATTGTTGAACTTGGTACACAAGAGACTACAACATATAAACTTGCAAATAAGAAGTTTGTCGGTAAAGTAGTTTTAACAAAGTCTGATGACCTGAATAAAAACGTCACACTGCAAGGTGCCGTTTTCACACTACTTGATAAAGACAAAAAAATAATTTCAGAACACGAAAAATTAACAACAAATGATCAAGGACAAATTACTGTAGATAATTTAAAACCAGGAACTTACTACTTACAAGAAACAACTGCTCCTGAGCATTATAAATTAGACAGTACACCTATTCAATTCACAATCAAAGAAGATCAAACAACAGTAATAAACCGAACTGCAATAAACAGTTTGGTTCCAGGATCGGCCATTTTAACAAAAGTCGATAAAGATGGAAAAACTTTAGCAGGTGCGGAGTTCAGTGTACGCGATCGATATAACAAAGTAATTCGTGGATATGAAAAATTAACGACAAATGATCAAGGACAAATCGAAGCAAAAGATTTACGCCCTGGAGACTATCAATTTGTCGAAGAAAAAGCACCTAAAGATTACGACATAGATAAAAAACCAATTGAGTTTACAATTATAAAAAGTCAAAAGAAAGCAGTTACTGTTACTGCGACGAATCACCTCATTAAAGGTGGTGTCACTTTAACAAAAGTCGATGATGTCGATGGCACTGCCCTTGAAGGTGCTGTATTTAAAATTGTCGATGCGAATGACGAGAAACAAGTAATTCGTGAAAATATAAAAACAGGTTCAGATGGAAAAGTTACCGTTAAAGATCTAGAGCCTGGTGTTTATAAATTTATCGAAACAGAAGCTCCTAAGGATTATACGTTAAGTACAAACCCTATCGAGTTTACAATTGATAAAAGCCAACAAGCTCTTGCTACTGTTACGGCAAATAACAGCTTAAAAACGGGCGAGGTTGAATTATTAAAAGTTGATGAGTTTGGTGAGAAAAAAACACTAGAAGGTGCTGTATTCAAACTTGTCGATACAAATAATAATGACGTTTCCCCTCACACTAATTTAACTACTGATAAACACGGTAAAGTTAAAGTTAGTAACCTACGTCCTGGTACGTATAAATTTATTGAAATAGCTGCTCCTGAACATTACGTTTTACGAGCAGAACCTATTGAATTTACAATCGATAGAAGTCAGAAAGAAACTCTACTTGTGAAAGCTGAAAATGCTTTAAAACCAGGAGATGTTGAATTAACAAAAGTTGATGATATCGATGGTACAGCTCTTGAAGGTGCTGTATTTAAAATTGTTGATGCAAATGATGAAAAGAAAGTTATTCGCGAAAATGTAAAAACTGGCGCGGATGGTAAAGCTATCGCTACTGGCTTACGCCCTGGCGATTACAAATTTATCGAAGTAACAGCACCGAAGTATTACGACAAAAATACAAAACCAATTAAATTTACGATTACAGAAAGTCAAACAACTCAAGCTACTGTTACCGCTAAAAACAGCTTAACAAAAGGCGGTATTGAGTTAACAAAAGTGAATGCTGCAGATGAAAAGGAAACACTTGAAGGTGCAGTATTTAAAATCGTTAATAGAGATACTAATGAAGATGTTCGTACGGACCTTGTTACGAATAGTAAAGGAATGCTAGTTGTAGATGACTTACGTCCTGGTAACTATAAACTTATCGAAACAAAGGCTCCAACTTATTATGATGTAAATGTAGAACCAATTGAATTTACAATCGAAAAAGGACAACAAAAACTCCTTCCACTTACATTTAAAAATAGTTTAACGAAAGGAAAAGTTAAACTTATTAAAGAAGATGATGTGGAAAGTAGTAAAGCTCTTGCCGGCACTGTATTCACATTGCAAGACGCAACTGGCAAAGAAATTATGAAAGATTTAACAACAGATGATCACGGAGTATTAGTTATTCCTGATTTAGCACCAGGGGATTATCAATTTATCGAAACAAAAGCCCCTGAACATTATAAATTAGACAAAACACCTATTAAGTTCACAATTAAAAAAGGTAGTAAGGAAGATCTTCCTATCCCTGTTACTGTAAAAAATAGTTTACTTACAGGTGGCGTCACTTTAACAAAAGTTGATGATGTTGATGGCACTACTCTTGAAGGTGCAGAATTTATAATCGTTGACGCTCATGATACTAAAAAGGTAATTCACAAAGGTTTAACGACTGATAAAAACGGTAAAATTACTGCTTCTGATTTACGTCCTGGAGACTATCAATTTGTTGAAGTAAAAGCTCCAAAAGACTATAGCTTAAGCAAAGACTCTATTCCGTTTACTATCGAAAAAAGTCAAAAAGAGAATATTACTGTTACTGCTACTAACAGTTTAAAGAAAGGTGCAGTAACATTAACAAAAATTGATGACATCGATCGTACGATGCTCGAAGGTGCAATTTTTAAGATTGTTGATATGAATGGTAAGGAAGTTCATACGAATCTCGTTACAGATAAAAACGGTAAAATTTCTGTTTCTGATTTACGCCCTGGAGACTATCAGTTCATTGAAACAAAAGCTCCTGAGCACTATGTATTAGATGAAACAACGATTCCATTTACAATTGAAAGAAGTCAAACGAAAGAAATCAATGTTACAAGCAAAAATGCTTTGAAAAACGGTAGCGTTGAACTAACAAAGATTGACGATATTGATATGAATACAAAACTTGCTAACGCCGTATTTAATTTATTAGATGCAGACGGGGAGCTAGTTGAAGAAGGCTTAAAAACAAATGATGAAGGTAAAATTTTTGTTGAAAATCTACGTCCTGGTACGTATCAATTCGTTGAAACAATTGCTCCTGAACATTACGATTTAGATAAAAAACCTATCGTATTTACAATTAAAAAGAGCCAAACTGAAACTCTTCATCTCACTGCTACAAACGCTTTAACAAAGGGTGCAGTTAAACTTTCTAAAGTAGACGATGTTGATGGCACTGTTCTTAAAGATGCAGTATTTAAAATTGTTAATATGAACGGTGATGTAGTTCATAAAGACCTTGTTACAAATGAACAAGGAATAATCGAAATTAACGACCTACGTCCTGGTGATTACCAATTTATCGAAACGAAAGCTCCTAAGCATTACGTTTTAGATGAAACACCAATCAAATTCACTATTGAAAAAGGACAGAAGAAAGCTATTTCTTTAACTGCTACAAATAGCTTAAAACAAGGTAGTATCGAATTACTTAAAGTTGATGATTTAAACACTCAAACAAAACTTGCCGATGCGGTATTTAATTTACTAGATCAAGATGGCAAAGTACTTAAAACAGATTTAAAAACAAACAGTGAAGGTAAAATCGTTATCGAAAACTTACGTCCTGGTACGTATCAATTCGTTGAAATAACGGCTCCTGAACACTATGATTTAGACAAAAAACCAATTATATTTACAATTGAAAAAAGCCAAAAAGATATTGCTACCGTTACTATGGAAAATAGTTTAACAAAAGGCGGCGTGGAACTTTCTAAAGTGGATGACGTCGATGGCACTACTCTTGAAGGCGCAGTATTTAAAATTGTGGATATGAATGGCACTGTGATTCACAAAAATCTTGTTACGAATCAACAAGGTAAAATTAGCGTTTCTGACCTACGTCCTGGTGATTATCAATTCATCGAGACAACGGCTCCGAAACACTACGATTTAAGCAAAGAGCCAATTCCATTCACAATTACAAAGAGCCAAGCTGATCCTATCTCCGTTACAGCTACAAATAGCTTAACGAAAGGCGCTGTGGAACTTTCTAAAGTGGATGATGTAGATGGTACTGCTCTTAAAGATGCGGTATTTAAAATTACTGATATGAATGGTAACGATATTCGTACTGAGCTTACAACAGATGTACATGGAAAAATTTCTGTTTCTGATTTACGTCCTGGGGACTATCAGTTTGTTGAAACGAAAGCTCCTGAACACTATAAATTAGATAGTACACCTATTAAGTTTACAATTAAGAAAAGCCAAAAAGAAAAGCTCCAAGTTACTGCTACAAATAGCTTAACTGAGGGTACTGTAGAATTAATAAAAGTGGATGATATAAATCCAGATACAAAACTTTCTGATGCAGTGTTTAACATCATCGATGCGAAGGGTAAAATTGTTCGTTCTGATTTAACTACTGATAAAGATGGAAAGATTTCTGTTTCTGATTTACGTCCGGGAGATTATCAGTTCATTGAAACGAAAGCTCCGAAAGATTACGATTTAAATAAAACACCTATCGATTTCACTATCGAGAGAAGTCAACTAACTCACGTTTCTGTTACTGCTAAGAACGGCCTAACAAAAGGTGGCGTGGAATTAACGAAAATTGACTCTGTAGATAAAAAAGAGATGCTAGAAGGTGCGGTATTTAAAATTACTGATATGAATGGTAACGACATTCGTACGAATTTAGTTACAAATAAAGATGGTAAAATCATCGCGAAAGACCTACAACCAGGAGACTATCAATTTATTGAAACGAAAGCTCCTAAACATTACGACTTAAATGAAGAACCAATTAAGTTCACAATCGAAAGAAGTCAAACAAAGCATGTCTTCGTTACAGCTATTAATAGCTTAACGAAAGGTAGTGTGGAGTTAATTAAAGTTGATGATGCCAAGCAAAACACAACACTTGAAGGTGCAGTATTTAAAATTGTTAATAAGGATGGACACGATGTTCGTACCGATTTAACTACTGATAAAAACGGCCGTTTAGTTGTGGATGAATTACCACCAGGAGACTATGAGTTTATTGAAACAAAAGCTCCTGAATACTATGACTTAAACGACACACCTATTAAGTTCACAGTTAAAAAAGGCCAAGAAAAAATCGCCTCTGTTACTGCTACTAACAGCTTAACTAAAGGCGCAGTTGAATTAACTAAAGTTGATGACATCGATGGTACTACTCTTGAAGGGGCTATCTTTAAAATTGTAGATATGGACGGCAAGGATGTTCGTTCTGATCTAACTACTGATAAAGATGGTAAGATTTCTGTTTCTGATTTACGTCCGGGAGATTATCAGTTCATTGAAACGAAAGCTCCTAAGCATTATGACTTAAATCAAAATCCTATCAAGTTTACTATTGAAAAGAGTCAAACTGCTAAAGCTTCTGTTACTGCTACGAATAGCTTAACGAAAGGTGCAGTTGAATTAATTAAAGTTGATGACATCGATGGCACTACTCTTAAAGGGGCTATCTTTAAAATTGTGGATATGAACGGCAAAGACGTTCGCACCGACTTAACTACTGATAAAGATGGTAAGATTTCTGTTTCTAATTTACGTCCAGGTGACTATCAGTTCATTGAAACGAAAGCTCCAACTGGCTATGATTTAAACGTTAAACCAATTCCTTTCACAATTACGAAAGGACAATCTCAGGTTACCTCTGTTACAGCCTTAAATAGTTTAACAACAGGTTCAATTGAGTTAACTAAAGTTGATATTGATCACCATGGAACACTTGAAGGTGCCATTTTCAATATTTTAGACCAAGATGGAAAAGTTATCCGAGAAGGTTTAAAAACAGATCAACACGGAAAAGTAATCGTAAATGATTTGAAACCTGGTACTTATCAATTAGTAGAAACAAAGGCTCCTAAAGGCTATCAATTAGATGCATCACCAATAAACTTTACAATTGATAAAGCCCAAGCTACGCCACTACAAATTACAGTTTCAAATAAAAAAATTGAATCTTCTTCAGGTGGAGATGACAAGCCAGTTACTCCTCCAAATAAAGAAGAAAACAAAGGCAATGAAATATCTGAGAAACACGAAAACGGAACTTCCGAAGAAACATCGAATAAAACAGATAACAAACAGCAAGATGATCGAAATACGGATAAACACCTTCCAAATACAGGTCATAAAGAAGACCCTACACAAACAGTAGGTATCCTTCTTCTACTAGTTGGATTATTAAGTATTTTGGCTACAAAACGCAAACAAAATTATTAATAATTTTTTCACATCCAATCAATCTCCCAATTGATTGGATGTTTTTTTATACAAAAAGGACGATACATAAAGTATCGTCCTTTTAACGGGGTGAGGCTGCCCAAAAGTACGGAAAACCTTTGAACAGCCTCTTATTTTCATATGGATGCCTTACATATATCACTGATAATAATTATGAAATGCGGAAACATAATTACCATCAACTGATTCAAACATGAGAAATGAAACCCTACAGTGATTCCATTCCTCTACATAATCTAAAGTTTGGGTACACTAGATTCATGCAATGTAGGAGCTTTCAGAGTAGAAAGCGAACCTTCGTTTAAAATGATAGCATACATATCTCCCTCAAAAATATGCAAATATGCATATATCGTTTTTATTTCTCAATGTCAGAATATTGAAAAATAAAAGGTGCAAAGGTAAAATAAAGTCATTATCCGTCTTCTTTTGTCAGTCAGAGAGAATAGAAGAATAGGAGAGGAAAAAATGAGAAAATCATTGAAACAAAAAATAGTAAGCTCTTTGCTTGCTGTATCACTCGCTGTTAGCTTAGCTCCAATTGGGCAAGCAAAAGCGGATTCCACGTCAGAGGTTACACAAACTCCATCTATTACAAAACAGATTGATCCAAACCGCGCGATTGAACATGTTCGTTTCTTATCTGAAACAATTGGTCCTCGCCCCGGTGGAACAAAATCCGAAGAATGGGCTTCTCGTTACATTGGTATGCAGCTTAAATCAATGGGCTATGACGTAGAATATCAACCATTTCAGGTGCCCGATCAATACGTTGGATTCATTGAATCACCACTATCAACAAAACGTAATTGGCAAGCTGGTGCTGCTCCTAATGCACTCATTTCTACAGAAGCTGTTACAGCTCCCCTTATCTTTGTTCAAGGTGGGACAAAATTAGAAGATATTCCAAATGAAGTAAACGGTAAAATTGTTTTATTTGAAAGAGGAACGACAGTTACAGACTATAATAAACAAGTTGAAAATGCTGTTAGCAAAGGTGCAAAAGGTGTTCTTTTATACAGTTTAATTGGCGGACGCGGAAATTATGGACAAACCTTCAATCCCCGCCTAACGAAAAAGCAATCTATCCCTGTCTTTGGTCTTGCTTATGCGCAAGGAAATGCATTTAAAGAAGAAATCGCTAAAAAAGGGACAACAATTCTTTCCCTAAAAGCGAGACATGAATCTAAATTAACATCTCTAAATGTTATCGCCAAAAAGAAACCAAAAAAGAGTACAGGTAATGAGAAAGCAGTCGTTGTAAGCTCGCACTATGATAGTGTTGTCGGAGCACCTGGCGCAAATGATAATGCTTCTGGAACTGGATTAGTATTAGAACTAGCTCGTGCTTTTCAAAATGTAGAAACTGATAAAGAAATTCGCTTTATTACCTTTGGTTCTGAAGAAACTGGATTACTTGGTTCGGATTATTACGTGAATAGTCTATCCCAAAAAGAACGCGACCGTATTTTAGGTGTCTTTAACGCCGACATGGTTGCAACAAATTATGATAAAGCAAAGAATTTATACGCTATGACACCTGATGGCTCTACAAACTTTGTAACAGACGCTGCCTTGCAAGCAGGTAAACAACTAAATAATGACCTCGTCCTACAAGGTAAATTCGGTTCTAGTGATCATGTTCCATTTGCTGAAGCTGGTATTCCTGCTGCTCTATTCATTTGGATGGGTGTCGATAGTTGGAATCCATTAATCTATCATATTGAGAAGGTATACCATACACCTCAAGATAACGTATTAGAAAACATTTCACCTGAACGAATGAGAATGGCATTAGACGTTATCGGAACAGGAGTTTATAACTCGCTTCAAAAACCTGTTCCTCAAACTGAACAGAAAGCTGCTTAATCATTTAAAAGACCACTGATTTTATCAGTGGTCTTTTATTGAGAAAAAATATATATGCATAAAAGCATATTTTATCCTACCCATTATCGTATACAATATTAACTGTAACAACATCGATTACAACTGATAAGGAGGCTTTTTCTATTATGAAAAAAATGATTTTAGCAGGTGCATTAACTTTAGCAGGAATTACTGGAGCTACTGCGTTTATTCCTGAAACAAAAGTCGCTGCTGCCGCTCAAGAACAAAGCTTTACAAAATTTTATTCTTTGCAAACTGGAGGTAGTTCTGAACAAGAACCTATTTTCCTTCAAAAAGGACAAGAACTAACAATTCATCCTAACAGCAAAACTCCTAGTTACAGTGTTTATGACTCAAATCATAACCTAATTGGACGTTATTCTGATGGTTACGGCCGAATTTTCACTGCAAAAACAGATGGAAATATGTATGTTCAATTTCATGCACCTTACGTTTACTATAGTCCTGTTAGTTTTTCTGTTACTTATACTATTCAATAAAAAAGAGGTCCTTTATAGGGCCCCTTTTATTTCTCTTGCCAATTCACTTTTACGAATCCATCTTTCACTTTTAATCCGCTTATATTCAATACATACTCTTCATTTGCTTTTAAAGTAACTGTAAAACTACCTTTTTTCGATTCACAGATTTCCTTTAACTCTTTTATACCTTCTCCTCGTCTTTCATACACGCTAAAGCATAAGTTCCCTCGTTTTGCATCTGTCTCATAAGAAAATGTCACTTCTGTGTCCTTCTCATACTGAAGTTCAATATCTTTACCGGCAATATCCCATGATGAGAATTTCGCCTCGTAACTTGTCTCCCCTTGCTTCTCATTTTCTAAATATATATCTCCTGCTTTCCACGCGTCATCTAACGTTTGTGCAAAAGCAAAACCACTAAGTAATACAAACATTGTACTTGCCAATATCGCAACTAATGTTACTTTCTGTTTTTTAACAAAGTTCATCTTATATTCTCCTTCAACTTTCTTTTTACTTCTTCTTACCATATATAATAAAAACCCAATAAAGAATGGCAATATAACTGCTAAAATACTCCATCCTTTGCTCATTTGATGTGCTTTAGCATCTGTATATACCCATGATGCAACACATATTAAAAGTGCTATAAAAGCTAAAAACATCGTCACTCCAGCTACTTCAAATAGTACAAACGGATTAGCGAACTCTTTCATGTAATTTATACTCCTTCTTTAAAAATGACTGTATTACAACATATATCGGAATGTATACATGCATCATAATCACAATGGCTATTAACATAGGAATTTTATAATCCAAATGAGTGACAAATTGTTCTATAACAATTGTTAACAAAACAATCCAAATGGTGTGAATACAAATCATCCATTTCCTCTCTAACTTCTGAGCCTTTCGCACGCCCTGCTTCGTGTTATTTATTAGCTCTTCGCTTGGAGCTATCTCTTCTGCTAAACTGCTCTTTATTTTCTGTTCAAATTTATCTTCCTTCATGAACGAACCCCTCCAAATGTTCTCGCATTTTCTTTTTCCCATAATTAAGCCGATACTTTACCGTACCAATCGGTATATTTAATATTTCGCTCATTTCTTTATAAGAGTATTGTTCATAATAGTAGAGTACGAGCACGGTTTTATATTTTTCATTCAATAGCTGTATAACTTCCCGTATCATTTCCGCTTCCACTTTTTGAATAAATTCTTCTGATATATTCACATCATCTGCGAAATCTATTTCTTCACCATCCTCTTTATGAAACAAATCCAATATTCGATCTTTCCACCTTTTTTTCTTACGATAAAAATCATAAAACGTATGAACACAAATTGTAGTAATCCATTTTTTATAATTCTCCACGTAAGAAAGTTGGTGCCGCGATGAAAAAACTTTTATCCATGTCTCTTGAAAAATATCTTCCGCGTCTTCTTTCGTCTTTGCTAACTTATAGCATAAGGAATATATTTGCTTCTTATATATATCAATTAATTCTTCTACCTTTTCTTCCATCATAAGCCTCCTGTCATTTATATAAGACGACGCAAATTCCCTTTTTGTTTGATAAAATTTTATTTTTTTATTATCTCCACATAAAAAGGCAATCACAACATCGTGTGATTGCCTTTTATTTAAAAACGAAAGTCCGCTTCCGCTTTTCTTTATTGTCCAGCTCCAGCGGCTAGAATACTCGGTGGCTTCGCGCCTTCCTCCGAGGCAAAGTACGCCTTTCTGTCAGGAGCTCCATCCCCCTCCTATTCTAAACGAGCCGCTTCCGCTTTTCTTTATTACATTTTTTCTGGTGCAGATACTCCTACAATTGCTAATGCATTTTGAAGTGTAGTGCGTACTGCTTTCATTAACTCGTAACGAGCTTTACTTAATTCTAAATTATCTTGGTTTAATACTTTTTCTGCATTGTAGAAGCTGTGTAATGTTGCTGCTAATTCAAATGCATAGTTTGTAATACGGTGTGGTAGACGTTTTTGTGCTGCATCCGCAACTACCGCTGGGAATTCACCAAGTTTTTTCAGTAACTCTACTTCTTTTTCAGAAGTAACAAGTTTGTAGTTCACATCTCCGCCTGTAGCTAATCCTAATTCTTCACCTTGGCGAAGGATGCTGCATACGCGAGCGTGAGCGTATTGTGCATAGTATACTGGGTTTTCATTAGATTTTGATACAGCTAAGTCCATATCGAAATCTAAATGAGAGTCACCGCTACGCATTGCGAAGAAGTAACGCATTGCGTCCACGCCTACTTCTTCCATAAGCTCACGAAGTGTAACTGCTTTACCCGTACGCTTACTCATCTTCATTTTTTCACCATTTTGGTATAGTTGTACCATTTGGATGATTTCTACTTCAAGCGTGTCTTTATCGTAACCAAGTGCTTGAATAGCAGCTTTCATACGTGGAATATAACCGTGATGGTCAGCACCCCAAATGTTAATTAACTTATCGAAACCACGCTCTAATTTATCACGATGATACGCGATATCTGGCGTTAAGTATGTGTAAGAACCATCATTTTTAATTAATACACGGTTTTTATCGTCACCGTAAGTCATTGAACGGAACCAAGTTGCACCGTCTTCTTCAAAGATCTCATCGCGCTCTTTTAATACAGCAAGTGCTTGATCAATTTTCCCGTTTTTGTATAATGATGTTTCTGAGAACCATACATCAAATTTAACGCGGAAGCTTTCTAAGTCTTTTTGAAGTTTTGCTAATTCATATTTTAAACCGTACTCACGGTAGAATTCATAGCTTTCTTTTTCATCAGCTTTCGCATAACGATCACCGAATTCTTCTGCTAAACGTTTACCAATTCCAATGATATCCGCACCATGGTATCCGTCTTCTGGCATTTCTTTTTCTAAGCCTAAAGCTTGCATGTAACGAGCTTCAACAGAAAGAGCTAAGTTATGAATTTGGTTACCAGCGTCATTAATGTAGTACTCACGAGATACATCGTATCCTGCTTTTGCTAATAGGTTACATAAAGTGTCACCTACTGCCGCACCGCGTGCATGTCCTAAGTGAAGGTCACCTGTTGGATTCGCAGATACGAACTCAACTTGTACTTTTTCACCTTTACCAGTATTCGTTTCACCGTAAGCTTCACCAGCGCTTACGATTGTTGGAATTAAATCTGTTAAGTAGCTATTATCCATATAGAAGTTAATAAAACCAGGACCAGCGATTTCGATTTTTTCAATAGAAGCTTTTGCTTTATCGAAGTTTGCAACTAGTTCTTCTGCAATCATACGAGGTGCTTTTTTCGCAACGCGTGCAAGTTGCATTGCCATATTTGTAGAGAAGTCACCATTTGTTTTATCTTTTGGAGATTCTAATACAACGTTTGGAATTTGTTCTTCTGTCGCTAATTCTGCCTTTAATACAGCAGCCTGAATTTCTTCTTTAATCAATCCTTTTACCTGTTCTAAGGAATTCATTATTTTGCCTCCTTCAAATTAATTGTAATAGTATATCTGCCAGCTTCTTGTTCACTTAGAAGCAATGCGTACGTTAAGAAGAGTTGTCCTTTTTTCTTTTCATCCGACCATTTAAAAAGAACGTTATCAGTCTTTGTTTGCAATGCAAACGTACCAAGTTCACTCGTATACGTACCAGTTGTCCATTCACCTTTCGCATGCGTCTGACGCATAGAAACAGCACCTGAACGCATAATGAGAACTTGTTCATCTTGAATTTTAATAATTGTTTTCACTTCGCCTTGTTCGTTCGGCTCCTGGAATGTTACATATGTACCTTGACCTTTTACATAGTATTGACCATTTGCTTCAAAAGCAACGGTTTCCTTCCTCGCCCCTTCACGGATTTCTGTTACGAAATGAACGTGTACCGGCAAGCCTGCAAGTTGTTTCTCCACGTCTTGCACACCTTTCAAATGTTATAGATATTAAATACTACTTATAATAAATCACTTTTCCTATCATATCAAAAAAAGACTCTGTCTGTCTGCTGAAAAATCAGGAAAACTCCATTTCAAAAAATAATTCACATCTACTTTATTTCATATGATAAAATATTTTTTAAATCTAAATATTCTTTCAATTAAAGAGGTGAATGTAGTGATACCAACAAAGTTAAAAAAGGGTGCTGAAATACGAGTGATTTCACCATCGTGTAGTTTAAGTATTGTTTCAAATGAAAATAGAAAACTTGCTATAAAAAGATTAACTGACATGGGCTTTCAAGTTACATTCTCAAAATATGCTGATGAGATAGATCGATTTGCTTCCTCCTCTATTTCTTCCCGCATTCAAGACCTCCATGAAGCATTTCGAGACCCTAATGTAAAAGCTATTTTGACTACACTTGGCGGATACAACTCAAATGGTTTATTGAAACATCTCGATTATGATTTAATTCGTGAAAACCCGAAATTTTTCTGTGGTTATTCTGATATTACTGCCTTAAATAATGCAATTTACGCAAAAACAGGGCTTGTTACATATTCAGGACCCCATTTCTCTTCGTTTGGAATGGAGAAAGGGCTCGGGTATACAACCGATTACTTTTTAAAGTGCTTAACTTCTAATGAGCCTATTGAAGTCCTTCCATCTGAAACATGGAGCGATGATTCTTGGTATATAGATCAGGAAAATCGAGAATTTATTAAAAATGAAGGATATGTTTCAATGCAAGAAGGAGAAGCTACGGGAGATATTATCGGTGGCAATATGAGCACATTTAACTTACTGCAAGGTACACCATATATGCCAAATTTAAAGGAGAAAATTTTATTTATTGAAGAAGATAGTTTAACTGGAACATCTACTCTTAAAACTTTTGATCGTTATTTACATTCCCTTATGCAGCAGCAAGGTTTTGAATACATAAAGGGAATCGTTATAGGAAAGATGCAAAAAGGTGCAGAATGTACGATAGAAGACATTCAAGAAATGATTACTTCAAAACCTGAACTTGCACATATCCCTATCATTGCAAACGCAAGTTTCGGGCATACAACCCCGATTTTCACTTTTCCAATTGGTGGACGTGCAAAAATTATTTCTCACAAAGAGAAGACATCTATCACTATTTTAACGTACTAAAAAAGGAGCGAATGAGTCGCTCCTTTTATGGTTTTTCTATTTTTTCCAACGCTTTTTGCGGAATGGATTCTTTCGGGATTTCAGCCCATCCTTTTCCTTGCATACCTTTTGCATAAATTTTTATAAACGCCCCCGTATGCAATTCACGGTTCATCATTCTTTTAATAACCTGTAACTTTCCATCTTCTGTATACCCTTTAAAAGTATACAAGTATTCTCCGTCTTTTTTCTCACCTTTATCTATAACCGCATAATAATCTTGTATTTCTTTATTTGAAAAGAAGTTGTCTACAAAAGCATGTACACCTTCTGTTTTTGTGTTCAAATAATACGCTGTTCCACCTAGAATAATGGCGAATACAGCTAAAACTTTAATTACCAATTTCATACATGAACCTCCTGTTTGCACTTCTTTCTCGCTAGTATTATATCTATACTTGTATTATACGGAAAAGAGCATACTATACTCTATCTAAAAGTCTTACACTTTCCTTACATTATTGTAAGGGATTTTTTCTTACAGCCAGTTCCCAAGAAAAAATTTTTCC
Source organism: Bacillus sp. TE8-1 (assembly GCF_008368855.1). Lineage (NCBI taxonomy): Bacteria > Bacillati > Bacillota > Bacilli > Caryophanales > Bacillaceae > Bacillus > Bacillus sp. TE8-1. The sequence goes on along the minus strand of NZ_QPET01000003.1, from coordinate 135,410 downwards.
GTTTCATACACTTTTATATTATTATTGAATGATACGAATTTTTATTACAAAAATCAAAGGAGACAGTTTTCAAATGGCTATCTTGCAAGGTTTAGCACTATTACTTGTTGTACTTTGTCTATTTACACTTTTCAGTTACCGTGCGCCTTACGGAATGAAGGCGATGGGTGCTTTAGCTAATGCAGCAATTGCAAGTTTTCTTATTGAAGCATTTCACCGTTATATAGGTGGAGAAATGTTTCATAATGACTTTTTACAATCAGTAGGAGAAGCTTCCGGTAGTATGAGCGGTGTCGCAGCAGCGATTTTAGTCGCATTAGCAATCGGTGTTTCCCCCGTATATGCTGTTTTAATTGGTATCGCTACTAGTGGATTCGGTATTTTACCAGGATTTTTCGCTGGATACGTTTGTGCCTTCGTCGTGAAATTTCTCGAAAAGAAATTACCAGCTGGTGTGGAATTTTTAGCAATCCTATTTATCGCTGCACCAATCTCACGCGGAATGGCAATGCTTATGGATCCGCTCGTTAACGCCACACTTGGTAAAATCGGTTCTATGATTTCAGTTGCAACTACAGAAAGTCCTATCATTATGGGTATTATGCTTGGTGGATTAATAACAGTTATTTCTACCTCTCCACTGAGTTCTATGGCACTAACTGCAATGCTTGGATTAACAGGTTTACCAATGGCAATTGGTAGTCTGGCTGTAGCAGCTTCAGCCCCAATGAACTTTATTTTCTTTAAACGATTAAAAATTTGTTCAAAGAAAGATACAATTGCTGTAGCAATCGAGCCTTTAACACAAGCCGATGTTGTTTCAGCAAATCCGATTCCAATTTATGCGACAAACTTCGTTGGCGGTGCACTTGCTGGTATTATTACCTCTCTGTTCCAGCTCGTTAATAATGCACCAGGAACAGCATCACCAATCCCAGGACTTCTTGTCTTATTCGGATTTAATGACGTTGTAAAAGTAACAATTGCTGCTATATTATGTGGAATCGTTACCACTATTGTCGGATACATCGGATCTATTGTGTTCCGTAAATATCCGATCCGCTCTGCTGATGAAATTCGCGGAGTTACTTCGGAAGAGAAGGTTGCATAAGAAAAAGAGCTATTCCCATCGTTTAGGAATAGCTCTTTTTTGTGTCGCATAACGGTAAATGAAATTATATCAGCGATTTTTTTAATATATCGACTTACCAGCACATAACGACAAAATAAGAGCCCTCTAATCATATAGGGGGCTCTTACTTTATCTAACTGCAGCGGCTAGAATGATCGGTGGCTTCGCTTCTTCCTTCGAGGCAAAAAGCGCCTTTTGCAGGAAAGAACCTTAGCCACCGGGCCTAAACAGTCGGCTTCACTTTTATTTTATCTAGCTGCATCGGCTAGAATGATCGGTGGCTTCGCTTCTTCCTTCGAGGCAAAAAACGCCTCTATGTCTGAAGCTCCATCCCCCTCACATTCTGGGCGAGCCGATTCCGCTTTTACTTCACCCAACCGAGCAGCATTTCCCGCACGAATTTGCTTGCTGCGACTGGTGTTTGATCACTATGGTCGTAGACTGGAGCTACTTCTACCAAGTCTGCTCCAACTACATTTATATTTGAATTTGCAATTGCTACGATGGAATCTAATAATTCTTTAGATGTGATACCGCCAGCTTCTAACGTTCCTGTTCCTGGAGCGTGAGCTGGGTCTAATACATCAATGTCGATTGTGACATAGACTGGGCGGCCAGCAAGTTTCGGTAATACTTCTTTTAACGGTTCTAATACGTCAAATTTGTATAAGTTCATACCTACTTCTTTCGCCCATTCAAATTCTTCCTTCATTCCAGAACGAATTCCGAAAGAATATACGTTTTCCGGACCAATTAAATCACACACTTTACGAATTGGTGTAGAGTGGGATAAAGGCTCCCCTTCATACGATTCACGTAAATCAGTATGAGCATCCATGTGGATGATTGCTAAATCCGGATATTTTTTTGCCATTGCCTTAAAAATTGGCCAAGACACTAGGTGCTCACCGCCGAGACCTAGTGGAAACTTATCGGCATCTAAAAGTTTTGATACATACTCTTCAATCATGTCTAAACTGCGTTGTGCGTTTCCGAATGGTAATGGGATATCACCCGCATCAAAATATTTTACCTCTTCTAGTTCACGATCTAAATACGGGCTATATTCTTCAAGACCGATTGATACTTCACGAATACGTGCAGGGCCAAAACGAGATCCCGGACGGTAACTTACTGTCCAATCCATAGGCATCCCATAAATAACTACCTTTGACTCTTCAAAACTTGGATGACTTTTAATAAATACTTTACCTGAATAAGCTTCATCAAAACGCATATTCTTTTCCTCCTTATGTGGAACTTAAGGTATCCCAACCTTTCACTATTTCTCAAATTTGGAGCGAATTGCTCCTCTTTCTCGATTTACCGGGTCTTCTTTTTAACAACAAGAAGACGATTTTCTCTACAGAAGTGTAAGTAGCTAGCATGTTCAAGTCTTCTGGACAAACACCTTAAATGAGCTACTTACACTTTATTTGTTTGATACAATTCTCTTACTTAATTAAATCGCCAACAAATTTCGGTAATGCGAATGCTGCATTGTGTAATTCTTTTGTGTAGTATTTCGTTTCGATTTCGTGGAAACGCTCTTCACTTACTTCTAATGGATCATGTTTTTTAGATCCAATTGTGAACGTCCAAAGACCACTTGGGTAAGTTGGAATGTTTGCTGTGTATAAACGAGTGATTGGGAAGATCTCTTTTACGTCTTTAAACACAGTTGTAATTAGTTCTGGTGTAAACCAAGGGTTGTCCGTTTGTGCAACGAAAATACCATCTTCTTTTAACGCTTTTGAAATTCCAGCGTAGAAGCCTTTTGTAAATAGGTTTACTGCTGGTCCTACTGGCTCAGTAGAATCTACCATAATTACATCGTATTCATTTTCGCTTTCTGCGATATGTAGGAAACCGTCTCCTACTTTTACTTCTACACGCTCATTATCTAATGCGCCTGCAATTGATGGTAAGTATTGTTTAGAGTACTCAATTACTTTTCCATCGATTTCAACAAGAGTTGCTTTCTTTACACTTGGGTGTTTTAACACTTCACGAATAACACCACCATCACCGCCACCAACAACTAATACGTTTTCAGGGTTTGGATGTGTAAATAAAGGTACGTGTGCTACCATTTCGTGATAAACGAACTCGTCCTTTTCTGTTGTCATAACCATGCCATCTAAAATAAGCATGTTTCCGAACTCTTCCGTTTCGACCATATCAAGTTTTTGGAATTCTGTTTGCTCCGTATGTAATGTGCGGTTAATACGCGCCGTAATCCCAAAATGTTTTGTTTGTTTTTCAGTGAACCATAGTTCCATCGTACAATCACGCCTTTCAATGCAAATTTATAATAGGGACATCATTAATGTCCCCTAACAAAAATAAAACAAAACATCCAAAATGTATAGTTAAAAGTACAAAAATACCGAAAATATATTTTAGTCAGAGGGTTCTAACATATGTGCGGAAAGGGTTTGCACCGCAAAAGGAAAGAAAACCCTTTCTTAAGAAAGGGCTTTTGTCTCTATTTCTACTGGTTTACGAATTGGAATTAGGATCATAATACAACCAACTAACACAACAATTCCACCTACTAAAAACGGACTTTGTGGTGAAACAGTATGACCGATAATTCCTGATAAAATCGGAGCAATCGCACCACCTAACCAACGAACAAAGTTATAAACACCTGACGTAACAGATCTTTCATAAGGTGAAATATCCATTACATAACTTGTATATAATGCATTGTTTAAGCCAGATGCCAACCCTGATAAAACGATAAGAGTAATTTGTAACCACATAATTTTCACAAAGAATAGTGCAATTAAGAAAATCGCAAATACGAGTAAACTACCCTTCAATAATGTTTTTGGTTCATATTTTCCTTCTAGCTTATGTGCTAAAATTGCAGAACCGTAAGCTAACGCGAGTCCCCATCCGCAAAATACAAAGCCTAATTGAATAGCTGATAAATGCATAATAAGTGGTGAATATGCTAACACGACAAAAAATCCGTAGTAGTATAGCATCCCTGAAATGGCACCTTGCATAAATGGTTTATACTTCACCAGGTTAAGTAATTCCCCTACGCCAGCAGCCTTACGCTTCACTTTTCGTTCTGGTTCTTTTACAAAAAAGAATACTAAAATAAATGCTAAGAAAATTAAAATACTCGTCGCGAAAAACGGATAACGCCAAGAATGACCACCTAATATCCCGCCTAATAACGGTCCGCCAGCCATGCCTAAACCGATAGCTGCTTCGTATAATCCTACTGCTTCATGAACTTCTTTACTTAATGCTATTAATAGCGTCATTGCTGTAGCAAAAAACATCGCATTTCCTAATCCCCATCCAGCGCGGAAAAGAGATAATTGAGCAATCGTTTGCGATATACCGCATATAAACGCAAATACAGTCACAATCGCAAGACCGATTGTCATCATCCGTTTATCACCAAATCTCGATGCAAATATACCAGCTGGTAACATCATGATTGCCATCGTTAAAATATAAGCGGTAAATAACATTTCAACTTGCCAATGCGTTGCACCAATTTTCTCAGCAATAATTGGCAAAATTGGGTCAACTACCCCTATACCCGAAAAGGCAAGGAAGGTAGCCACCACTGTAATCAATCTCCCTAGTTTTTGTTTGCTCTCCATTTTGATTACTCTCCTTTTGTGTTCTCTAAAAATGTTACTGCACGATGTAAACTATCTTCTAGTTCTGCCTTTACACGTTGCATTTGCTCCATTTTTTCGTCTAGCGTTTCCACTTGTTTTTCAAGCATATCTTTAATTTCTTGAATCACTTCACGATCACGAGGGTTTTCGCTATTTCTTCTTTGCTCCATTCTTTCTTTTAACGATAAAAAATGCTGCATCTCTTGAAGCGTAATTCCTAACACTTCTTTCGCTTCCACAATTTTTTTAATTCTGGCGATATCCCCGTCTGTATACAGGCGAATGTTCCCCTCACTACGTTCAGGGGGATGAATTAAACCAATTTCCTCATAATAACGAAGTGTACGTTTTGTCAAACCAACTTGCTTTGTTACTTCATCAATTTTATACATGTTTATTCCTCCCTTCACTTGATTATTACATTTTACGTTAACGTTAACTTTTGTGCAACTGTTAGACTTTTGTAAATGTTTGTCATATTCAATTGTATTTTCCCTAAAGCAGTTTCATAATGAAAGAAAAGAGATAATAAGGAGAATTTCACATGAGTAAACCACTTATTTTCGCTCACCGCGGAGTAAAAGGAACACATCCCGAAAATACGATGATTGCCTTCCAAGAAGCAGAACGCATTGGCGCCCACGGAATTGAACTCGATGTCCACTTATCAAAAGATGGTGAACTTGTCGTAATTCACGATGAAACCGTCGATCGTACAACAAATGGCGTTGGACTTGTTTCGGAAAAAACGGTAGAGGAACTACAATCATTGGACGCTGGTAGCTATAAAGACCCTTCTTTCCATGAAGCAAAAATCCCAACGTTGCGTGAGGTTTTCATTTGGCTTTCCACAACGAACTTACAACTAAATATTGAATTAAAGACAGATGTTATTCATTACCCAAATATTGAGGAAAAAGCTGTTGCACTTGTGCGTGAATATCATCTTTCTAATCAAATTGTATTTTCATCATTTAACCATGACTCTGTTTCATTATTAGCAGAAATTGCTCCTGAAATCCCAAGAGCAATTTTATATGATACACCACTTTCTGATCCAATTGCCGAAGCAAAACATAGAGAAGCAAATGGATTACATCCAAACTTCCAGTTATTAACGAAAGAATTTGTGCAGTTAGCACAAGAGCAAGGGTATGTTTTCCGTCCATATACAATTAATGAATACAAAGATTTACAAACTATGATTGATTATGGTGTAGATGTCATCATTACTGATTGGCCAGCACGTGCCTTTGAGCTCCTTTCTTAATGGAAGGGGCTTTTTTATTTTCGAAATTTCATTGTTTAAAATAAATGAAAACCCTCAATACTAATACAATAACGCTTGTATTAATGAGGGGCTGAAAAAAGATGGATCAAACTATGAATCCAAAACTTAAAAAATATAAACGTCTTTTCTTCACCGCAATGTTTTCTTGCGTCCTTTTCTTCGTTTTTTCTTTTTTTGTTATTATTATAGTTGCAAAAATTATGGGACCTCCTCCTGTTGCGGTCCCGCAAACAAGCGTCTTTTACGCAAATGATGACACTGTTATAGGACAAAGTAATGAAATGCAAAAACGTTACAATGTATCTCTTAATGAAATTTCACCTTATGTAAAAGAGGCGACACTATCTATTGAAGATCAACGATTCTACAAACATCATGGCTTTGATATGAAACGTATTGCTGGTGCCATTGTTGCCGATTTAAAAGCGATGGCAAAAGTCCAAGGTGCTAGTACGATTACACAACAGTATGCTCGTAACCTTTACTTAGATCATGATAAAACGTGGAAACGTAAACTATTAGAAGCAATGTACACAATTCGCCTTGAGGTGAATTATAATAAAAATCATATTTTAGAAGGATATTTAAATACAATTTATTACGGACATGGCGCTTATGGCATCGAAGCTGCATCCCGTCTATATTTCGATAAAACGGCAAAAGAGTTAACATTAGCAGAAGCTAGTATGCTCGCAGGTATCCCGAAAGGGCCAAGTGTCTATTCTCCCTTTTTGAAAGAGGATCGTGCGAAAGGACGACAAGCTCTCATATTAGATGAAATGGTAGAACAAGGATATATTACGAAGCAACAAGCAGCCTTAGCGAAGAAAGAGCCACTAACTTTTGCCTCATTAGATACGAAAAAAGTAGCAGAGGTCGCACCATATTTCCAAGATGCTGTACAAGCTTCGCTCCTTCGTGATGTTGGATTAGACGAACAAGCTTTACAACGGGGTGGCTTGCGAATTTATACAACGCTAGACCCTAAACTACAAGCTGTAGCAGAACAAGCTGTAAAAGATCACATACCTGACACAACAAACATACAAACTGCTCTCGTCTCTATGAATCCAAAGACAGGTGAAGTGGCTGCTCTTGTTGGTGGAACTGATTATACTACGAGTCAATTTAACAGGGCTACACAAGCCATTCGTCAGCCTGGTTCTACATTTAAGCCATTTCTATATTATGCGGCATTAGAACGAGGATTCACGCCTGCTACGCGCTTAAAAAGCGAATATACTGTATTCACCTTAGGTGACGGCGTTTCAAAGTATAAACCGAAGAACTATAAAGATTATTATGCAGATGATTTCGTAACGATGGCACAAGCTCTCGCAGTCTCTGATAACATATATGCTGTGAAAACGAATTTGTTTTTAGGCGATGACGCGCTTGCAAAAACAGCGAAACAATTTGGAATTAAAAGTGCATTAAAAGATGTGCCTTCTCTAGCTCTTGGTACATCACCAGTAAAACCAATTGAAATGGTTAACGCTTATAGCATGTTCGCAAATGGTGGAAAAGAAGTAAAACCTACTTTCATTCGCCGCATTATGGATCATGAAGGAAATATATTATACGATGCTCATTTAGAGAGTAAACAAGTTCTCGACAAGAGCAAAGCGTTTGTAATGGAAGAAATGATGACTGGTATGTTTAATAAGAAACTAAGCAGCTATGCTGCTGTAACTGGTCAATCGATGTTATCCAAACTATCAAGAACATATGCCGGCAAATCTGGTTCTACTGAAACGGATAGTTGGATGATCGGATTTACTCCGCAAATCGTAACTGGTGTGTGGGTCGGATATGATCAACCTAAATCTATTTCAAACGTAGCAGAACAAGGATATGCGAAGAAAATATGGACTGATACGATGGAGAAAGGGTTAGAGGGACAACAAAAAAAAGAATTTAAACAACCAAGTGACGTCGTAGCGGTTAATATCAATCCAGAGAACGGTAAAATTGCTACAAAAAATTGTCCTATTTCTGTGAAAATGTATTTCGCTAAAGGTACCGAACCGACTGAATATTGTATGGATCACGTCGATGATAAAGAAGAATTTGAAAAAACGACTGAAGAAAAGAAAAAAACAAGTTGGTGGAAAAAATATCTTCCTTGGTAAAAAAAATAGCTGACGGGCATCCGTCAGCTATTTTTTATTCACTTAATAATGCACGGCGCAATTCTTCACTAGATTCGTTCCAAATAGCTTCATTATGTTCTTTCAAGAACGTACCAAGTACCTTTTTAGATGATTCATCCATATGGTCAACCATAATGTGACGCTTCAATGATTTATCCATTTTATTTACGTGCTCTGGAAGTGATTTATATCCGCGGCGAATTTCACGGTCTACTGTCATTTCACAAGCTGTTACACCTGCATAATACGCACCTGTCGCAGTTCTTTCAATCGTTACCCAAACAAGCCAAAATGGTTTTCCGTTTGGAACTTCATCTTTATTTGTTAAAAACTTAATACCTTTTTCTACTGTACTACGCGCGTGCATCGCACCAATATCAACGAATGCAGTTTTCTCTAGTACATCAACAAATACAGGTGAAATGTTTTCTAAGCTTAATGCCCCAACACCAAATCCACCATGTCCATCTGTTGAATCATTTTTCACGATATTAAAACCGATTTTTTTCTTTTTCTCTGTCATATGTAAAATCCTCCTCACTTAAAAATTATAAAAGGCCAAAAATAGGCGCAATGATGCTATCTAAAAATACAAATACATGCGGAATAACTACCTGGAAAATAGGTTGAATTGTGTAATTACTAAGCGGTGTAATAACGAGAATTAATAACGCAATTGCCCCGTATTTTTCATACTGTGTCATTTTCGCGCGAATATTTGCTGGCGCTAAATCTTCCACAACTCGATACCCATCAAGTGGCGGGATCGGTAATAAGTTAAATACAAGTAAAACGATATTCAGCATAATAAAAATCTGGAAAAATTGAGCTAACGTATCTGCTACTGCAGATGGAATTGAGTATAATACACCAAATTTTACTAAGCTATACCAAATAATTAAACCAATTGCGCTTAAAATTAAGTTACTAATCGGCCCTGCAATTGAAACTAATATACCTGCAAGACGCGGTCTTTTAAAGTTATATGGGTTAACAGGAACCGGTCTTGCCCAACCGAATCCAAGAATTAATACTGCAATCAAACCTATAGGATCTAAGTGTGCCATCGGTGATAACGTTAAACGGCCTTGTCTCTTTGCTGTATCGTCTCCAAATTTATATGCTACATATGCATGTGCAAATTCATGAACTGATAATGCGATAATAATGGCCATTGCTACCAAAGGAATTTGGTGCAACGGGTATCTAAATAACTGATCCATGCTTCATCTCCTCTTCCATATGTCAAAAAAAGAAATTATTTGTTTTTTCGATTGTTCTTCCCCATAATCCGCTATAATAAGAGTGTAACTTACATAAAAGGAGCGATTGTACATGCCATACGTAACAGTGAAAATGCTAGAAGGACGCACAGAAGAACAAAAGAAAGCTCTTGCTGAGAAAGTAACAGCAGCAGTAAGCGAAACAACTGGTGCTCCTGAAGAAAACATCGTTGTTTTCATCGAAGAAATGTCCAAAAACCATTATGCAGTTGGCGGAAAACGCTTAAGCGACAAATAATTTCAAGTTTTTTCATAAGAAGCAGCCATTAGCTGCTTCTTATTTCTTTCCTTCTAACAACTCAATAATTCTCTCTTTATATTTTCCTTTTCTTCCATCTTCATAGATTAAATCATGTGGATAGAATAGCTTTTGATCCGTTCTTTTCTTACCTGTAATCGCCTCAACAATATCCGACTCACGTGAAAGCTCTCTAAGCTCTCCGTTTGGCATAAGAAGTAGGATTGGTAGACGCTCTTCTTCTTCTCCTGCACGATAAAAGTCATACGGTAAGTCTGATGTTGAATCAACTACTAAATAATACTCCGGATCAAGTCCAATCTTTTTAAATAAACTACTTAATTCCATCCAATTATCTAAACCGTGTTTATCTGTAAACTCTACATATTTAAATAGATTTCGATTCATAAAACGGCGGCATAAATCGCTTAAAATTGGATCTTCTTCTTCCTGCCATACTTGGAAGTAGTAATACATAACGTTCTCGTCTAACTTTAAATAATCCTCTACTGTTACTTCTTCTTCAAATAAAGAATAGAAATGAACAGGATGATTTTTAAATGTATAATACTTCTCGTGCAGTGATTTCGCACGGTGTAAAATCTTCGTTAAAATAACTTCTGCACTTCGCGTTACCGGGTGGAAATATACTTGCCAATACATTTGATAACGACTCATAATGTAATGCTCAACAGCATGCATACCACTATTTTTAATGACTACTTGATTCCCATACGGACGCATTACACGCAGTATACGTTCCATATCGAAGTTTCCGTACTTTACGCCTGTAAAATAAGCATCTCTTAATAAATAATCCATACGATCCGCATCAATTTGACTCGAAATCATACTAATCGCTAATTTATTAGTAGACGTTTTTGCAATTACATCTGCTACCTTTTGTGGAAACTCCTTATCAACACGACTTAATACATCATTAATCTCCGTATCGCCAACGATAATCTTTTGCGTAAATTTCTCATGATCTAATGAAAATACTTTTTCAAACGAGTGAGAAAATGGGCCGTGGCCGACATCATGAAGTAATGCCGCACATAAACATAACAATCTATCTTCAGCATTCCAATTTGGTCTGCCATCAAACACATCATCAATCATACGACGAATAATTTCGTATACACCTAACGAATGAGTAAAGCGACTATGCTCTGCACCGTGAAATGTAAAAAATGTCGTTCCAAGCTGCTTAATACGGCGCAAGCGTTGAAATTCTTTCGTTCCGATTAAATCCCAAATAACACGATCACGCACGTGCACATATTTATGTACTGGGTCTTTAAACACTTTTGTTTCGCTGAGTTTGTCGTTTAAATATACCACTTTCCGACATCCCCCTTTCTTTACTACATTCTTACTTTATATTATAAACGAAATGAGAAACAGAAAGAAATGAAAGACTGTATTAATTCCCTTTATAAAAAGAAAAAATCACCTTTACCGAAGTAAAAGTGATTTCCTTTATACATTATTTACCTAAAACGAATTCAGCAACTTCGTCTAAGATCATATCTTTCCCAAGTGGGAAGTAACCTTTGTTTAAGTCTTCATTTTTAATTGTAAATACGTGGTTGTTTTTAACAGCGTTCATGTTTTTCCAAATTGATTCTTCTTGGAATTCTTTCAAGCGCTGAGAACCGTCACCAGTTGTAAACACGAATAAGTAATCTGGGTTGTAATCGATTAAAGCTTCTTTTTGTACTTGTACTAACGGTTTATCAGTTGGTGTACCTTTAACTGCTGGTAGTTTTAAATCATTAAAGATTACGCTACCGTAACCGTAGTCACCGTATACGCGGAAAGCATTTGGATATGCAGCCATTTTCATAAATGTTGCTTCACCAGTTTTAGCAACGATTTTGTCATGTAATTTGCTTGCTTTTTCATCATACTTTTTGAACCATTCTTTTGTTTCTTTTTCTTTACCGAAGATTTGACCTACTTCTTCAAATTTTGGACGCCATTGATCTAATGGAGTATTTAACATAACTGTTGGTGCAATTTTAGATAATTGATCATAAATCTTTTCTTGACGATTATTTACAAGAATTAAATCTGGTTTTGCAGCAGCTACTGCTTCGATGTTAATTTTATCGCCCCAAGCAGAACCAACTGGTTTAACGTCTTTTAGTTTCTTTTCAATATGTGCATCAATTTTTTCTTGAGATGTATTAGCAGTAATAACCGGTTTCATACCGAAAATTAATAATTCTTCTGTTGAACCACTAAGGTCAGCAATTTTCTTTGGGTTTGCAGGAATTTTAATTTCCCCTTTTGCATGTTTTACAGTGCGCTCTTCAGTCTTTGCATCTGCTTTCTTTTCTTCTTCTTTGTTAGAACAAGCTGCAAATAGTACAGAAGTCACAACTAGTACCATTGCTAATAGTGCCATTTTAAAATTCTTCATGTTCCCACTCCTTCTAGCTGTATTTATCTTATAAGTTACAACGAACTATAAGAAACAAAGATAACAATTAATTAATATATATTTATTAATTGTTGTTAATAACCCATTCTAACGGGCGTTCAACTTCCCATTCTTATATAAGAAGCTCAACGTCCATTAGAAGTCCCCCTCTTCACGAGGGGGTTCTACTTATGCTTTTTTACGCAATTGATTACTAATCATCGCTAAATCATATGTTAAACAAATTGGCTTACAGTTTACTGGACATGGAACGATTTGAGCTTCAATCTCAAATACGTTACGAAGTGTTTCACTTGTCATAACTTCATCTGGCGTTCCTTGTTTCATTAACTTACCTGCTTTTAATGCAATCATATGATCTGAGAAACGAGAAGCGTGATTTAAGTCATGGATAACCATAACAATCGTTCTACCTTCTTCTTCATTTAACTTTTTCAATAAGTTTAATACTTCTAATTGATGAGCCATATCTAAGTACGTCGTTGGTTCATCCAATACAAGTAATTCTGTTCCTTGTGCAAGAGCCATTGCAATCCAAACACGTTGACGTTGACCGCCTGATAGCGCTTCTGCTGGACGATTCGCAAATTCTTTCATTCCTGTCACTTCAAGTGCCCAGTTAATGTAGCGATAATCCTCTTCTTTCAACGTGCCAAACCCTTTTTGATGAGGGAATCTTCCATATGACACAAGCTCAAATACAGTAAGACCCGTTGGCACTTCTGCAGTTTGTGGTAAAATCGCCATTTTCTTTGCAATTTCTTTCGTTGGCTGTTTCTCAATTGCTTTTCCGTCAAGATAAACAGTACCTTGCTTTGCCTTCAAAATACGAGACGCCGTTTTTAATAATGTGGACTTCCCACAACCATTTGGTCCAATAATTGTTGTAATTTTCCCTTCCGGAATTTCAACTGTTAACCCATCAATAATTAAACCTTCATTATAGCCAACAGATACCGCATCCACCGCTAAAGTTGCCATACGAAAAGCCTCCCTTTATTTTGTCCTCATAAGTAAATAAATGAAATACGGTGCACCAATTACAGAAATAACAAGACCGACTGGTATTTCTGAAGTTGTTAGTACACTTCTTGAAATTACGTCTGCGAATAAAAGTAAAAACGTTCCTATTAGCGCAGCTGTGGGCAACATAATTTGATGTTTACCACCAACAAGGCGCCTTGCTAAATGCGGGGCCATTAAACCGATAAAGCCAATTCCGCCGGCAACAGCAACAGATGCACCTGCTAAACAAACTGCAATAAATAATAATTTACGTCTTTCTTTTTCTACGTTTACACCAAGGCCAACTGCTGTAGAATCGCCTAGGTTCATTACATTTAATATGTGTGCTTTACTTATAGCAAGCGGTAAGAAAATAACCATCCATGGAAGTACACTTAATACGAATTTCCAATCTGTCCCCCATAGACTTCCCGCCAGCCAAATCGTAGCAAAACGAAAATCGTTAGATGTCATCTTCATAGAGAAAATTAAACTAACAGCTCCAAATCCAGCTGCAACGGCAATACCGACTAGTATTAATCGAGTCGATGAAACGCCGTCTTTCCATGCTAGTAAATAAATAATTACCGCTGCTAATATCGCTCCAACTAGTGCGAAGAATGGAAGAATGAATACAGATAAAAATGTACCAGTCCCTACTTTTCCGAAGAAGAAGTAGACGAATATAACAACTGTTAATCCCGCTCCAGCATTAATACCTATAATACCTGGATCAGCAAGCGGATTTCGTGATAAACCTTGCAAAATCGCGCCTGACATAGCTAAAGCAGAACCGACTAGTATAGCAATTACCATACGCGGCATACGGAATTCAAATAAAATAACAGACTGATCTTCAGCCCCTAGTCCAACCAATGACTTTAATACGTCCATTGGCGGGATTTTAAAAGTTCCTGTATTTAAACTAATAAGAAATATAGAAACGATTAGTCCTACTAAAATCGTTAATATAGAAATGTTCTTTTTTGTTAAGACACTCGTCCTCACATCTTTCCTCTCCCTTCATTACGTGCTAAGTAGAGGAAGAATGGAACCCCAATTAGCGCTGTAATTGCTCCAATTGGCGTTTCAAATGGCGGGTTAATAACGCGAGATAACATATCTGCACATTCAATTAACAGCCCACCTAAGACCGCAGAACATGGAATAACCCATCTATAGTCCGAGCCTACGAGGAAACGAGTCATATGCGGAATTACAAGACCAACAAATCCAACTGATCCTGCCATGGAAACTGCGGAACCCGTTAAAACAAGAACAAGTACTGTTCCGATAAATTTAATCAATGTCGTATTTTGACCAAGTCCAATTGCAATTTCTTCACCGAAGCTCAAAATTGTAATATATCTCGACATCATAATTGCGATAAAAAGACAAACAAGGCCAATTGGCACTAACATATTAATACTTTGCCATTTCACTCCAGCGACTCCGCCTGCATTCCACATACTCACCTCTTGGGCAAGATTGAAATACAATGCGATTCCAGATGAAATTGCCCCTAATAAAGCACTAATAGCTGCACCTGCTAAAGCTAATTTCACAGGTGTTAATCCACCTGGTGAAGAAGATCCAATTCCATATACAATGCTTGCACCAAACGCAGCTCCAATAAAAGATGCGATAACAAACATTAAATAAGGTGAATTAGGGAAAAATGCATACATAATTGCAATTCCAAATACAGCTCCATCTGTAATCCCCATTAACGATGGTGAAGCAAGTGGATTTCGCGTCATACCTTGCATAATTGCTCCTGATACCGCTAAAAAGGCACCTGCAACTACGCCCCCTATTGCTCTAGGCATGCGAAGCTCTTGAATTACGTTATGATGTGTAATAGATCCATCAAACTGAAATACAGCTTGCCATACAGTCTTTAAACTAATATCTGCAGCCCCAAAAGAAATAGAAACTGCCATGCTTAAAGCTAACAAAATTGTACCCGCTACTAAAATAATAGAAGCGATGAGCGGTCTGCTCTTAATCTCTTTAACATTCTCTTCTTGCTGTTCTATACTGCTTGCGCTCGCTTCCATCCCTCAACCATCCTAACCAACAACATATATTTATTGAAATGAAATTTATTCTCAAATAGTAATAAAAAAATTAGGTGAATTGTTATTTCCCTGATAATGATTCTCAGAATCAGACACTTCTATTCTACCTATCGCTTTAAAAGACTGTCAACCATTATTTTGAAATATAAATTTATATAAATTGGAATTTTAATACAAAAGTTATGTCCATCCTTTAGAAAACGTTCATCCACACAAGATTACTTTCGCAGAATAAACCATTCCTC
This sequence comes from Bacillus sp. TE8-1, assembly GCF_008368855.1. Taxonomy (NCBI): domain Bacteria; kingdom Bacillati; phylum Bacillota; class Bacilli; order Caryophanales; family Bacillaceae; genus Bacillus; species Bacillus sp. TE8-1. Next base: position 119,880 of record NZ_QPET01000003.1, on the reverse strand, counting down.
TTATGGGCATAAAAAAAGAAGAGGAATCTTTTCACTCTTCTTTTTCTTACTTATTTAACTTTGCTTCAATTTTCACGATTAACTCATCTTCTGTTGGAGCCGCAACTGGACGGTTATTTACAAATGCGAATGATTTTTTACGACCAGGACCACAGTAAGACTGACATCCAACTTCAATCGTTGCACATGAATCTACTTTTTTTAGCTTCGGAACTAACGTTTTAACGTTCGTTGCCTGACAGTCATCGCACACGCGAAACTCGTTTCCCATTATATAACACTTCCTCTATTTTAAACTTTTCTCAAGTACATTTAAAAATAAACACTAAATGGTATTTTACCGCTCTTTGAAGCTCGTTGCAAGTTTCCCTACAAAGCCTATTCTCTACATATTGCTACATATTTATATGCTCTCCTACAGAAGCGCTCACCATTCATGGGAAAATTTTTACCTTTCATCGAAATCTACCATATTTTTAAAAGCTTTGTATAAAAGTTTATTTTTTTGCCCATTATAAAAATAGGAAGTTCATAAAAAGAAAGGGAGTTGAATCTATGAAAGTAAGACAAGATGCTTGGACAGATGAGGATGATTTATTACTTGCTGAAACGGTACTTCGTCATGTTAGAGAAGGAAGTACGCAATTAAATGCATTTGAGGAAGTAGGGGATCAGTTAAATCGTACATCTGCTGCTTGTGGTTTCCGCTGGAATGCTGTTGTTCGCTATAGCTATGAACAAGCTCTTCAACTAGCAAAAAAACATCGTAAAGATAAAATGCGTGCTGCAAGCGGTGAACAAGCGAAAAAACGTTTACTTTATACACCACCAGCTTCAGATTCGATAACTGATTATGAAGAATTAGTACAAGAAGAATCAATCGTACAATATAAAGAAGCTATTCCATATCAAGAATCTACTGCTCCTGCTGCAAGAAGCTCTATGACAATGCAAGATGTTATTTATTTTTTACAAACAGTCGGATCTTCAAATATAAAAGTGACAGCTCTTGAAAACGAGAATACGAGATTGAAACAAGAAATTAAAGCACAAATCCTTCGGAATGAGGAACTAGAAAAGAAACTAGAAAAATTAGAAAAGCAATCTCATACTGTACAAGAAGATTACGAAACACTTATGAACATTATGAACCGTGCTCGTAAATTGGCAGTCATGGATGACGAAGAACGTTCTCAAACATCTTTCCGAATGGACCGAAACGGTAATTTAGAAAAAATTGCAGAATAAGAAGGATGCATGTAATGCATCCTTTTTATTATTTCACCTCTAAGCTCCCCCTTTATATGTGAGAAAACTCCATTCTTCATTTTTTGCTATAATAGAGATTGTCATTTTAAAGATAAGGGGTTAGTTATATGAGCAATTCCCGTTCCATTTTATCTCAGCCAGAGTGGCGCATTGTAGATCAATCTAGTTTAGGACCAACATTCCATGCACTTCAGTCATTCGCAATGGATGACACATTATGCACAAGCATTGGAAATGGCAAGTCAGCCGCAACAATGCGTTCTTGGGTTCATCACAATACAATTGTCCTTGGCATTCAAGATTCACGCCTTCCACATTTAGAAGAAGGTATTTCTTTTTTAAAACAAAACAACTTCAATGTCATTGTTCGTAATTCTGGCGGGCTTGCGGTCGTGCTTGATGAAGGTGTTTTAAATGTATCACTTTTATTTCAAGAAACAGAAAAAGGTATCGATATCGATCTTGGATACGATACAATGTGGCATTTGATTAAGGAGATGTTAAAGGATTACGACGTTACTATCGAGGCAAAAGAAATTGTTGGCTCTTACTGTCCTGGTAGTTATGACTTAAGTATTCGCGATCAAAAATTCGCTGGTATTTCACAACGTCGTATTCGCGGGGGGGTCGCTGTCCAAATTTACCTCTGTGCTACCGGAAGTGGCTCTGAGCGTGCCGCACTCGTTCGTGATTTCTACAACCTAGCAATTCAAGGGGAAGAAACACGCTTTACGTACCCTGAAATTGTACCAAGTACGATGGCCTCACTCTCAGAATTACTTGGCGAAACCATTACAGTACAAGATTTAATGATGCGTCTTTTAAAAACATTGCAGCAATTCGCTCCAAAGTTAACAACATCTCAATTAACAATAGACGAGATTCCTTTATATGAGACGAATTTACAACGTATTATTGATCGTAATAATAAAGCACTTGGCTTAGAAAAATAAAGACCGTCGCTATAATAGCGACGGTCTTTATTTCAATTCATTATAGAATTAAAGTGCTTGAGCTGCTGTAATTAAAGCTAACTTGTACACTTCTTCTTCGTTACATCCACGAGACAGATCATTTACAGGCATGTTTAAGCCTTGTAAGATTGGTCCTACTGCTTCGAAGTTACCTAAACGTTGAGCGATTTTGTAGCCGATATTGCCAGCTTCTAAGCTTGGGAATACGAATACGTTAGCATCACCTTTAATTGTAGAACCTGGAGCTTTTTTCTCAGCTACAGATGGTACGAATGCAGCATCGAATTGGAATTCTCCATCTAAAGTTAACTCAGGAGCCATTTCTTTTGCAATGCGAGTTGCTTCTACAACTTTTTCTGTTTCTGGAGATTTCGCAGAACCTTTTGTAGAGAAGCTTAACATAGCAACACGTGGATCAATGCCGAATAACTCAGCAGTTTTCGCACTTTCGATACCGATTTCAGCTAAATCTTGGCTGTTTGGTGCAATGTTAATTGCGCAATCAGCGAATACATATTTCTCTTCTTCACGTACCATGATGAATACGCCAGAAGTTTTTGTAACGCCTGGTTTTGTTTTAATAATTTGAAGTGCTGGACGAACTGTATCAGCTGTAGAGTGAGCTGCACCACTTACTAAACCGTGTGCTTTGCCCATGTATACAAGCATTGTACCGAAGTAGTTTTCGTCTTTAAGGATTTTGCGAGCGTCTTCTTCAGTTGCTTTACCTTTACGGCGTTCAACGAAAGATGCTACCATTGCATCCATTTCTTCGTATGTAGCTGGGTCGTAAATATCAACGCCTGCTAATGTTAAATTCATGCTAGCAGCTTTTGCGCTAATTTCTTCCTTATTACCAACTAAGATTGGTTTTACTAACTCTTCTTTTGCTAAACGCTCTGCAGCGCCTAAAATTCTTTCATCAGTTCCTTCAGGAAGTACGATAGAAATGCCTTTTCCTTGAACTTTTTCTTTTACTGTTGTAAATAAGTTGCTCACGAATAAACCCTCCTACATATGTTAAAAAAACTCTATCTTTAAGAATACTGCTTTTCTTCTATATTTTAAACTTATAGCTCCCAAAAAATAGATAAAATAAAAATGATTATATTTTCATAAAATTCAGCCGTTAAATTCACCTTGCTTAAACACTTAAATGTGACAATTTTATGCGCCAAGGTTTTATATAGATGATTTTAAAACTATATATGCTATAGTTAACGTGTAAAACTATCATTAACTGAGGTGAATAGAATGAGTGAAGCAACAACAACGTTAGATGGCTGGTATTGTTTACATGATTTACGTTCTATTGATTGGGCTGCATGGAAAACATTATCTAGCGACGAACGCGGACAAGCAGTGTCTGAATTTTTAAATGTCGTTGAAAAATGGAACGAAGTAGCTACTGCGAAAAAAGGTAGTCACGCAATGTATACAGTTGTTGGCCAAAAAGCTGATATTATGCTTATGATTTTACGTCCAACAATGGAAGAGTTAAATGAAATTGAGACAGAATTGAATAAAACAACTTTAGCTGAATATATGGTTCCTGCATATTCTTACGTATCTGTTGTTGAATTAAGCAACTACCTTCCAGCTGATGAGGATCCATACCAAAACCCGCAAATTTTAGCTCGTTTATATCCTGAATTACCGAAAGCAAATCATATTTGCTTCTATCCAATGGATAAGCGTCGCCAAGGTGATGACAACTGGTACATGCTTCCTATGGAAGAACGTAAAAAAATGATGTACAGCCATAGTAAAATTGGTCGTCAATACGCAGGTAAAGTACGCCAAGTGATTTCAGGATCTGTTGGATTCGATGATTTCGAATGGGGCGTAACATTATTCGCTGACGATGTTCTTCAATTTAAGAAACTTATATACGAAATGCGCTTCGATGAAGTAAGTGCTCGTTATGGTGAATTTGGAACATTCTTCGTTGGAAACATTTTACAAGACGAAAAAGTAGAGAAATTTTTACACATATAAATGGTGAAAAGGAACGAAATTCGTTCCTTTTTTTATTCTTCTCTATATTTATCCTCAAAAATCTCCTTTTTTCTGCACTTTTGAAGAAAAACCAACATTTTTTCAAATTTCTTGTAAAATTGTAACCTTTTTATATGTAAAGATATGCTAAAATGATACGAGCTATATGCTAAATAACGATGCGAAGGTGATAATCTATATGAAAAAAATCTTGTCTATTTTACTATTGCTTGTATTGTCAATTTCTTCCTTAGGAGTAACAACATCCCATGCGGAAGAAAAAATACATATTGAGGCGGCGGCTGCACTTTTATTTGATGCAGATACAGGAAAAATACTTCACGAGCAAAATCCAGATGAATTGCTAGCTATTGCTAGTATGTCAAAATTAATTGTTGTTTACGCTGTTTTAGAAGCAATTAAAGAAGGAAAAATCACATGGGATACGAAAGTAAATATTTCTGATTACGCTTATGAAGTCTCTCGTAATAATGAATTCTCTAATGTACCGTTCGAAAAAGGACGTCAATATACTGTAAAAGAATTATATCATTCTATTGTTATATTCTCTGCAAATGGATCTAGTATTGCTTTAGCAGAACTTCTTGCAGGAAGTGAGAAAAACTTCTTAAATCTTGCAAATGAACATGCTAAAAAGCTAGGATTAAAGAAATATAAATTTGTAAACGCTACTGGCTTAAATAACGCTGACTTAAAAGGAAAACATCCTGAGGGTACTGATCCAAATGCAGAAAACTCTATGTCAGCTCGTGATATGGGTATGCTTTCAAAAGCAATGATTACAAAGTATCCAGAAATGCTAGAGGATACAAAACAAAGATTTAGAAACTTCCCAGACAATCACCCAAAACCAATTCGTATGGAAAACTGGAATTGGATGTTACCAGGAGCTGCTTTCGCTTATGAAGGTACTGATGGTTTAAAAACCGGAAGTTCTGATACAGCTGGATACGGATTTACCATTACTGCTAAACGTGGTGATGTACGTCTTATCTCGGTTATTATTAAAACAAAATCAATGGATGAACGTTTCACGGAATCTCGTGAATTAATCGAATATGGATTTAATAACTTTGAAAAACAAAAACTAAAAGTTAGTAAAAACAATACAATCTCTGTAGTAAAAGGGAAAGAAGACCAAGTAACTGTTGCACCCGAAAAAGAAATAACAGTAATTGCGAAAAAAGGTAGCAAAGAGCCTTATAAAATTGGAACTGAATTAGATAAATCTCTTTCTGAAGATGGACATTTAGTTGCTCCTATTAAGAAAGATACCAAAGTAGGCTCAATTACTTTAGAATCAACTGATAAATATGGTTTCTTAGACGGTAGTAAAAGTATGAAAGTTACTGCAAAAACGACAGAGGAAGTTGAAAAAGCAAATTGGTTTGTGTTAACAATGCGCTCTATTGGTGATTTCTTCTCAAACTTATGGTCTAAAGTTTTTTAATAAAAAAGCTGGCTCACGCTAGCTTTTTTTATTTTCCACTCTCAATGTAAAACTTCGTTTGGTTGTCATATCTGAGTCCTTTTCCTCATACGTATGAACTAGTAATTGTTACACACTTCATCTAGAGATAAAGTGAAACTTTAATCAGTGGGGGGATCCCCCGCTGATTATTAGTTGAACCAATCGGGCGTTTACGGGCAGTTTGATCTCCCATCTAATTTCTTTACTTCAACCAAATTTTAGGGCAGGAGTCTTACTGCCTGTTAATGCGGGATAAACCTCTTTCCAAAAGGTATTACAAAAAGAGAGGTGACACATAATGGGCGTTATTGCTTATAACGAAGAAGATGTAAAGTTGTTGGCTAGACTGATGCGTGCTGAAGCCGAAGGAGAAGGGCAACAAGGAATGTTAATGGTCGGAAACGTTGGGGTAAATCGTGTCCGCGGAAATTGTTTAGACTTTAAAAGCATTCGTAATTTACGTCAAATGGTTTATCAAAACCCCGGCGGTTTTGAAGCAACGCAAAAAGGATATTTTTATCAACGGGCACGCGAACAAGATATTGCCCTAGCGAGACGGACCATTCAAGGGCAACGTTTTTGGCCTGCCAACTTTGCCTTATGGTTCTTTAGACCTGAAGGTGCATGTCCACCAACTTGGTATAACCAACAAAACTCTGGTCGCTTTAAAAAGCACTGCTTCTTCCAGCCATCTGCTGGAGACTGCCCTAGCGTATATTAAGGAATAAAAATGAGGAGGGATTTTTGAATGGCACAGCAACAAAATCCGTACTATGGAACAGGTTTTTATCAACCATCTGGAACTTATGTACAACCGCAACAAATGACTCAACAACAGCAGCAAGCGATGCAACAACAAACAGCTCAAGCTGCGCAAGCTCAATATGCAATTTCTCAAGGCATGTTACCTCTAGAGCAATCCTATATTGAAAATATCCTTCGTTTAAACAAAGGTAAGCAAGCTACGGTTGTAATGACCTATGAACGTGGCAGTTCCCTTGGCACACAATCTTATACAGGTATTATTGAAGCAGCTGGCCGTGACCATATCGTTATTAGTGAACCGCAATCAGGAAAACGCTATTTACTACTAATGATCTACTTAGATTACGTAGAATTTCCAGAAGAAATTACGTATTTACCTAGTCAACAAGCAACTTATACTCCAAGACCATAAAAAAAGCTGGCAAATGCCAGCTTTTGTTTTTTATAATCCTTTTACAACTGCAGTCCCTACTAGAATCCACGCCACAATAAACGCTACACCACCAAGAGGTGTAATTGGACCAAAGAACTTAATACCTGTCGTACTTAATGCATACAAACTACCTGAGAACATAATAATTCCAGCTACCATTAGCCAACCAGCAGTAGTTAAAAGTGATGATTGAACCTTATCCATCAATAAAGCAACTACGAATAGTCCACCTGCATGAAACATTTGATATGTAACGCCTGTTTTCCACACTTCTAACATTTTTGCAGAAATTTTATTTTCTAAACCGTGTGCTCCAAAGGCCCCTAACGCAACAGATAGCCCCGCTGCAATACAACCTAGTAAAAAGAAAATTTTCATCTTAATTCCCCTTTTTTACCTTTATCATAAGCAATTTTTTCATATAAGCCAAACGATTTATCTTCTAAAAATCAAATAAAGAGTTACCGTTTGCATCACTTTCTTTTATATATACTGGCTCCCCAGAAACAGGTGCAATTGGTTGCATAGTTGTTACTGGTTGTGATTCAATTACTTGCGATGGAATTTGCGGTTCTCTATATGTAGATGTTTCAACTTGTTCATCTAATAATAAGTCACATAAAGCACGCACAACTAATAAATGTTCTTTTGACTTTTGTCCTTCACTACTTTTCGCCTTCGCAATTTCATTCGCCATTTTATTTAAAATCTTGCCGCTAGATATTTGCATTCCTTATCACCTCGTACTTTGTAATTCTTTCTCGAATTGTCCCAATTTCTCTACTGAACCAAATACTATTATCATATCACGTTCTTTCAATTTTTCCTGCCCTGCTGGATTATGTATAATATCCCCATTTCTTGAAATCGCTAATATTGTTACATCAAACTGATTCCTTACATTACTCTCTAGTAACGATTTACCAACTAATATTGAATCTTTTCCAACTAGAATTTCTTCAATGACAAATGACTGTTCTATTCCATACAACACTGTATCAATATAATGAACGGTTAATGGATTTGCAATACCTTTTGCGATATGAATACCTGCCATACTAGATGGATTAATAACCTTATTTGCACCGGCACGCCTTAATTTCTCTTCAGTTTCTGGCTTTTCAGATCTCGCCACAATTTTAATCGTATCGTTTAACCCTCTTGCTGTTAATGTAATAAATACATTTTCGGCATCATTTGCAACAATAGCAACTAAACCAGCTGCTTTTAAAATTCCGGCATTATGTAATACTTGATCTTCCGTTGCATCTCCATGTACAAATAAAAGCTTTTCCTGCTCCAATATACTTTCATCTTTATCAACAACGACAAATGGAATATTCTTTTCTTGCAATTCATGTACAACTTGAAGCCCCACTCTACCGCAACCACATACTATAATATGATTTTTCAACTGCGCTATTTGTTTATCCATCTTCTTCCTCCGTACTGCATGAAATAAATTCCCTTCAATAATCATAGCTGCCACTACCCCAATTGCATACGTAACAATACCTACGCCAACAGGAATAATAAGAAGCGCAAATACTTTCCCCGCTTGCGTTACAGGAACGGCATCTCCGTATCCAACAGTCAATACAGTAATCATTGTCATCCAAAATGCTTGAAACAAACTAATCTCTTCAATCGTCATAAATCCTATCGTTCCTAGAATTACAACAAAAGTCATACATATAACTGCTATCCATAATTGCTTACGTGCATTCATACCGTGTTTCAACTCTTTTCTCTATCTACAATCTTTGCCAGTGGAAATAAAATACGTATATACTAGATACGGAATCTATGAAAGAGGTTGATATAATGAAGACATTTCTTTCCGCCTTACAATGGGCACTATTTATTTTAGCTGGAAGCCTTATTGTACCAATTAGTGTCGCAACTAGTTATGGTCTTGATGGTGCTGAAGCTATCGCATTCGTACAAAGAACGTTATTTGTTCTAGGTTTTGCTGGTCTCTTGCAAGCTATATTTGGGCATAAACTTCCTATTCAAGAAGGTCCTGCTGGCCTTTGGTGGGGAATTTTCTCCCTTTACGCAAGTTTAGGCGTCGTGCTATTTGGATCAAGCAATGAGACACTTAAAGTTCTTCAATATGCTTTCTTATTAAGCGGTATTATTTGTATTATTCTTAGCGTTTTTGGACTTATTGATAAACTCGTTCGCTATTTTACACCGACAGTCATTGGAACGTATTTATTTCTTCTTGTCGCGCAGCTTAGTGGCTCCTTCTTAAAGGGAATGTTTGGCCTTGATGGAAAACATACAGAAGTACAACCTAACGTATTTATTCTTTCACTCATTGTTATTTTACTATCCTTTTTCATCATGAAGCTACCTATTATTGGACAATATTCCGTTCTTTTCAGTATCGTATGCGGCTGGATATTATTCGCAGGTTTCGGATTATCTAATCCAATAACACCAGTGACAGACATAATCCGTTTTCCATCCTTATTTGTTTTCGGAATGCCTCGTGTTGAATGGAACATGGTAATTACGGTCATTTTCGTTACACTCTTACTTCTAACAAATATGTTAGCAAGTATTCGCGTTGTACAAAAGGTTGTCTCTAAATATGAAGAAAACGCTGCATCAGATCGTTTTAAACAAGCTGGCATTATCACAGGAATCAACCAATTGCTAGGCGGCCTATTTTCAGCTATTGGGCCTGTCGCTATTTCTGGATCAGCAGGTTTTATTGCAACGACTAATATTTATAAACGTCTCCCGTTTATATTAGGGTCAAGCTTTATTATTGTCGTTAGTATATTTCCAAAGATTACTTCATTCTTTGCGGCAATCCCTGTTGCAGTTGGTTATGCCGCTATTTATCCTGTATTCGCAAGCATGATTGGTCTCGCCTTTCGAGAATACGAAACTGTCCAGGATAAAGAACGATTATTTAAAGTAGCCGGTCTTTCAATCTTTACAGGAGTCGGAGTTATGTTTGTTCCAGCAGGAGCATATTCCACACTTCCACCATTTCTAGCATCGTTTTTAAGTAATGGTCTCGTTCTTGGATCTGTAATGGCAATCTTGCTAGAAATACTATTTTCTCGTTCCGCTGCAAAACAAATATCTTAAATTGGAAAACTTCCATTATTGCACTCTACCTTTAGAGTTGTTACGATAAAATCAAACTTTAATCATTGGGGTTTTATTCTTCCCCAATGATTATTAACCAATATTATGAGCAACAACTCATAATAATTTATCTACTTCTTTTCAAAGAGGTTTGATGTCTTACTATTATTCCTCAACATCTTCATGAACATGTATTTTGATTTCAATTAAAGAAAGGAATTTTCTATATGACTTATAAAATGATTGTTTTAGATTTAGATGATACTTTATTACGTGATGACCATACTATTTCACCTCGTACGAAAGAAGCGTTAATGACTGCACAAGAGCAAGGTGTAAAGGTTGTACTTGCTTCTGGACGTCCAACGTTTGGTATGCGCAATGTAGCCAAAGAACTTCGTTTAGAAGAATACGGCAGTTTCATTCTATCTTTTAATGGTGCAAAAATTATTAACTGTAAAACAAACGAAGAAATCTTTAGTAGTACGCTATCTCCTGAAATCGTTCACAACCTATTTGAAATTAGTCAAACTGAAGATGTATGGATTCATACTTATATGGGCGATGATATCGTAACGGAAGAAAATAATCCTTATACTGAAATTGAGGGCGATATTACCGGTATGCCAATTGTTGTAGTAGATGACTTTAAAGCCGCAGTTAAAGAGCCTGTAGTAAAAGTATTAATGAATAAAGAGGCTGAACGCCTTGTTGAAGTTGAAAAGAAACTACAAAAACAACTAGAAGGCCAATTAAGCGTGATGCGTTCGAAACCATTCTTCTTAGAATTTACAGAAGCCGGTGTTACAAAAGGAACAAGCTTAAACAAACTGATTCAAAAGCTTGGCATTAAGCGTGAAGAAGTTATCGCAATGGGCGATAGCTATAACGACCAAGCAATGATTGAATTTGCTGGTCTTGGCGTTGCAATGGGCAATGCACCTGAGGATATTAAAGAAATTGCAAACTACGTAACAGATACAAATATGAACGATGGTGTTGCAAAAGTTGTAGAGAAATTCGTTTTAAAAACGGATGTACTTGTTTAATATTTTCATTCACAAAACCTATTTGAAGTCAAATACTTCAAATAGGTTTTTATTTAAATTCTCATGCTTTTGTGACTATATTTTGAACTTTGCACTATTCTCGTAGTGTAAACTTTCTTTTTGTATATAATGAAACAAAATAGACTATTTTATTTTGAAAAAGAATACAAATTTACTATATACAAGCATACGTTAAAGGAGGCTACTTTATGTTATCTACACCAATCGGACGATTAAGAGCAATTGGACTAGTTGAAGGTATTTCTTTCCTATTACTATTATTTGTAGCAATGCCATTGAAATATTTCGCAGGATTTGCAACAGCTGTTAAAATTACTGGCATGGCTCATGGTGTTCTATTTATTCTATTCATCTTTGCAGTAATTCAAGTAACAATCGTACACCGTAAATCAATTTTATGGGCACTTGGAGCATTCGTTTCATCAGTTATCCCATTTGGTACTTTTGTACTAGATGCAAAATTAAAGAACGAGCAACAATGATAATAAAAAGGTAGTTAACAACTGTTAACTACCTTTTCTATTTATAAATTTGGAATTTCCCAATCAATTTCTCTTTCGCCCATATTAGCTAAAATCGTATTTATTTTAGAATATGGCTTACTACCAAAGAAACCACGTCTTGCCGATAATGGGCTTGGATGTACAGATTCGATAATATGATGATTCGGATTCGTAATTAATTTCTTCTTCGCCTGCGCATGGCGCCCCCACAATATGAAAATAACTGGCTTTTCACGTTCGTTCAACAGTTCAATTACACGATCTGTGAAGTGCTCCCATCCTTTTCCCTTATGAGAATTTGCTTCGCCTTGACGAACTGTTAATACGGTATTTAGTAATAATACTCCTTGTTCCGCCCATTTTACTAAATAACCGTTATTCGGGATTTCATAACCATATTCATCTCGAAGTTCTTTATACATATTTAACAATGACGGTGGTGTTTTAACACCAGGTTGCACAGAAAAGCTTAAACCATGCGCTTGATTCGGTCCATGATATGGATCTTGCCCTAAAATGACAACCTTTGTATTTTCATAACTTGTATACTGAAGAGCGTTAAAAATATCTTCTACCTTCGGATAAACAACATGCGTGCTGTATTCTTCTGTCAAAAAACTGGATAGAGTAAGATAATACTCTTTCTCGAATTCTGGTGCCAATAGTGGCTCCCAATCATTCTTTAAAACATTTTCCATACTGTCACTTCCTGTCTAATTAATTCACCATATCCTGTCTTGTAAATACTACGAACGAAATAACAAGAGAAACAACTGCCCAAACAGTTAAATTCATCAAAGAAAATCCCATCGATAAACCTTGTAATGCAGGTAATTTTCCTGATAAATAATCCGTTAATGATAAATTCACACTAAAAATATATTTGGCGCCTTCCCAAGATGTTGCGAACGAGCTTAAAATACCGCCTGCAATTAATGCAGCTAGCATAACGCCCATACCAGCTGGTGTATTACGAATTAAAACAGAGACCATAAATGATATAGTTCCGACAACGATAGCAACAAACCATGCTAGTCCATACGCCATTAAGATGTATTGCCACTGCGGAATAAGATGCACAAAGTTCGTATTTAACGTTTCCTTATCAATGACGAATCCTGTTAAAACAGGTAAATTCCATCCCGAGTACCCAAATACAAGCCCTGATAATATGTAAGCAAACAAACCTACAAGAAACAGTATGAGCGAAATGAAAAATAACATCGTCACGTATTTACTAAGGAGTATTTTCCAGCGCCGAATCGGCCGCGTAAGTAACATCTTCATCGTCCCATCACTTCGTTCTCCTGAAACGATATCAATGGCGACAATCATTACGAGAAGCGGAATAAATAATGTAATTCCTTGTTCAATAAATGCTCTGACAAAAGTCGGTGCACCCGGTGCCATCGGATTAATATCATGATCTAAATAATATTGTTGTTGCTCAACTCTTACCTTTAACCAATCACGCCATTCTTCTGGCAACCTAGAATTGTTCAACCGGTTCTGAGAATCAACAATTTGCTGTTGCAATGAAACCTTCCAATCAGTTGTACCGAGTCTTTTTTGTGTCGTTTCTATTTCACGATACTGCGCATACACAAAAAGCGGGATCAAGATTGCTAAAATAAGCATGACAACAAAAATACGTTTCTTGCGGTAAATCTTTTCTGATTCATTTAAAACTAGATTCGCAAATTCACGCATGCTGCTCACCCCTTGTGAGTTCAATAAATAAATCTTCTAGCGTAAATACAAGCTCCTTAACGCTATGTACATCTATTTCATTTGCGACAAAGTGTTTATTCCAACTACTTATAGATGCAATATCCATGCGGCATAGTAATCGATCGCCTTCTACACTCACTTCCCTTACTTCTTCGGCCGCTTCTAGCATATCTTTCGCCTTAGAAATCGGTGTAACAATCCATTCTACACGATCACTTGCTGTTTTAATTAATTCTTCAACCTTGGCAACTGTTATCATCTTTCCTTTATGAATAATAGCAACGCGATCGCATATCATTTGCACTTCACTTAGCAAGTGGCTTGAAATAAACACGCTCATATTTTCTTCTTTTACAAGCTTATGTATAAATTCCCTAAGTTCTCTAATCCCTGCTGGATCTAAACCATTCGTTGGTTCATCTAATATGAGCAATTTCGGATTTCCAAGGAGCGCCTGCGCAATTCCAAGGCGTTGTTTCATACCAAGTGAGTACGTTTTTACCTTGTCATGAATTCTTTCATCTAAATGAACCATTTCAGCAATTTCAATAATACGTTCATCTGATATATCACCTAACATACGAGCAAATTGCTTTAAATTTTCCCATCCCGTTAAATATGTATACAACTCTGGGTTTTCAACGATACTCCCAATTTGACGCATCGCTTCTCTGAAATTTTCCTTAATCGAATAACCACCGATAGAAATCGTACCTTCTGTCGCCTTAATCAATCCGACTAACATTCGAATGGTAGTCGTCTTTCCAGCACCATTTGGTCCTAAGAACCCGAACACTTCTCCTTGCTTTACATCAAAGGAAATATTCTCTACAAGAGTCTTCTTTCCAATTACCTTCTTCAAGTCTCGTACGGAAAGTATCGTTGTCATTTTACCCCTCCTTGTTCTAGTTTTAATTTACTTACAACATTTTGAACTAAACGTTCTGCCATATACGTATAACCTACTTCGTTCGGATGAAAATGATCAGAGTATAATAAATCTTTCCCGCGGTTTTGGAATAAATCAAATGTCGGTGTAATATACACATTTTTATCGTTTAGCGCTAATTTCTCTAAAGATGCATTCCAGTCCACAACAATGTTTGAAGACCCTTTTAAATCTTCTACATCTTCAAAAGGATTGTATAAACCAAGCCAAAAAATCGGACTATCTGTATTTAATTTACGAATTTCTTCTATAATTTTCTTTGCTTCATTTTGAAACGTCTCTGTGTCAGGACGATACGTCTCTAAATCTATTTTCCCAAGTGATTCCCAGCCTGGGAACAAATCATTTCCACCAATCGTTAACACAATTACATCTGCTTGCTTAATTGAATATTGAGCGCCATTACTTTCAATTTGTTTTAATAAATCGGGCATTTTTGCACCACTAACTGCTAAATTTGTTAATGCAATTTTTTGCTTATAATCTTTTTGTAAATCCTCTTTCATTCGCCCAACATAGCCAATTCCTTCTTTATCACCAACGCCACGCGTTAATGAATCACCTAAACTAACGATTTGTAACGTTCCCGTTTTCTTTTTCTCTTTTGCCACTACATCGGTCTTTTTAATTAAATTTGAAGCTTTCGGATTTAATACATCATTTACACCTGAAACAAAGCCATATGCAAATAAACAGAAAGATGCAATTGTAATGAGTAGAATTACTTTTACTACTTTTGATCTCATATCAAAACCCCTTTTAGCCCTCATAGATTGTCCATAATTATACCAAACGAAATTTTGAAAAGCGATTTTCACACCTTCTCAATTATGTCGTTTCTCTATCTATTAACTCTGGTAATAACTCTATATGCTTCACATCTAATTTCTCTTCATTAATCTTTTCATATAATAATTCAAACGCTTTTACTCCAACGTTTTTACTAGAATGCGAAATCGTCGTTATACCCAATATATCTGCCACCTCTTGATCATCACACCCGATAATCGTAATATCCTCTGGAATACGAATTCCTTGTTTTTTTGCTTCTGTAACCATCCCCGCTGCAATATGGTTACAAGATACAAGGAACGCTGTCGGTTTTACTGACATATGAGCCCATTCTCTAATTACATTGCGTCCATCTTCCACTGTAAAACAACCTTCAAATTTCCAGGTCTCTAACGGTGTTACGATACTCTGTTGAAGCGAATCTTCATACGCCTTCTTTCGTCTTTGGCTATTAACACTATTACTTCTTCCAATACAATATCCAATACGTGTATGACCGGCATCTATTAAGCTTTTCATCCCACGTGAAAATACTTTGTAGTAATCGATATGTACACTTGAAATGCATTTTGAATCTATTTCTTCACACATAACAATCGGGCCGAATTTCGTATATTCTTCAAGCTTCTCCTTACTATTTGTCCGAGAACAAATAATAACCCCATCAAGCTTTTTCATTTTTAACATATTCAAAATTTCTAGTTCTCTTTCTTCACTATAATTCGTCTGGCAAAGCATCATATTATAATTATTCTTTGCTGTCTCTTTTGATATCCCCTCGATAATAGCGCTATAATATTGATCATTTACGTGTGGCAATAAAACGCCAATTACATTCGTTTTTCCTTTTACTAAATGAATTGCATTCACGTTTTGCGTGTAATTTAATTCTTCTATAATCGCTAAAATTTCTTTTCGTTTCTGTTCATTTACGTACGGATGATTATTTAGTACACGTGAAACAGTTGAAACAGATACTCCAGCAAGTTCAGCAATCTTTCTTATATTTGTCATCTCATTTTCCCCTTTTCACAAAAATTCTCCCTTGACCTGGTAAGCTTTCCACAATATATCCTTTCCTAGCAAATACATTTAGAAAGGATATACAACTATGCTTCGATTCAAATTAGAATATATATTTTTCATTGGCGGTTTACTCATTCTTGCCATCGGTATTAATATGATGACGACAATTACTTCCTTTGGACTTAGCCCTTATGATTCCTTCTTTATTGCACTATATCAAAATTTTGGGATAAGTATTGGTTTTTGGATTTTCATGATTAACTTTGCCTTTACACTTATCGTACTCTTTTGGAATAAAAAACAAATTACAATCGGTACAATTGTAACGATGGTTCTTATTTCTCTTTTTGTTGATTGGATTGGTTCCATTACAACTATTATGGACGCTATCCGCTCTCTTCCAAAATATATAACACTTATTTGCGGAAATCTATTCGTTGGAGCTGGAATTGGTCTTTACGTCTCTACAAACCTTTGTGCAGCGCCTCAAGAAGCTTTCGTTTTAACGGTTGCCGAGAAGAAAAAATGGACGTTTAGAAGAACAGAGATTTCATTAGCCTTTTTATTTTTAACGTTAAGCTTTTTATTAGACGGACCTATCTATTTTGGAACAATCATCTTATCCTTTACAACAGGCTGGATTATCCAAGCATTTATTCAAGTTGGTACGCAGATTTTAAATAGAAAAGAGCCTATTAAGCAAGCTGCTTAATAGGCTCTTTCTGTTTTATGGTAAGAGATACTACTTAGCATCCCCTTCAATTCGATAGTTCGCTTTCAAACAATCTATTTCTTCATACCCTTGCAACGTATGTAGAATATAATCATAATCAGCAAGAGACGCACGATGCGTTACAATTACAATTTCAGCCTTTCCTTTCTCTTCAAGCGGCATTTGAATAATTTTCTCAAAGCTAACTCCGCGCTCAGAGAACAATGAAGTAATTTTTGCAAATACACCAATTTCGTCTTTTACATGCAGTCTTAAAAACTTTTTCACGACAATTTCGTCTGGCTCTTTTAATACTTTTTGATATTGTGGGACTACAGCACTATTTCCTGTTACCCCTAATCTAATATTTTGCATTACAGCAACTAAATCCGAAACAACAGCTGTAGCTGTCGGTAAACTTCCTGCGCCTGGTCCATAAAACATCGTTTCCCCAACTGCTTCACCGTACACATACACAGCGTTATATTCATTTTGTACTGCTGCAAGAGGATGTGTATTTGGAAGTAAAGTTGGTTCAACTGTAACCTCCAATTTTTCACCATCTCGTTTTGCAAGACCGATTAATTTAATTGTATAACCTAAGCTCTTACTATATTCAATATCTTCCTCTGTAATAGAGGTAATACCTTTTACTTTCACATCTCCAAGCTCTACATTTGTAGAGAAACCGAGGGTAGCTAAAATCGTCATTTTTCTTGCTGCATCTAAACCTTCTACATCTGATGTTGGATCTGCTTCTGCAAATCCAAGTTGTTGGGCTTCTTTTAACACGTCGTTATATGCTCTCCCTTCGTCTGACATTTTCGTCAAAATAAAATTTGTTGTTCCATTTACAATTCCCATTACTTTCGTAATAAGATCTGAAGAAAGTCCTTCTACGATACTGCGTAAAATTGGAATTCCCCCTGCCACACTCGCCTCATAGAATAAATCAGCCTTATTATCTTTTGCTGTCGCTAATAATTCAGCTCCATGTAATGCCATTAAGTCTTTATTTGCAGTTACAACATGCTTTCCGCTTTTTAAAGCTTGTAAAATATATGATTTTGCATCATCAATGCCACCCATCACTTCAATAACAACATCAATATTTGGATTATCTAAAATTTCATTTGCATCTTGTGTTAATAGAGTAGAAGGTACCTCTACCTCTCTCTCTTTCTCAATGTTTTGCACTAATACTTTCGTTACCTTCACTGGACAACCTACTTGGTGTATGAGTCGTTCTTGATGATCCGTAATAATACGAACCACACCACTGCCAACTGTCCCAAGACCTAATAACCCAACTTGAATTTCTTTCATAGTACTGTCCACCCCTCAAAAATTGTGTTTAGATGAAATTATATGAGTAAAAAATCTGAAAAACAATGTATTTTGAACATTCGGAAAAATAAAGGTTAATCTTTACAAGGAAAACGTTGCCACGTGTTACACAATCTTTCTTTACAATATATAAGGGGTTTCTTGATACACGTAATAATTCAACCAATTAGAAAACAATAAATTACCATGACTCCTCCACCTAACAAGCGGCTTTTCATCTGGATTATTATGTTTAAAATAGTTTTTTGGCACATCAATATTTAATCCCTTGTCACGATCTCGTTCGTATTCTTGTTTTAACGTCTCACAACTATATTCGCTATGTCCAAGGGCAAACACTTGCCTTCCTTCTGGCCCAATAACAAGGTGAACACCTGCTTCTTCAGAGTTTGCTAACAATGTTAATTCTTTCACTCCTCTAATATCATTCTCTCGTACTTCTGTATGACGAGAATGCGGAGCAAAAAACAATTCATCAAATCCTTGTAATAATTTCACATGTTGCTCGCAAACTTCATGTTCAAATACACCGAACACTTTTTCCTTAAGGGGATACTTTGGAACACCATAATGATAGTACAAGCCAGCCTGTGCCCCCCAGCAAATATGGAGCGTAGATGTTACATTCGTCTTTGAATACTCCATAATATGTTTAAGCTCTTCCCAATAATCTACCTCTTCAAAAGCAAGGGTCTCCACTGGCGCTCCTGTAATAATGAGCCCATCAAACTTTTCATTTTCAATATCACGAAACGTTTTATAAAAGCTTGTTAAATGTTCTTGCGTTACATTACGCGATAGATGTGATTCCATATGAAGCAAATGAACATCTAATTGTAACGGTGTGTTTCCAATTAAGCGAAGTAATTGCGCCTCTGTATCTTGTTTCGTTGGCATTAAATTTAATATAGCAATTTTTAAAGCACGTATATCTTGTGTTTCTGCCCGCTCCTTCGTCATTACAAAAATATTTTCTTTTTGCAACACTTTGCGAGCCGGTAAATCTTTATCAATTATGATCGGCATGTGTTTTGCCTCCAACTAGAGCTGCTTCCAAATCTGCAATAATATCAGAAACATCTTCTATACCAACCGATAAACGAATTAAATCAGATGTAACACCCGCTAAACGCTGATCTTCAGCATTTAATTGTCTATGCGTCGTACTAGCAGGATGTATAACGCAAGTTCGTGCATCAGCTACGTGCGTTACAAGAGTTGCTAGTTTTACATTTGCGATAAATTCTTTTGCTGCTTCTAATCCGCCTTTAATACCGAAAGTTAAAACACCACTAGCACCTTTTTTCAAGTACTGTTGTGCTAATGAGTAATTTTCATTACTATCTAAGCCTGGATAATTCACCCATTCAATACGTTCATGATTAGCAAGCCACTTAGCAACTGCAAGAGCATTTTCACTATGACGTTCCATTCGTAAATGCAATGTTTCTAAGCCAATATTGCTAATATATGCATTGAATGGACTCATACAATTTCCATAATCTCTTAATATCTGAACACGTGCTTTCACAATATACGCTGCTGCACCAAAGTTTTGAACGTAACTTACACCGTGATAACTTGGATCTGGTTCAACAAGTTCAGGATACTTTCCATTTGTCCAATCAAAGTTTCCACCGTCAATTACAATACCGCCTAAGGAGCTCGCATGCCCATCGATATACTTCGTCGTAGAATGAACAATAATATTTGCCCCATGTTCAAACGCCTGGCATAAATAAGGAGTTGCTAATGTATTATCAACGATAAAAGGTACCTCTAATTCTTTAGCGGCAGCTGAAAATTCTTTAAAATTTAAAACATTCATCGCTGGATTTCCTAACGATTCTGCATAGATAAGTTTCGTGTTGTCATTAGCAAGCGCCGTGATTTCATCTGCCGTTAAATTTGGATTAAAGAACGTAACATCAATGCCAAGCTTACGTAAACTCACCCCAAATAAATTAAACGTTCCCCCGTAAACAGTTGAAGAGCAAAGTAAATGGTCTCCACTACTACAAATATTTAAAACTGCGAGCATAATAGCTGCTTGCCCAGAAGCCGTTGCAACAGCTCCTACACCGCCTTCTAAATCTGATAACTTCTGCTCAAATGCTGCTAGAGTAGGGTTTCCAATACGTGTATAAATATATCCTTCTGCCTCTAAGTTAAATAGAGCTGCTAAATCATCCGAAGTATCGTATTTATACGTTGTGCTTTGATAAAGTGGTAAAACACGTGGTTCACCATTCCTTGGCGTATAGCCACCTTGCACACAAATTGTTCCTTTTCCCCATGATTCTCCCATCTCTCATTCTCCTTTCTTTTATACAAAATAAAAAACTGCCCCTTTCCTGAAAACAAGAAAGGAGCAGTTTGAAAACACGCTCTAAAGGCTCTTTCTTATCTCTCAGGATTACCACCTGCAGGATTTGGCACAATTCCGTTATACGGCTGTTGCCAAGGTTTCATCGGGCCTGTCCCTCCACCTTTTCTTGATAAGACTATGCAATTACCGTTGATTTTATAGCAATAATTTCCTAATGTCAAACAGTTTTTCTGAATGTTCTAAAATAAATGTTAACAGTTTCATATAAAGCAACAAAAGAAATATATTCTAGTCTATTTCAAAAAAGACCTTTAAAAACCTCAAATCAGTCTATAAAATTAAATAAGTAATTTAACCTATAAATTCAAATTCCCCAAAAGTTAGCCTATATGTTGAATAGGCCATCTTCTCAAAAAGATACTATATATATTCAATCCATTTTTCACTAGTATATTTCACTTTTTTCCCTACTAAGATTTACATAACGGAGGTATAACATGACAAATAAAAAAGATATGCAGTACATACTTGCTCTATATGGCATTCTTCTAGGATCTATAGTAGGAGCTACAGTCTGGTTATTTTTAGTCACAATAAATATTGGAATCCACTTTATTTGGGGATACTTGCCTGAAGTTCTCTCTTATCCCTCTTATTACACCCTTTGCGTAACAATAATTGGCGGGGTCCTCGTTGGTCTATCACAAAAATATTTCGGTATATATCCACGCCTTATGCCTGAAGTAATGGCTGAATATAAAAAAACTGGTCGAATCGAATATCGCTTTGTCCATCAGGCTACTTTAACAGCGATTATTGTTTTAATTTTCGGAGCTAGTCTTGGTCCAGAAGCCGCACTAGTTGGAATTATAGGCGGACTGTGCACATGGGTAGGGGATCGCTTTAAATTTGCCTTAAAGGGTATGAATGAGCTAACCGAGATCGGAATTGGCGCTACTTTAAGTGTCATTTTTAACGCACCATTATTCGGTTATTTAGCACCAAATGAAAATGAGGGGGAACAAATTGCTGCTTTTTCTAAAGGAAAAAAAGCGATTGTATACTTAGCTACTACTTTCGCAGGTTTTTCTGTTTATTTACTACTGAGTAAACTTGATAATCGTGGATCCTTTATTGTTGATTTCGGGGAAGGTGCACTTTCTTTCAATGAATGGATTGCATTTCTTCCACTTGCTAGTATCGGCGCTATAGTTGGTTTCTTTTATTTCAAGTTAGAATTCACATTAGAAAAGTTCATTCACCCTTTTAGAGAATACAAGCTGACACTCGGAATTATCGGTGGCATTTTATTAGGAATTGCAGGAACTTTTCTTCCGTACACATTATTTTCAGGGGAACATCAATTAAAAGAGTTAGTTGTTGAATGGAGCCATTTATCTTTTTGGATACTACTTCTTTCAGGGATTTTAAAGTTGTGTATTACTGCCGTTTGTTTGAACACAGGGTGGCGGGGTGGACATATATTCCCAATTATATTTTCCGGATCAAGTATTGGATACGCTATAGCATCTATTCTTCCTATAGATCCAGTAGCATCTGTTGCCATCGTAACGACAGCAATTTCAAGCTATGCGTTACGAAAGCCAATAGCTATAACATTACTATTACTTATGTTTTTCCCGCTTAATTTACTATTGCCCATGCTTGGTGCAGCTGCTATCGGGAATGCCTTTCCACTCCCAAAACATAACGAAAATAAAAATTAATAAAAATAGGCAGTGGGGACGAAAGCTCCACTGCCTATTTTTATTACACATGCTGCTTTAATAACGCTTCTAACTCCTCAAAATTATGCACTTCATATGTCGGTATAATCCCACTATCATATAATTTCCTTTCTGGATTAAACCAACAAGTATCAATTCCCGCTACATATCCACCTTTAATATCAGCGCTTAATGAATCCCCAATAATCAGCCCTTCTTCAGGTGCAAAGTTAGGAATCCGTTCAAAAACATAATCAAAATACTCTTTCATCGGTTTTTGAAAACCTGTATCTTCCGAAACAAAGACATCTTTAAATAATGAATGTAACCCTGCATTACGCAAACGTTTATCTTGCGTCTTAGAAACACCATTTGTCACTATATACAATTCATACTCCCCTTGAATTTGATTTATAAATTCAAACGCACCTTGCATGAGTTGATTTCCTTCTTCTAAGTAGTTACGATAATTATTTTCGAATAATATTCCATTTACTTCTTCTCCATACTCTTTAAACAACAGAGAGAATCGTGTATTTACAACTTCATTGCGTGATAGTTCACCTTTTTCAAAAGCATCCCAAAGACCTTTATTTATTTTTTTATAACGAGCCTCTATCTCATCTGTTAAAGGGATTCCCTTCTCTTCAAAAAGTACCCGTAAAGCCACTTTTTCAGCCTTTTGGAAGTCTAGTAATGTATCATCTACATCAAATAACAATGTTTTATATTTTTTCATAAATTCATCACACTCTCTTTTCTACAAAAACAAATTTACATAAATCGTATCATTCCTTCTTGTAAAGATAATAGGAGATATCTCATACTATACATAGGGGTGAAAATATGAAAATCAGCAAAAATGAGGAAGAAATTTATCAATACATGCGAATCCATCAATTCCATACCCTATTTTCATTTCATGTCTTGCCATATGTAGAGCTGCATTCTTTTCAAACGAAAGAGATGATATGTAGTGAAGGAAATGCTCTCCCTTATCTCTATTACTTAATTTCTGGGAGAGCCAAAATATATATGAGTCATAAAAACGGGAAGGTTTCATTAATTAATTTTATTCAAGCACCATCTTTTATCGGGGAATTAGGATTAATAGGAGTAGAAAATATTACTAAGTCCGTTGAAGTACTAGAAGATTGTGTGTGTTTGGCACTTCCTCTTAAAGATTGTCAGCAACTTTTATTACAAGATGCAACGTTTTTACAGCACTTATGTAAATTTATTGGAGAAAAGACAATTACTCGCACTGAAAATTACGCAAAAAACTATAGTTATCCTTTTGAAAATCGATTAGCTGCTTTTATTTTATTAACAGAGCAAAATAATTGTTATATAGAAAAGCATACCGAGGCCTCGGAATATTTAAATATCAGCTACCGTCATCTTTTATATGTATTAAATCAGTTTTGCCAACAAAATTATTTAAGAAAAGAAGGCCGAACATATTATATACAAGATCGAAATACATTAGAAAAGCTTGCTGATGAACTAAAAATATAAAAAAGCAGAATTAACGTTTACATGTTAATGCTGCTTTTTTCGAGTGACGATTATAATTTTAATTAAAATTTACTTGCTACTTTAGCTGCTTCTTCAAGACCTGCAGCGATGATTTCTTCTGCTTTATCTGGGAATTGGTTATGCCCTTCAATAACTACTGTTTCCATGTTTGTTGCGCCGAAGAAGCCCATCATACTTGCTACATATTTAACAGCCATTTCTACCTCAGCTGCTGGACCTTCTGAATATACGCCGCCTCTTGCATTTAATAATGCAATCTTCTTATCTCCAATTAGGCCAACTGGACCCTCTGGCGTATATTTAAACGTTTTACCAGCACGGTTTAAATAATCAATATATGTGTGCAATACTGCTGGAATCGTTAAGTTCCATAATGGGAAGCCGAAAACAACTTTATCAGCTTCTAGGAATTGATTTAAATACTTATCAGCAACTGCTACTGCTTTTGCTTCTTCTTCTGTTAAATCAAATCCTTTACCTACCTTGAATGTACCATTGATCATGTCTACGCCTACGTATGGTAATTCTTCTTTATATAAATCAAGTTCTACTACTGTATCATTTGGGTGTGCTTCTTTATAGTTTACTAAAAATGCCTCATATAATTTTACACTAACTGCTTGTTCCGCTGGACGGTTATTTGCTTTAACGAATAAAACTGTTGCCATTATTTATTCCTCCTAGTACTCACTCTTATGTTGTTATATGCTTTCAAAAAAGGTATCCCTTGTAATTGTTGTTTTGTTGCTTACAAACATATTTTATCTTTATATAAAGACAATTTCGTCCTCACATAGACGTATTTTTCCATAAAAAAAGTCCACCTTCTAAAGGCGAACTTGGTCTTACGACTTTCGTCTTATACAATTCCATTTTTAACTGCATATAATGCCGCTTGCGTACGATCAGATAAATTCAACTTACTCAAAATGCTACTTACATGCGCCTTAACCGTCTTTTCTGTAATAACTAAAACAGATGCAATTTCCTTATTGCTCATCCCTTTCGCTAATAGCTGCAATACTTCATTTTCTCTCGCTGTTAGCACATCCACTTGAATAGAAGGTTCTTCTTCCTTTTCTTCTACAGGTAATGTTTGAGAGAGAAGAGCATTTGCTATATCCGGATGTAATTGAATATTACCTTTATATGCGCTTCGAATAGCCTCAACAAGCTGATCTGGTTCTACATCTTTTAAAATATACCCACTTGCTCCAGCCCTTAATGCAGGTAACACATGCGCCTGATCAGAAAAGCTAGTTAATACAATTACTTTCACATTTGGATACTCTTTTTTTATATATGCCGTCGCCTCAACACCATCCATTTCAGGCATATATAAATCCATTAATATAACATCGGGATTTGTTTCTCCTACTTTCACTAACGCTTCTTTCCCATTATTCGCTTCTCCAACTAACTCTAAATCTTCCTGTGTACTTAAGAAAAATGCTAATCCTTTTAAAACGACTGTATGATCATCAACTAACAATACTTTTATTTTCACAAACTTCCCTCATTTTCACATCATAATGGTACATTTACTTTTACGCTCGTTCGTTTATTACTACTTACAATTTTAATTGTTCCACCAACTAATTCTACTCTTTCACGCATCGTAGTCATACCTAGTGATTTCTTTTCTTTTATATTCTTTTCCACAAAGCCCTTTCCTTGATCAACTATTTCTAATGATACATTTTTCTCATTCACTGTAAAATAAATCGTCGCTTCTTTTACACCTGCATGCTTACTTACATTGTTCAGTGCTTCTTGGCCTATGCGCCACAAAGCTTCTTCTACTACACGAGGTAAATCACGAACACCCGTAACTTGCTCCCTAATTTTCAGTCCCAAATTTTCACCGTACTGCTTTAGAGCTGGCAATAATCCTTTTTCTAATCCTGCCGGACGAAGCTGCCAAATTAATGTCCTCATTTCTTTCAAAGCTCCTTGCGCAAGTTCACGCATCTCATGCAAAGATTGATCTACCTTTTCATTTTTACCTTTTAAAACTGCCTCGGCGCCTTTTGTCATGAAGGTTAATGAAAATAATTTTTGCGAAACAGAATCATGTAAATCTCTTGCTAACCGATTTCTTTCTTCCATTCGTACAAGTTCACGGCGCTGCTCGTTTAACCTCAAATTCTCTATTATTAACGAAACATGGTTCGATAATGCTTGAATTACATCTATTGTATTAGCATCAAACTCTCCATTATTCAAACTAACACATAAAACACCAAATATATGGTTTTGAATATGTATTGGTGTAGCAATAACAGCTCGATTTAGATGTACATTATGTCCTATTTGATGTTTTATTAGAACTGGTTCATCTTGTTCTAACGCCTTCTTGGCCGCCTCTTTTACATCCTCTTGTAACTCTTCCTGAACGTAAGACGCTCGCAGAGATAATTCTTTTTCCTCCCTAATAAAAAGCGCTACTTGATTCCATTGAAATACTTCACCTACGTGATTTACCACCTTTTCAGGTAGTACATTAAACTTATGAATCATTTTTAAATCTTGAATGAAACGCTCTAATTTCACATAATAATGTGCTCTTCTCTTTTCATTTTCATATAATTTTGTTCGCTTTAAAGCCGTACCAATTTGGAAGGCAACCGATTGGAGTAATACTAATTCTTCTTCTGAAAAATGTGTTTTACCCGGACTTGCAACATTTAACACCCCAAATTTTTCTCCCCCAGCTTTTAAAGGAACCGTAGCATGATGAAGAATGCCCTCCGTATCCCCCCAATTATATTCAATTGCATTATTAATTCTTTTACATTCAATAATATTAACGGCTCTCTCTAATTTTCCATCTACAAAACCTCGTAAACACCAACATTCACCTTCGCACATCGGGCGTTTATTTTTATATGTAAGTGCCTCTGGTAATTGATAATCAATTAACTTCGTATACTTCCCATTTTCATCCGCAAGAAAAATCCATCCTGTCGTTAAACCTGTTACACTTAGCAATTTCTCGAGGACAGCTTGCAATACATGATATGTATCATTTGATGTATTTAATGTTTCTGCAATTTCCTTTAATATAACTAATTCATTCGTACGATTATCTCGAAACATACTCATTCTCCTGCATACAAGATTTTAAATAGCTCTTAAAATAAATCATCTACTTTTCACTTTGTACTTATTCGTAACATTGATATAATGGTGAAAACATAGTTTTCATTATATCACTCGAGGGGGCTTTCATAATGACATTAAATAAAGCACTTACTATCGCTGGTTCTGACACAAGTGGCGGTGCTGGTATACAAGCAGATTTAAAAACATTCCAAGAACTGGGCGTATACGGAATGACATCTCTTACAACAATCGTAACGATGGATCCACATAACGGTTGGGCACATAACGTATTTCCAATCTCAGCTTCTACATTAAAACCACAATTAGAAACAACAATTGAAGGTGTTGGCGTAGACGCTTTAAAAACAGGTATGCTTGGATCAGTAGAAATTATTGAAATGGTTGCAGAAACATTCGAAAAGCACAATTTCAAAAATGTAGTAGTTGACCCTGTTATGGTATGTAAAGGTGCAGATGAAGCATTACACCCTGAAACGAACGATTGCTTACGTGACGTTCTTGTGCCAAAGGCATTAGTTGTAACGCCAAACTTATTTGAAGCTTACCAATTAAGCGGTGTGAAAATTAATTCTCTTGAGGACATGAAAGAAGCAGCGAAGAAAATCCACGCTTTAGGTGCCAAATACGTACTAATTAAAGGCGGAAGCAAACTTGGTACGGAAACTGCAATCGACGTCCTATATGATGGAGAAACATTCGATCTTTTAGAATCAGAAAAAATTGATACTACAAATACACACGGCGCAGGTTGCACATATTCTGCTGCAATTACAGCAGAACTTGCAAAAGGAAAACCTGTGAAAGAAGCAGTAAAAACTGCTAAAGAATTCATCACAGCTGCTATTCGTTACTCATTCAAAATTAACGAATACGTAGGTCCAACTCACCATGGTGCATATCGTAAATTCGTTGTATCAAAAGAACTTGTCTAATATATAAATAAAAAACACTCACAAAGTTCATACATTGCCTCTGTGAGTGTTTTTTATAAGCTTTATGTCTTCTGGTCATCTTATCTTTAAGATACAGAGCTGACCTTATTTCTACCATTTCGTTTCGAGTAGTATAACGCATCATCCGCCGCTTGAATAAATTGCTCCGGTGATTCTTCATATTCCGAAACCCCCACCGAAACAGTAATTTTTATTTTCGTTTCATCTAACAATTGAAATGAGTGACTTTCAACAGCTGTACGAATTCGCTCGCCCGTAAGAATTCCGTAAGCTAATCCCTTATTCGGTATCAAAAGCGCAAACTCCTCTCCACCCTTTCGAAAAGCCAAATCTGGAAATTGTGAAGTTTCTCGTAAAATACATCCTACTTGTTTTAGCACTTCGTCCCCTGCAGGATGCCCGTACGTATCATTTACATACTTAAAGTGGTCAATATCTATAAGTAGTAAACAAAACGAATCATTTTTCATGTTCTTATTACTAATATGACGATTCATCTCTAAATCAAACTGTCTTACGTTTCCTAAACCTGTCAATGCATCTATCGTTGCGTATTGTTTCATCTTTTGAAATAACTCATTGGATTGTAAAACATAATTTGCACTTATGAATGTTATGTAACCTGTAATAATACTAGAAATTAAATATAATCCCACTATGTGGATCTCTTTAATTAACCATATATATAACGCTGGGATTAGAATAGATAAAATATATGTGTGTAACCATACCCACTTTCCCCCTAAAGAAAGCTTCATGCGCGAAATAAAGATACTCCCTATTCCTATCGCAATGATTGTATAAAAAGCCACTTGAGAAGCTAATGAATAATCCATAAACAACAGCCTAGTTACTAAAATCATACCAATTGTTATGGTACTCGCTATCGGTCCTCCAATAATAACAGCTAGAATAACAGCTAAGTAGCGTAAATCCAATAGAATGGTACCAACACGAACACTGAAATACATTAATACTATACCTAGTATCCCAGTAAAAATGCCTACTACACATTTCTGTCCAAAAGAGAATCCTTCTTTTAACGGCTTATCCCTTAAAAGCTGACCTCCAATAAAAATAAAGGAAAGAATAATTGTTGTATTTACAAATAAGTCCCTTAACATAAAATAATCTCCCTACTTTTCCATCTATCCCCTTCCTCACCTTATTGTATACGAAATACCTTTAATTCCCAAATATTTTGTTTATTTTTGCTGTTCCACGTGAAACAGCAAAAAAATAAAAAGGGCGAAAACTCGCCCTTTTTCATTAACAACAGCGTGATATTTTTCCACCCTTTGCATTAAATCTTGCTTCTTGTGCCTCAGCAAAAAATTGCTTTTGACATACAACCTCTTCTTCAGGATGATGCTTTTTCATATGCTCCACATATACTTCATAACTTGGTACCCCAACGAGCAAACTAATAAAGCGTTTTCTTTCACCCCATACTTGCCACAACTTTTTAAGCATAGTTCCTCGACTCACTTTCATCTCTAGGAATATATGGTGCCTCTTTTAACGGCATTGGCTTATTTCTTAATACTCGGATCCAAATTCGAAGTGCTGAAATTAACACAGCGATTACAACTATCATAAAAATTCCGCAAAGCGCTGCATCGATATAATCATTGAAAATAATTTGCTTCATTTGAGCAACATTTTTTGCTGGCGCTAACACTTTTCCCTCATCTAATGCTCCCTGAAATACCTTTGCATGCGATAGAAATCCAATTTTAGGATTTTCATGAAATAGCTTTTGATATCCCGCCGTCATCGTTACAATCAGCAACCCGACAGTTGGAATAAGTGTTACCCAAACGTACGCCTTTTTTCCCATTTTGAACAAAATTGTCGTTCCAAGTAATAATGCAATACCTGCTAGCATTTGATTTGCAATACCGAAAAGTGGCCATAATGTATTAA
This sequence comes from Bacillus sp. TE8-1, assembly GCF_008368855.1. Taxonomy (NCBI): domain Bacteria; kingdom Bacillati; phylum Bacillota; class Bacilli; order Caryophanales; family Bacillaceae; genus Bacillus; species Bacillus sp. TE8-1. The sequence continues at coordinate 90,111 of NZ_QPET01000003.1, read as the reverse complement.
TTCCACCGAGCGGATCTATTACCCCTTGGTATAAGAAATATCCCCACCCTAATACACATAATGTTGTAGCGATTACATTCGCTAATGTAGAATCCGTTTTCCCAAATGGCTTATATACATGCCCTAAAATATCTTGAATCATAAATCGGCCGACACGCGTTCCGGCATCAATTGTTGTTAAAATGAATAGAGCTTCAAAGAGAATCGCAAAATGATACCAAAATGCCATCATGGCCGTTCCACCTATTACTTGTGAGAAAATATATGCCATACCTATCGCTAATGTTGGCGCACCACCTGTACGTGATAAAATTGTTTGCTCTCCAACATTTACAGCGAGATCTTTTAGTTCATTTGGTGTAATAGCAAATCCCCATGAGGAAATAACTTGAGCTGCCTGCGAAACATCTGTACCGATAAGTGCTGCGGGACTATTAATTGCAAAATACGTTCCCGGTGTTAATACACAAGCCGCAATCATCGCCATCGCTGCTACAAACGACTCCATTAACATTGCTCCATAACCGATTGGCTGTGCGTGTCCCTCTTGCTCGATCATCTTCGGCGTCGTACCTGATGAAACGAGAGCATGGAATCCAGACACTGCACCACAAGCAATAGTAATAAATAAGAATGGGAATAAGTTTCCAGAAAACACAGGACCAGTTCCATCAATAAATTTCGAAACTGCTGGCATTTGTAAATCTGGTGCTACAATTAAGATACCGATTGCTAACCCTACAATTGTTCCGACTTTTAAAAATGTACTTAAATAATCACGTGGTGCTAAAAGCATCCAAACTGGTAATGCCGATGCGATAAATCCATATACAATAAGCATAATAGCAATTGTTTCACCACTAAATGTGAACATACTTGCAAGTGTTGGATTTTCTGCTACATACTGTCCTCCAACAAGAGATAAAATAAGTAGGATAATACCAATTACTGATCCTTCTCCAACACGACCAGGCCTAATATAGCGCATATAAACTCCCATTAAAATAGCGATAGGAATCGTTGCTGCTATCGTAAACATTCCCCAAGGACTTCCGATTAGTGCCTTTACTACGACTAACGCTAATACTGCTAATAAAATAATCATAATTCCTAAAATACCTATCATTGCAATTAGTCCTGTAACAGGTCCAATCTCATCCTTAATCATTTCTCCTAACGATTTACCATTACGTCTCATCGAAGCAAATAAAATGACAAAATCTTGGACAGCCCCCGCAACAACTACCCCAACAATAATCCAAATGGTTCCTGGTAAATATCCCATTTGTGCTGCTAAAATCGGTCCTACTAAAGGTCCCGCCCCAGCAATCGCTGCAAAGTGATGTCCAAACAATACCCACTTATTTGTTGGAACATAGTCTTTCCCATCGTTTAATGTATGGGCTGGTGTTTGCCGATTATCATCTAAATTAAAAACCTTTCTCGCTATAAATCTACTATAAAAGCGATAAGCAACTGCATATACACATACGGCAGCTACTAAGAGCCATACAGCATTAATGGTTTCACCTTGTGATAAAGCTACTACCCCAAAAGCACCTGCTCCTACTGCTGTAATAATGCCCCAAAGTAAGATCGATTTCAATGTCTTCACATACAATTCCCCCAATACTATTTCTTAGTGGAGATTGTACTAAATTTTCTGAATATTTAACTTGAATCCTCCCTATCATGAAGGATTTTCAGTTTATCATGTTAAAATACTCTCATTACCTACTATAATTCAATGTTATTTCGAAGGCGTTTTACATAATTACGACTGACTGGAATCGGTTGCTCATCATACCTATCTAAATACAAATTATACGTGCCATTATAATAAGGTTTCAGTTCTTTTACATATGACATATTAATTAAATAGCTTTTATGTACACGTAAAAAATCATATGCATTTAGCTTATTTTCTAATTCCTGAAGTGTATATGTTGAAATATACTGATTATTCGTTGTGTAAATTGAAACAGTTTTATTTTCTTTATTTTTACTTACATATACAATATCTTCTGGGAGAATATATCGTATACCCTCTTGACTTTCTATCGGTAGTTTCCGCAAATAACTCTTTGCTTTCTCACCTTGTTCTTTACCTATTTTATATAAAAGAAATTGTAAATCTTCTTCACGAAATGGTCGCAATAAATAATAAAATGCTTGGAAACGAAAAGCTGTAATAGATTCTTCTATGTTTTCACCTACAAAAATAAATTTTGTATAGCAATTTATTTCTCGTAATAAACTTGCATATTCAAAACCAGTACCATCTAGTAATTTGGAACTTAAAAAAACAAAGTCTGGTATATGTTTTTTCATCATAAATAAAGATTCTGTTCCTGTCTTTGCTTCAAAACATTCTACATTTCTCATATTTTCAGTGAAATTTTCAGCTAACTCTCTTCTCTCTTCTGCCTCTTCCATGATCAGTAAAATTTTCATTTCTTCAACCACCTAATTCTTTGTCCATATGTCCTGTTGTATACATTCGCTTTTATAAGAAATAATCCCTTTTTCTTACTATACCATTATTTATCTAAAAAAACAGAAAAAAGGAAACCACTTCGGTTTCCTCTCCCCTTTTATCCCGCACTAACTGCCTATAAAGATCCGAGTAGTGTAGGATAATAAACGGTCAGGGATACGTTTAAATTTTCACTTTATACTAATTCTCGTTGCTTCGTTTCCTGTCCAAGTATTATTACAGCGAATACACCAATTAAAATTGATCCACAAAAAATCGTAAATATTAATGATAGTGAAGCTTCTGAGGCAACTAAATATCCCACTAATAGTGGCCCAAGAATACCACCAATACGCCCAAACGCTGCTGCCATTCCTGCACCTGTACCACGAATAACCGTTGGATACTGCTCAGGTGTATAGGCGTATAATGCTCCCCAAGCACCTAAGTTAAAGAAGGATAGTAACATACCTGCCACGATTAATACTGTTAATGAATCCGCAACCCCAAACAAATAAGCACTGCAAGCTGTCCCAATTAAATACGTAACCAAAACAAATTTACGACCGAGACGTTCAATAAACCAAGCAGCGGTGAAATATCCTGGAAGTTGAGCTAACGTCATAATAAGTACGTATTGGAAACTTTTTATTAAACTAAATCCTTTTAGCACCATTACACTCGGTAACCAAAGGAACATTCCATAATAGGAAAAGACAACACAAAACCATAGAATCCATAGCATAATTGTTGCTTTACGATATTCCCCAGACCAAACTGATTTTATATTTTCAATAACAGATGGCCTTTTTTCAACTTTTTGGAACCTTGGGGAATCCGGTAAATTCCATCTTAAATATAAAGCATATAGTGCTGGAATTGCACTCAATACCATCGCAACTTCCCAACCATATTTAGGAATAACAAAATACGAGATAAGAGCTGCAATTAGCCATCCACCTGCCCAAAAACTTTCTAATAACACAACAATTCTCCCACGCTCATGCGCTTCAACACTCTCTGATACTAGTGTAGAGGCAACTGGAAGCTCTCCGCCAAGCCCCATACCAATTAAAAAGCGTAAAACGAGAAACATTGCAAGTGTTGTTGTTAATGCAGTTAAACCACTACCGATAGAAAATAACAATAATGTAATAATAAAGACTGATTTCCGCCCTATTTTATCTGATAGTATCCCAAAAATAAGCGCTCCTACTGCCATACCGATTGAGTTAATACTGCCTATCCAGCCCATTTCTTGCGTACTTAATCCCCAATCCTTTTGCAAGGCTACCATTACAAATGAAAGCATTCCAACATCCATTGCATCAAATAGCCATCCAAGCCCAGCTATACCAAGTAGTTTGCGCTTCGAAATTTCTTTTACCTTGCCCACTAGAAGTCCTCCTCACACAGGTGTCTTTACACATCATTTTACATGTGTGAATTGTATAAGTAAAATACTTTTGTGTAAAAAATTCTCCTTCATCATTCCCAAAAAGTAAAACGTCTATCCCGATTGGTGAGAGCTAATAATCAGTGGGGATGCCTCACTGATTAAAGTTTCAATTTATTAAAAATGAACAAATAAAAAAAGCAGCGATATTTCGCTACTTTTTCGAACGCATTACTTCTTTTAAAAATTCCGCTAATACTAACTGACGACGCCAGCGTGTTGGATTACTGCATAATCTATAAAACCACTCTAAATGAATCGCTTGAATCCATTTTGGTGCACGTTTTACCTCTCCAGCCCATACATCTAAACTTCCACCCACTCCAACAGCCATTTTCGTTTCTAAACGATGCTTATTGTTTTGGATAAAGTTCTCTTGTCTCGGGAAACCAAGTGCAACAAGTAATAAATCTGGTTTTGCTTCTTGAATGCGAGAAATAATATTCTCTTCGTCTTCTTGTTTAAAATAACCATCTTGTATACCGGCGATGGATACAGCTGAATATGTCTTTGTTAAATGATCTGCTGCAGCTTGTACAACATGCGGCTTTGCACCTAATAAGAAAACAGATACCGGCTTACTATCTTCTGATAACTTCGCAAGTAAATTACACATTAAATCAAAACCTGCTACACGTTCTTTTAAAGGTGTACCAAGCATCCCGCTTGCCTTTACAACCCCAATACCATCAGGTGTAATTAAATCTGTATTCAATAATGTTTGATAGAACTTTTCATCCTTTTTTGCGCACATAACAATTTCAGGGTTTGCTGTTACTACCTGAAACGTATGAGTTCGCTCCGCTTCTAGTTGTTCTTTTAAATATTGGACCGTTTCATCCATTGTCATTGTAGAAAAAGGAACGCCTAGAATATCAACTGTTTGTACTGCCATAGTTAACTATCCTCTCTATCATTACAAGTTTTTCGCTATTAATTGCTTATATGTTTCCTTTGTATCTTCATATAGTTTTTGAAGTGAGAAGTTCATAGTAGCATGCTCATAAATATGTTTACCCATTGCTGCTAACTCTCCAGTTTTCCACTTATCATACGCTTCTTCTAAAGCTAATGCTAATGCCTTTCCATCACCTGTTGGCACAATCCATCCGTAAGTTTCATCTACGATTAATGGTTCAATTTCTCCAGCCCTAGTCACAATTGATGGTACGCGTTGATTTGCCGCTTCTAATAAAACTAGTGGGAACCCTTCACTATGGGAAGTTAATAAATTTACATGTGACGACGCAAATAATTGTTTTACATCTTGACGATGTCCTAAAAACTCTACTTTATCGTTAATCCCTTTTTCAGTAGCTAATGACTTTAGATTTTCTTCTAATGGGCCATCGCCAACTAATAATACTTTAATTTTCTCTAATTTTGTTTGTTGTAACGCATCGAATAAAACTTCATGTCCTTTGACAGGATGTAATCGTGCTACTTGGATTGCCGTAAATACATCTTCATCAATATTGAACATTTCTTTTTTATTATAGCCTTCTGCTTTTTCCTTATCGTATTCAATTCCATTATAAATAACATGCATCTTTTCATTTGAAATACCTAATGCTGCCAGGCTTTTTTTCAATCTATTTGTTACAACGAAAAATAAGTCTATATTTTTTAAGGCTTTCAAATTTAATTTCGTAAAAATCCAACCTTTTAAGCCCTGTTTAGTAAAGTCTTGAAATGGATCACTATGAATAGTCGTTACCCATTTTGCCTTTATTCTCTTTTTCATTAAAGAAACATAGAAATTAGCCCTAGGGCCATGTGTATGAACTACATCAAATTTTTCTTTATTAATAAATTCACTTATATTCTTTAAAATGGATAAATCATAGCGCGATTTTTGTGAAAACACATGGACTTTTATCCCTAACTCCCTTGCTTCCTTCGCAACAATTCCATCTTCAAATACTGCTAATTCTACTTCACCAGTTGGAAACTGATCGAGAAGTGAAATAATATGTGTTTTCCCTCCCCCATCTTCTGCTCCTGCATTCATATGCAATATTCTCATATTTTTTCCTCCTTTAAATCCTCGCTACGTTTCCATCTATTTTTATTTTACTGTACTAAAAAATAAAAGCTAACAAAAGTTAGCTTTTATTTTTATCATTCAATTTCTAGGTCTACTATTAGATAAGCTAACACCACTACAAAGTAAATCCCAACTCCTGGTGCTGTTAAAATATGTCCTGCAATATAAGCAATACCTAACGCTAACAATAAGCTTGCTGAAATCATTCCATATTTTATATTGAATATGTCCTTAAATCTCGTAGCAAATGCTAGTAAAATTCTTAGCCCGTAATAAATAAATGGAATCATTAGTAATACAAAGCCAATAATCCCGAAATCATAAAACCAATCATGGAAGTCCATTTCAATTAGTTTTGGATCTGGCTGCTTTTGTTCATTGTATTTAAAGTTACCTGCATAACCCATTCCTAATAACTTTTGTGACATTGGCGCTTCTTTAAAGAACTGCTTATGTCTTTCTTCATATACTTGACGTCCACTGAAAATAAGATTTTCTTGATTTTCTTTCTTTTGCTCTTTCTCAAGCTCTTTCTTAACTTCCTCTTCTATCTTCGCCTTTTCTTCTGGCTTTTCAACTTTATGATGATTTTCTTCTTTTGCTTTAAGTTCTTGCTCTTTTTTCAGCTTCTCTTTAATTTCTTTTTCTTTTTGACCTTGCTGTGCCACATTTTGCTCTGATAAATAATTATTGTGAATACCCATATTTTGCGCTAATGGTGTTTGTTTAAACGTCCCAACTACACCAGCTAATAGAACCATAGCAATTACTGCATTAAGCGCAAGGGATTTTTTGTTCGGATTTTTTCTATCAAATAATAATTGTAGTACAATGATTCCGATTGCTGCCCCTAACGTAGCACCAATTGAGCCCATTCCAACTTTTGTACCGACTTGAATTAGCGAATAAATCATTAAAAGTGATGGAATCCAATATAAAATGTGTTTCCAGCTCTTTGTTTTTTGAATAGAATATAGTACCACAATAGGGAAAATAATAGCTAAGATTGAACCTAGTTCATTCCCTGCATAGAACCAACCTCGAGAACCAACCTTCATCCATTCATAACTACCAAAGTCAGTAGATGTTGAAATAGAAATAACCATAATTGCGTTAATGATTAATGTAGAATATACAATACTATTTCGAACCTTATCACTAATATTAACTGTCTTTTTCAATGATTTTAAAGCTAAAATGTATGATCCCAGCATGATATATATATATAATGCTTTCGCAACGAATTTAACTTCTTCACTAAGTACAATAGGATCCTTAACTATTTTGTTATTAATAAATCCTACCCCTAAAACTCCGGCTAATAATATAAGATAAATTAAAAACTTTCTATTTTCCTTCTCTTTTGCCTGAATTAAAATGTAAATACCACCAACAGCCATAATAAGGAATCTTACTAAAATTCCAACGGTAGCATTTGACTTTAATAAAGTGATGCTAAGAGACGTTAATAAATCTAAAACAGGCTGTAAAATAATAAAAAAGAGCAAAAAATGCTCAAATCTAACCCTAGCTTGATTTGCTAACATTCCAAGACCTCCATACAAAATCTTAACATTATCTTTTAATCATAATTTTTTATCATTCAAACACACCTAGCAATTATAACATAACTCATATTCAAATCGAGAACTATTTTTCCAGCTAAAACTAGCCAGGACAAGTATTAATAAGTAATAGAAATCATCGTCCTTTAGCTATACTCCCCTATTTTTACAAAATCTATCTAACAACCATCCCCTTATTTTTGTTAGTATATACATATTTTTTTATCATTTTATACAAATATAAACATCCCGCCTCTAATTGTAATATTTTACCAACTGAACAACATCAAAAAATGTAAAATTAATCTTTTCATATCTTTTTCAGATTACTTTATGGTTATTTTCCAAACATTTTCAAACGCTTTCTTTATGAATTTTATCCGTTTTTCTACATGTAGCGAAAAGTAATTGTTATTTCCAATACTTTAGTGTATATTTTTTCTCTGGAACATCTTTAAGAGGAAGGGATTAAGGCCATGTTATTAATCGATATATTTACGTTTCTTGGCATTATCGCCGCTGCCATTTCTGGTACATTAGTTGGTTTAAAAAAAGATTTAGATTTATTTGGTGTCCTTTGTTTAGCTGTAGCCACTGCGCTCGGCGGCGGTATTATTCGTGATATCATGATTGGTAACCTGCCCCCTGTCGCATTTGTAAAACCCATTTACTTTTTCGTAAGTGTATTATCAGCATTATTTACTTGTATGTTTTTTGAGCGTATCAATAAACTTCAAGTCGTTATTATGCTTTCTGATGCTGTTGGCTTAGGCGTTTTTACAGCTATTGGTGCAAATGCGGCAATGTCACATCATGTTGACGCCTCATTTCTAGTTGTTTCAATGGGAGTCATTACAGGTATTGGAGGCGGTATTTTGCGTGACATTTGTGCTCAAGATATCCCTTACGTATTCCGAAAAGAGATTTACGCAATCGCTTCTATCTTAGGAGCAATTAGCTTCCTAATCACACACGCTATGGGGGCGCACGTATTAGCTTTCTATGTTTGTTTATTAGTAACATTCGTTATTCGTGTCGTCACTGTAATATATAATGTGCATTTCCCTGTTTTCTTTAAAACACATGCTAAAATTAATAAAGGCCATTAAGAGAATTCTAGATAGAATTCTCTTAATTTATATACTATTCAACGAACTAATATAGAGTAATTATATATAAGCATATATAATTACTCTATATTATTCTAAGAATTAATATAGAGTAATAATATATTATAATTACTCTATATTAGTTTTAAAATTGAAAACGTTTTATATACAGGGGGAAGAATGATGCTTGGGGTTTTCAAAAAAAATATTAATAAAACAAATGCCAGTATAATCGAATTAAGTAAGAACCAACAAATAACTTTTAATGTACCTACTAATTCTGAATTAAAAATTCAAATGGATATGCTACATATTTCAAAAGAAGATTTACAAGTTGTAAAAGTACTACAGCCTTTTATTTATGCAGAAATTGATTGGATTACTGAAAAATTCTATGCCAACATTACAAAACAACCTAATTTAATTACTATTATTGAGCGTTACAGCTCTATTCCAAAACTAAAACAAACTTTAAAAACACATATTAAAGAATTATTCAGCGGCAATATGCATGAAGATTTTATTGAACAGCGTGTTAGGATTGCCAAAAGGCATGTACAAATTGGTTTACATCGAAAATGGTATACTGCTGCTTATCAAGAATTATTCCGCTCTATCATGAAGATTTTGCAAACAAAAATAACGACAATCGATGATTTTTCATATTCTATAAATGTTATAAATAAATTATTCACTCTTGAACAAGAACTTGTTCTTGCAGCTTATGAATCTGAATATGAAAGAATGCAAAAAGAGCATGAGAAAGAAAAAGAATTAACTGCTATGACAATTACGCATATCGCAACAGAACTAGCTGCTGTATCTGAAAAAACAAGCTCTTCTATTCAAAAACTAACCGCCAAATCTGAAACTATTGTAGAGATTGCTAAAACAGGTACATCATTAGCTACAACATCTGAAGAAAAAGCGAATAAAGGGAAAGAACAATTAAACCAGCAAAACAAACGAATGGGATCTATTCAAATGAATATGGAAACGATTATTACAGATACTCATGAACTTCTCAATATTTCTAACAAAATTAATGAAATCATAGATATTGTTAAATCGATTGCGGAGCAAACAAATTTACTCGCACTAAATGCTGCTATTGAGTCGGCACGTGCTGGAGAATTTGGGAAAGGGTTTTCTGTTGTTGCTGGTGAAATCCGAAAATTATCAGAGCAAACGAAAGAATCTATATTTAACGTTACAAAGCTCGTCGAAAAAACAAATGAACAAATTACCCGTGTCTCGTCTTCCGTGAAACAAATTAGCTCTCTCGTATCGGAAGGAACGGATAGTATGTCAGCAACAGATCGATACTTCGAAGAAATTGTAAAAGATATGTCTAACTCAAAAGAACAGAATAAGAAAATTGAACACGAGCTACAAGCTATTTCAAAAGTAATGAAAGGAATTCAAGATGATTCCTCACAAATGGCTCTAACAGCCGATAATTTGCAACTAGAACTAAATCGATAAGATGAAATTTAGTAGTCAAGCATACTTTTCATCTGTACTAACTACTAAATTTCATCTTCCATCAAAAAAAGAATCCAGAATGGATTCTTTTTATTTTCTGAAAAATATTTTTTGACAATACACATAACTCATATAAACACCAAAGCTCTGCAAAATAAACAATGCTGGCATAATTACATTGTAATATGCCATATCTACTTGGAAGAGCTTTAACAATACGTATCCACTAATTAAAAATAAGAACAACATATATCCCTCATTTTGTTGTTTCTTAATAAGGAAGTGTAATAGAGCTATAGTCATAAACAATGTTACGGCTATATATATCAGTTTTTCATATTTGAAAAGAATAGAATTTATCCCCTCATCTGAAAACTGATTTATCATCGGTTCTAAAAGTTTAAATCTTTCTCCCTCAATCTCTTTTAACTTTTGATCAATATGCTCTGTTACACTTTGATTTTTCGATATTTTTTCTTCATGTTGCGTTTTTCCAATTAAAACAGATTGAACATACGTCTCATTCGCAATCGTATATTGTGACATTCCCATTGTCTTAATTCCATAATTCACACCAAAATGGGCACTATAAAATAGAATAAGTATCCCCACCATCTTTAGTAACACCTTTTGTTTCGTTGCTGATTGAAATACTTCGATTAATAATACATATAACGTGATAAAAATAGGAAGAAATAATCCCATTGGGAAAATCATATTACTAAATGCAAATAAAATCGCTGAAAACACCCACATATAAGGATGATCTAATCCTTTATATAAAAGTATGTAACAAGCAAAATAAAATAAAAATATTGCAAGTGACTCAGGAGTTAATACGGAACTCATGAATATATTTGGAATATACAGAGCATAAAAGATAGAAGCAATACGACCGCATTCTTCTCCAGAAACCATTGCTGCAATACGATAAATAAAAAATGCGGTTCCTGCGCAAAATAACACATTAAATAGTTGTAAAGCGAATAATGTATCACCAAATATACGAATAATTACTGACTCATATATAATAAAAGGCAAATGAGTTACAGTCTCTATATTATTACCAATTGCAATCTGCTTTGCAGACTCATACATCACTTTCATATCACCAATTATTGGAGCATCTACAAATAACAGCATACTAAGCCTCACAACTATAGATATACTTATAAGAAAAATAAGAAATTGTTTATCTGTAAAACGATATTGTAGAATTGATGCCACTAACAAAATAAGTATGACGAAAATTGCCAATATGATTGTTACACTTGTTGTACTTCCTCCAAAGAATTGCTTACTTGTCTCAAATGCTGCCCAACAACTATAAACAAAAAATGCGAACATCGCACCGATCGTAATTTTATTGAAGAAAGATGAAAAATTTGTTTGTATATGATTCATATGTCCATTGCACCTCTATTTCCATTCATAACAAAACGATTCTATCATGAATGGGTACACGGCTGATAGAGAATTTCTATGACAAATACATAGTCATTACTTTTTACTTGCAATGTAAGCGAATCCTCTTTTACACTACATTTTAGATAAAATAAATTTTCTTTCAGTTACATGAATACAAATACAGAAGTTTAAATAATACTCTTTTGGACTACACTTTACTTCATTAAATATCTAATATGAGTACTAAGCTTACACATATTATTCTGATTGAAAACAGACTATAGGGGCTGAATATATGGAAAAGAAATTCATGCGAGAATCTAAAGCAATTAAGACAACACGTGTTTTTCCTAACGATTTAAATAATCACCAAACACTTTTTGGGGGGAAATTATTAGCAGAAATTGATAGTATTGCTTCAATTGCGGCTGCAAGACATAGTCGTAAACATTGCGTAACAGCATCTATTGATTCAGTTGATTTTTTAACTCCAATTCACCAAGCTGATTCTGTTTGTTATGAAGCATTCGTATGTTATACAGGGAAATCTTCAATGGAAGTTTTCGTAAAAGTAATTGCAGAAAATTTATTAGCAGGCGAGCGTAGAATTGCTGCTACTTGCTTCATTACATTTGTAGCAATAAAAGATGGAAAACCTTCGTCCGTACCACAAGTACTACCTGAAACTGAGGAAGAACATTGGTTATACACAACCGGTTCAGAACGTGCGGAAAATAGAAAAAAAGGACGTTTAAAAAGCAAAGAAATGGCTGAGGTTTTAACTTTAAATAAACCTTGGAATATTTAATACAATACTCTCACTTCATACATGCACAGGTTTATTTCATCCTTGCATGTATTTTTTATTGTAAAAAATTCCACCTCTTATCTTTTATTTACTGTTTGTCTCCTAAAATAATCCACCAGTTTTTCCTTTATTTTGCTATACTATTAATGGTATATTAGATAAGGTTCGTTTAAAAATAACTATAATATAATTAAGTATATAAGGGATGGTGCGATAATGTCTATTGAGGTACCAATTTCAATACCAAAAACGTTAATTATTATTCCTGCGTATAACGAGGAAGAAGCAATTGCAGATACATTAACAAGATTATTAAAACTAAAACAGCATTTTACAGAATTAAGCATTTGCGTTATTAATGATGGATCACATGATAAAACAGCTCAAATCGTAAATGATTTTCCTGTTCACCTTGTGAACTTACCATATAACCTAGGTATTGGCTCAGCTGTACAAACTGGTTATAAATACGCTTATGAGAATGGATATGATATTGCGATTCAGTTCGATGCTGATGGGCAACATAATCCTGATGATTTGTACAAAATTATAAAACCTATTGCTGAAGACCAATGCGATATGGTGCTAGGTTCACGTTTTACAGAGAAAACAGCCTATAAAGGTAGTATTTCCAGAAGAATTGGTATTTTTTATTTTACTGCTCTACTGAAAGTACTAACAAAACAAACCTTTATGGATCCAACTTCTGGGTATCGTGCTATCAATAGAGAAGTAATTAAGATTTTTGCACATAATTATCCAAAAGATTATCCAGAACCAGAAGTCCTTATTCATTTAAAAAAGAAAAAATTACGCATTAATGAAATATCCGTAAATATGCAAGAGCGTCAAGGGGGACAATCTTCTATCACACCTCTTAAATCTGCATATTACATGATTAAAGTAAGCCTTGCTATATTGATGCAAAAAATTGTGAAAGGTTGATAATAAATGCCTATAATTACCTTTTCATTTATCTTCATTCTATTATTATTTTTATTAATTATTAATTCCATTCGTCGTGGAGCTTTAGAAACTAAATATGCTATTTTATGGATTTTTGTTTGTGTTGCAATGGCTATTTTAAGTTCTACTGAAAAAATTATAAATTGGATTGGCCAACTATTACACGTAGAATATCCTCCATCTGTTTTATTCTTATTTGGACTATTATTCTGTTTCATATTAATTTTTGACTTAACAAGAAAAATTTCTAAATTACATCATCAACTTGTAACGTTAACGCAAGATTATGCGTTATTAAAGCAAAAATTAAAAGTAACACAAACACAAACTGAAACTGATAACAAATAGATTTCCATTCAAATATGAATATATACAAAAAAACATCTTAATTTTTTTTAAAAAAATTAAGATGTTTTTTATTGCAAACTATTTTTTTCTAATTAATAATTTACTAATTTTCATAACAGTTGCCACGGTCCCAACTCCAATTATAATAAATAAGAATGGTATTAACGGTAATGCATATCGTTCATATGCAACATAAAAACATGTTAAAGCTGTTTGCAATAAAAGGATTGACCATAAAAATGTAGTCTCTCTCCACCTTTTTAAAAGGAAAATAAATGAAAGTACTGTACATATTAAAAACGTCGTCTTAATAAAATTATATATTTCATTCATATCCTTTGCAGAAACATTGAATACTTCAATATTATGTTCTATAGAATAATACGGTTTTTTCCAAAGAATTTCTGGCTTCAAAACTAAATAACTCTCTATCATAGATTCCTTATCAGTTTTCCACCATTCCTTCATTTTATCAATCGCTATTTTTTCTTCTAATTCCATAAATTCATGTGCTTCAAGATTAGGGTATTTTGCATGTAACTCTATTTCAAGTTCCCCCATATCCTTACCTTCTGGGTAACCTTTCCCTTGATACGTTCCAAGTAATAACGGATTCCCTGCCCCAGCAGTTAGTGGGATAAATTTATCAAATTGAATGTAATTGCGAGCCCACCATGGTCCAAGTACGATAAGTCCTATTCCTATGCTTATAATCGCTTGCTTCATCATAATACGGAATGGGTAGCGTTTCATTAAAAGATACCCAAATAGTAAGATTGGATATAAGGCAATTTGTACACGGAGGTACAGTGCTAAAAAGTAGAAAATTAATACAATCAGAAGATGTTTCGTTTTATGAGTATCAGCTAATTTTAAACTCCAATATACTAATCCTAATGAAAGGAATAGAAACGGCCCTTCTGTTAAAGTTAAATTTTCCATAACAATCTCTGGAGGATACACAGCTAATAAGAAAGCACCTATTAATCCTGCAGCAGAATTCAATAAATAAGTACCAATCTTATAAGTTAGCAAAATACTAAGTACCCCTAATAGGATAATAATTAATTTTGCTACAAAAAGACCTTCACTGCCATTTCCAAAAAAATAAAATACAACAGCTAATAAAGCTGGAAAACCCGGCATAATATGAATCGTTGGTTTATCTGGTTCATGATATGTTAACATCCCTGTTTCCAATAAAATATTTGCCGTTTTTTGATAACCTATATCATCGCTAGCTATAGATAGATCTGCACCATGTGTTTGTAAAGTTGCAAAACGAAGTGCAAAACCGACTATCATAATAATCCCTAAAAGGATTATATTAGATTTGCGAGTAAATCGCCCTAACATCTCATCTTCTCCCTTCAGATACATAATTTTCAAAATATATTTCTATATTTTTACAACACAATACGTTCTATAATAAATACTTTTTATACAAAGTACAACAATAGAAAGTTGATTTACAAAGTTTATATGCGTTAAACTTATACAGATGTTCTTGTAATCTTCTTCCTTCCAAAAGGCTTGTATATATGATGCAAGACATAAAAAACTTGAGGAGATAAAAATTCTATGATGGAACAAAAGCAACTTGTTTCTGTTGTCATACCCCTGTATAACACGGAAAAATATATTGAAGAAACGATGCAGTCAATACTAGATCAAACATATAAAAACATTGAAATTGTAATTGTAGATGATGGAAGTAAAGATCAATCACCTTCTATTGTGAAAAACCTTGCTGAAAAATACCCAGGGCAAGTAAAATACGTTCATCAAAAAAACCAAGGTGTTTCGGTAGCCCGTAATACAGGTATCGAAAATGCTAGCGGAGAATATATCGCTTTTCTTGATAGTGATGACTTATGGCATCCAACTAAAATTGAGAAGCAAGTCGAAAGTATGCATAAAAACGAAATGGACGCGTGCTATTGTGGTTATATGAATTTCTACGAAGAAACAGGCGAGAAGGTTGAACATACAACAAACTTTATTAAAGGTGATATGGCAAAAGCATTCCTAACACATCAAGTTGTTGCTCAAACAAGTACTTGGATTTTCAAACGATCCATCGTAATGAATCATAACATTCGTTTTACACCAGGATGTAGTTGGGGCGAAGATTTAGAGTTTTTATTTAAACTTATGAGTGTGACAAATGTATGTTATGTCGATGAATACTTAACTTATTATAGAATCTTATCAGAAGGAAATCTTTCTTCTAAGTATAAAGATTATGAATTAAAAACGACAAAAGAGCTAGAAGTATTCAATCGTATGAAAGATTGGGTACATAATAAATCTCAAGATTTCATTACAAAAGACCCTCAGTCACTGATTGAGATTCTTGAGACTTATTTATTCCCTTATACAGTCATCAATAACGCTTGTATATATATTAAAGAAAACTCTCAATTAGATAAATCACAAGTTCAATTAATCAAAAAAGATATAAAGAAATATTGCCGTAAAATCTATTCAAAGAATGGAAAACGTAGTAAAAAACTATATGCAATGCTTTGGTTTGTACGAATTAAATTTCTGTTTTCTTAAACTGAAAATATAACGATACTCTCTCTTTCTGTGAACAAATCAAATTTACAAATAGGACAAGCTAACCGGGTCCTAAAGAATAGAAAGGTCTTTTCTCATGAAAACAAATAAAATTCTAAAAAACGCATCCTACCTGTTTGTAGGAAACATTACTGTCCGTTTTGTACTGGCTATTGCAACAATTTTCTTTGCAAGGTATGTTTCTCCAAGTGATTACGGTATGTTTACAACTGCGTTAGCAGTTTCAGCTGTTATTTGTTACTTTACAGATGCAGGTTTAACACATACGTTTATGCGTGAAGGAACGAGAAGCGATGCTAATATTAGCGTGCTAATAAGTAGTTACTTACGTATTCGTTTAATATTAGCTATCGTAATTTCTGTACTTTTCGCTATTTTTGCCCAGTTCTTCTATCCCGATGCTTACTTACGCGCGATGGTATATTGGGTTGTTCTACCAACAATGTTCGGAGCAACCTTACAAGGTGTTGGAATGGCTTACTTCCAAGTAACAGAACGCATGCAATTTACAGCTATTATTTCTGTACTACAAGGTGTAACTGCTGCTGCTGCCCTATTACTAGGGATGTCTTTCCAATGGTCACTTATGATGGTTGCTGCCATGTACGGGGTATCTAGTCTTGTAACAGGTGTTATCGCCTTTATAATGACAATACGTTATACGAAGGTCCATAAGGGTTGGGATAAAGGCATTTTAGATCAACTACTTATTTTTACAATCAATGGCATCATCATTATGCTCTTACCACAATTGGGCCCTATTATATTAGAAAAGGTTTCAACGTATAATCAAGTTGGATTCTTTGGTGCTGCATCTAAAATACCTGCTGTACTATATCAAATACCTGGGGTAATTGCAGCGGCCTTTTATCCAAGGCTTTTTGCTTTTGGTAATGAGAAAAATATTGAAGAACATAGAAAATTATCAAGTTTTGAATTAAAACTTATGTCTTTTTTAGGAATGGGAATTTCTATCCCCTTTATTGCGGATCCAAGTTTCTGGATTGTTAGTTTATTAGGAGAAGAATACGCTCCCGCCGGTGACGCTCTTGCTATTCTAGCGTTTATGGTTATTTTACAATCAATTAACTATCCACTAGCCGATAATTTAACAACGATTGGCCAGCAATGGAAACGTGCAACAACAATGACTATTGGATTAGTTGTTGCCATCATAGGTTATATTGTATTAGGTAGTAAATATGGAATGATGGGGGCAGCTGCCGCAGCTATCCTTACCGAAATTACACTATTAATCGGATTTACCCTCTTTATTCGTAAAGGCATGCAATTATTAGTTAAAGGAATTATATTTAATTCCTTAGCCTTTATTATTAGTTACGGTATATACCGAATTGCATTAATCAACTTACCGCCACTAATTGCTTTAACTCTTACTGGTATACTATACGGTATAATTGGAATTGGAATTGATCCTCAAATACGTGGATTTGTTTTAGGGTTTATAAAACAAAAGCTCATTCGCAAACATGCTTAAAAGCAAAAAGCTTTTCCTATTTAAAAATGGAAAAGCTTTTTGCTTTTTTTATATACCATCATTTTTCTTCAGTAAAAAAATGCTATATATTCCAGCTCAAATTGACTTACTTTCTGAAAATGCCTTATACTAAATTATATATAAACTATGAAATTCAACGCTTGTAAAAATATATATGCTTCAACAAAAATATATATTTTCTCATGTTAAAACTAAAGAACACACCTTTAAAAATTGGTGTGTTTTTATATGCTACCTAAAAACTAGTTGCTACATGTAACGACTTTCAAAGGAGGATTATCAATTTTTATGAGCATAAAGCCGAATAATAAATTCTTTTCCAAGAAAACAATGATAATTATACCAATATTATTATTGTGCGCTTTTGCTTTTCATTATTTCTTTTTAACATCTAATCAAGCCTTTTCTGGTACAGGGGATGCGTTACGTCAATTTGGCTTTTTTACGTTTCTTCTACAACATGCCTTTAAAGATGGCAACCTTTTTTGGTCTTTTGATTATGGATTAGGTGGAGATTTATTTGGAGAGTTTAGTTATTATTACAGCACATCACCGTTTTTCTGGATTACACTGTTACTACCTAAACTAAGTCTTGAGCAAGTATATGACGTGAAATTATACATGAGTATTTTAAAAAACTTTTTAGCTATGGTATTCATGTATGGTTCTTTACGTTACCATAATAAAACAGCATTCTCATCTTTTGTTGCTGCTATTATATATGGTGGCTGTATTACTTTCATCCGCCACTCTTTACTATGGGATTTCATGGCTGATGCCATTGTATTTTTACCATTAGTAATATGGGGACTTGATAAATATATTATTGAAAAGAAACACGGCCTTTTCCTAATCGCTGCTACTTTAATGTTAGCATCAAACTTTTATTTTGCTTTTATCACAAGTATTTTCATATTTATTTATGCATTATTCCAATACTTTGCGACACAACAAAATAAAACGATTGTCTCTTTTCTAACTTATTATATTAGAATCGGTTTATTGTACGGATTATCACTCGGTTTAGCCGCCGTTTGCTTCCTCCCATCAGTTAATGCCGTATTTAGCGCTGATCGACTATCAAAAAAGTTTGAGATACCATTATTATTTGAAGATAAATTTTATAAAGATTTAATGGAAAATATTTTCTTCATGTATAATGCTGAAAATCATCAATTAGCTTTACCAGCTTTAATTTTATTCTTAATCGTATTTGGAATGTTTATACGTGATAAACTCGTTAAGAATAAAGTATTCTTTACGTTATTCATGTTCATTCTGTTTATGCTTCCATATACATATTCTATGTTTAATGGTTTTTCAGCAATGCAATCTAGATGGTTTTATTTATTTGTATTTGTAATTGCCCAAACAATTGCATACATTCTAGATTGGATGATTATTCATAAGAAAGACTACAAATTACCTTATTTAATAAGTTTATTAGTGTCTATTGGATTATTCATTTATGCATTTTATAGAAAGGCAAATATAAATGTAACTGATAAACCTTTACAAGACGTTGATAACATTTTACTCGGAACTGTCGTTCTTTCTGTTATTACAGTATGTTTATGGCGTTATATTTCTAAACCTTTCATACAATTTTTAGTTGTATTGAACGTACTCGTTAGCACAATTTCTATGAATTATATGTATGCGAATAATATACTTAGCACAGTTTACGGACAGAGCCAGATTTCAACTGAAAAGTTACACGAACCAGGCTATGATAATCAAGAAGAAATTGCTGCAATTCGCTACATACAAGAAAATGATAAAGACTTTTATCGTATTCTGAATCCATATAGCGAATATAACACACCAATGCTACAAGGATATCATGGCGTAAGTACGTATCAAAGCTTGGTTAATTATTATGTCCATGACTTTATGAAAAATAAATATGGCGTATTCCAAATGTACGATACACCTTCAATGTTTTATCAAGCTGATAGTCGACTACTACTCGAAAATATGCTAGGTATAAAATATCGCGTATTAAGTGCTGATACAGATTCAAAGAATGTACCTTATGGATATAAACTATTACAGCAAGTAGGACCATATAATATTTACAAAAATGACTATGCTTTACCGTTAGGATATGTATATGATTCGGCTATAAGTGAAGAAGAATTTTCTAAATTAAACTTCGCTCAGCGTGATCAATTATTATTACATGCTGTTGTCGTTAATAATACAAAAGAATTTTCATTAAACCATTTTAATAAACAAGACCTTAAATCAAAGGCAGTATCTATTAAAACGGAAAAAGCAAAATTCGAAAACATGAAAAAACAAGAAAATAAACTAATTGTTCATGGCTTTGGAAATATGATTGTACCTATCAATTATCCTGATACACCTGGTGATCTGCTGATAGAATTAAAATTAAAAAATGCAGGCACATTCAATGCAACTGTTAATGGAAAAACGATAGGAAAAGGGGACGATGCTGGTGCATACTCTTATCCGTTAGAAAGGTTTGTTTACAATTTGGGCAATGAGCGTCCAGAAAACCTAACTATCTCTATTGATATGGCAGGTGAGTATGAATTAGGTGACTTGCAAGCAAATATTGTAAACTATGAAAGTATACAAAAAGAAACAAAAAAACTAACTGAAAATAGGCTTGAAAATATTTATTATAAGAACAATTATTTAAAAGGGGATATCA
The DNA here is from genome assembly GCF_008368855.1 of Bacillus sp. TE8-1. Lineage (NCBI taxonomy): Bacteria > Bacillati > Bacillota > Bacilli > Caryophanales > Bacillaceae > Bacillus > Bacillus sp. TE8-1. The sequence goes on along the minus strand of NZ_QPET01000003.1, from coordinate 69,662 downwards.
AATCAAATAAAGACGGGCTCTTATATCTATCTGTCCCATATAGTAAAGGCTGGACTATAAAAATTGATGGGAAAGAAACAGAATTTACGAAAGCGAATTCTGCCTTTATCGGTGTTCCAATTACAAAAGGTTCACATGTAATCGAAATGACTTACGTTACACCTTACTTCAAATTAGGTATGACTATATCAATCATCTCACTAATTATCTGTATAGCTTTACTAATTTTCAAAAATCCAAAAGCACGACGAAAATTTTCTTTTAAAAAGCAATAATGAGCACTTAATGAATCATGAAGCTATCTATTTAGATAGCTTCCTAAAATAATATCTAAATATTATTTTAATCCACTACAAACAAGGAGTGTCAAACATGATCCTTTCAATAGTTGTACCATGCTACAATGAAGAAAAGGTGCTTCGAGCCTTTTATTCAGAGACTTCCCTTGAAATTCATAAATTAACTACCGATTATGAATTTGTTTTTGTTAATGATGGTAGTAAAGATGATACTTTAAATATTTTACGTGATTTAGCTAGTGCAGATTCATCGGTACACTACATATCATTTAGTCGAAACTTCGGAAAAGAAGCTGCAATGTTAGCTGGTTTAAAATATGCTACAGGCGATGCAATTGTTATTATGGATGCTGACTTACAACACCCTCCTACGTTAATAAAAGAACTGTTAGAAGGATATAACGACGGCTACGACCAAGTCATTGCAAAAAGAACAAGAACTGGTGATTCACCCGTTCGCTCTTTCGTCTCTCGTCTTTACTATAAAGTGATGAATAAATTTGTAGATATTGAATTAGTAGACGGTATTGGTGACTTTAGACTTTTAAGTCGAAGAGCAGTAGATTCTTTATTATCTTTAAGTGAATACAACCGATTTTCAAAGGGCTTATTTTCTTGGATCGGTTATAACGAATTAATCATTGAATATGAAAATGTATTACGTTCTGATGGAGAGAGTAAATGGACCTTCTCGAAATTATTAAATTATGGAATTGATGGTGTAATTTCATTCAATAATAAACCGTTACGTCTATCTATATATCTTGGATTACTAACAACCATTTTAGGACTTTTATACGTAATCACTACGTTCGTTCAAATCATCCTCGGTGGTGTGGAAGTTCCTGGTTACTTTACTCTCATTTCCGCTATACTATTTATTGGCGGTATTCAACTCATATTCCTAGGTGTTATTGGTGAATATATCGGTCGTATTTATTATGAAACAAAACGTAGACCGCATTTTATTGTAGCTGAAAAGAAAGTTAGTGAAGTTAAACAAAAGGCATAACCAAAAAGTTACTTCTGTAGGAGAAGTAACTTTTTTATATACTAACATTTACAAACACTTCTTTTGAAAAAATATACATTTTGAAATGATAGCATTATATGAAAGAATTTAGTATCATGATTCAAGGTACTATTTCAAGTTGGACGGAGGATACTATGAGCTTATTAACAGTTGAAAAATTAGGACATACATTTGGCGATCGTACATTATTTAAAGATGTATCTATGCGATTATTAGCAGGTGAGCACGTTGGATTAGTTGGTGCAAACGGTGTTGGTAAATCAACATTCATGAATATCATTACTGGTCAGCTTATTCATGACCAAGGTCGCGTAGAATGGACACCGGGCACACATTACGGCTACTTAGATCAGCATACTGTTTTAACACCTGGGCGTACAATCCGTGACGTACTAGCGGATGCATTTTTACCGTTATTCGAAAAGGAAAAAGCTTTAAATGAAGTTACAGAAAAAATGGGAACTGCTACACCAGAAGAACTAGAAGAACTTCTTGAGCAAATGGCAGAAATACAAGATGCACTTGAAGCAGGTGGTTTCTACTTACTAGATATGAAAATTGAAGAGGCTGCACGTGGTCTTGGAATTGATGCAATTGGTTTAGATCGTGATGTTTCAGCATTAAGTGGTGGACAACGTACAAAGGTATTGCTTGCAAAGCTATTACTTGAACAGCCAGAAGTGTTATTGCTTGATGAACCTACTAACTATTTAGACGTTGAACATATTCATTGGTTAACAAATTATTTGAAAGAATATCCACATGCATTCTTATTAATTTCTCATGATACGGAATTTATGAACAAATGTGTTGATGTTATTTTCCATCTAGAATTCACAAAAATGACACGCTATACAGCGACATATGAAAAATTCCTAGAACTAGCAGAAATCAATAAAAATCAACATATAAACGCTTATGAAAAACAGCGCGAGTTTATCAAAAAGCAAGAAGACTTCATTGCAAAGAACAAAGCTCGTTATTCAACGACAGGTCGTGCAAAGAGTCGTCAAAAACAACTTGATCGCATGGAGCTTATTGATCGTCCGGAAACAGCAATTAAACCGGAATTCTCATTTAAAGAAAGTCGTGCAAGTAGTCGCTTCGTCTTTGAAGGTGAAAATGTAGAAATCGGATATACACATCCGCTACTACCAAAGCTATCAATGACGATTGAACGTGGTGAAAAAATTGCTATTGTTGGATGTAACGGTGTTGGTAAATCAACGTTGCTAAAAACAATCTTAGGTAAAATTAAACCTTTAAGCGGTAAAACAAGTCTTGGTGACTTCTTAGAGCCTGCATACTTTGAACAAGAAGTTAAAGCTGATAATATAACACCAATTGATGATGTATGGAATACATTCCCTGGCCTAGACCAGCATCAAATTCGTGCGATGTTAGCAAAATGCGGATTAAAAAATGAACATATTTCTCGCCCATTAAGCCAATTAAGTGGTGGAGAACAAGCAAAAGTTCGTTTATGTAAGCTAATGGGTGAGGAAAGTAACTGGCTATTATTTGATGAGCCGACAAACCATCTTGATGTTACAGCAAAAGCGGAACTTAAGAAGGCTATGAAAGCATATAAAGGAACAATTCTCCTTGTATGTCACGAACCGGACTTCTATGAAGATTGGATCACAAAAGTTTGGGATGTTGAAGAATGGTCTCAAAATAGTAAGTAGTCTTTAAGAAAAAACTCCTTGTGTAGACAAGGAGTTTTTTACTTATTTTTATTAAGAATTTTTTATATTATAGTATCCTATAAGGCGTAATCGAAATTCTTTTAATTCCGGATACGCCTCTAAATTTGCTAACATACCTCTAATTACCGGAATTCTTGGATTAAGCAATCGTATTTCCGCCTCTAAAATATCTAATGTAACCAACAGCTCATCATCCTCTAATTGATCAGCTAAAGTGCGCTTAAATACAATAATCTCTTTTAAAAAATGTTCTTTAACTTGTTCCTTAATAAGCTCTGATTTACAAAGGAATTCTCCAAGCTTTTCTTCATGTAAAATAGGTTCTTCCGAAGATTCTACTAAGCCATCTACTAAATTATCTACTCTTTTTAAAATAAAAGCAGCTACATACGATAAATCAATTTCTGGTGCTTGTAAAATAATTAATTCTAAATACCCACGGCATATGCCTTCTACCATAATTACTAAATCCAATAAATATGGCATAACCTTTTCACCATAAATGGACAATAAACTATTCCGATAAAATGCATGAGACTCTAACTTCATCCGCATCATAAATTCTTCTACTTCTTTATTAAACGGAATCGCATTTTCTCTCGCATGCATAATAATAAATTCTTTATGCTTTTGTATATCATTAAACTGACAATGTAATTGTTTTGCAAATTTTTCACGTGGTAATAAAGACTCTTGTTCAATATCCAGCATTTTCTTTTGGATTTTGTCATAATAATATCGAAGTGTCGCTAATAAAAGCTCATCTTTCGATTTAAAATATAAGTAAAAAGCTCCCTTAGATATACCACTAGCTGTCACAATTTCCTGCACTGATGTCGCATTTACACCCTTAGTAGCAAATAACTTCATAGCCGATTCTATAATTAAACGCTCTTTTTCTTTCATATCTTCTCTCCTAAATTTAATCTCGCATCTTATTATAAATGTATTATACCATCTCTTTTTATTGACGATTGACCGAACGGTCAGTTATATTATGTATTAGACTGACCAGTTGGTCAATATAATAAAAAGGGAGCGCAAACATGAACAAAATCATCAATTTCTCGTTAAAAAATAAGTTCGCAGTTTGGCTACTAACCATTATTGTTACTATTGCGGGGATCTACTCTGGACTCAATATGAAGCTGGAAACAATCCCTGATATTACAACACCGATTGTGACAGTAACTACGGTCTATCCTGGTGCTACACCAGAAGAAGTAGCTGATAAAGTTTCAAAGCCGATGGAAGAACAACTACAAAATTTAAGCGGTGTTAACGTTGTGAGTTCATCATCTTTTCAAAACGCATCTTCTATTCAAGTAGAATACGATTTTGATAAAAATATGGAAAAAGCAGAAACAGAAATTAAAGAAGCTCTCACACATGTAAAACTCCCAGAAGGTGTTAAAGATCCTAAAGTTTCACGAGTAAACTTCAATGCCTTTCCAGTTATTTCGTTAAGCGTGGCAAGTAAGAATGAATCTTTAGCTACCTTAACTGAAAATGTAGAAAAAAATGTTGTACCAGGATTAAAAGGACTTGATGGTGTTGCATCTGTTCAAATTGCTGGCCAACAAGTAGATGAAGTACAGCTTGTCTTCAAGAAAGATAAAATGAAAGAACTAGGACTAAGTGAAGATACCGTAAAAAATGTGATTAAGGGATCGGATGTATCTTTACCACTTGGCTTATACACATTTAAAGACACGGAAAAATCAGTTGTTGTAGATGGCAATATTACAACGATTAAAGCGTTAAAAGAACTTAAAATCCCAGCTATACCTTCCTCACCTAACGGTCAAGGTAGTCAAAATGCTGGCGCTGGTTCACAAACGCCGCAAATGAATCCAGCTGCTATGAACGGGATTCCAACAGTTACATTAGACGAAATTGCTGACATTAAAGAAGTTGGGAAAGCAGAATCTATTTCTCGAACAAATGGAAAAGAAGCAATTGGAATTCAAATTGTGAAGGCCTCTGATGCAAATACAGTTGATGTTGTAAATGCAGTAAAAGATAAAGTAAAAGATCTTGAGAAAAAATATAAAGATTTAGAGATCATTTCAACATTCGACCAAGGTGCACCTATTGAAAAATCAGTTGAAACAATGCTGAGCAAAGCAATTTTCGGTGCTATCTTTGCGATTGTTATTATTATGCTGTTCCTACGAAATATTCGAACAACGTTAATTTCTGTCGTTTCAATACCACTTTCTTTATTAATTGCTGTTTTAGTCATAAAGCAAATGGATATTACGCTTAACATTATGACACTTGGAGCAATGACCGTTGCTATAGGCCGCGTTGTCGATGACTCAATTGTTGTTATTGAAAATATTTACCGACGTATGTCGTTATCAGAAGAGAAATTACGTGGAAAAGATTTAATTCGTGAAGCTACGAAAGAAATGTTTATCCCGATTATGTCTTCCACCATTGTAACAATTGCTGTATTTTTACCGCTTGGACTAGTAAAAGGTATGATTGGTGAAATGTTCTTACCATTCGCCTTAACTATCGTCTTCGCTTTATTAGCATCATTACTAGTAGCAGTTACAATCGTACCGATGCTAGCTCATTCCTTATTTAAGAAAGAGAGCATGAGGGAAAAAGAAGTACATCATGAAGAAAAACCAAGTAAATTAGCAAATGGGTATAAACGCATACTTGCATGGGCTTTAAATCACAAAATTATTACATCAAGTATCGCTGTCCTTCTATTAGTTGGTAGTCTTGCACTTGTACCAGTTATCGGTGTAAGTTTCTTACCTTCTGAAGAAGAAAAAATGATTATTGCAACATATAATCCTGAACCAGGTCAAACGTTAGAAGACGTTGAAAAAATTGCAACAAAAGCTGAGAAGCACTTCCAAGATAATAAAGACGTCAAAACAATTCAGTTCTCATTAGGTGGAGAGAATCCAATGAGTCCTGGTCAATCAAACCAAGCAATGTTCTTCGTGCAATATGATAACGACACGAAAAACTTTGAAAAAGAGAAAGAACAAGTCGTTAAAGATTTACAGAAGATGTCTGGCAAAGGCGAATGGAAAAACCAAGACTTCGGAGCAAGTGGCGGTAGTAACGAAATTAAACTATACGTTTATGGAGATAGCTCAGAAGACATTAAGCCTGTCGTAAAAGATATTCAAAATATCATGAAGAAAAATAAAGACTTAAAAGATATAGATTCTAGTATTGCAAAAACATATGCAGAGTACACTTTAGTCGCAGATCAAGAAAAGCTGAGTAAAATGGGCTTAACGGCTGCTCAAATTGGAATGGGACTTTCTAATCAACATGATCGCCCTGTTCTGACAACAATTAAAAAAGACGGTAAAGATATCAATGTATATGTAGAAGCTGAAAAACAAAATTATGAAACAATCGATGACTTAACAAATCGCAAAATTACAACACCACTTGGTAATGAAGTAGCTGTGAAAGATGTTATGACTGTAAAAGAAGGTGAAACATCGAATACAGTAACACACCGAGATGGACGTGTTTATGCAGAGGTTAGTGCCAAATTAACATCTGATGACGTTTCAAAAGCATCTGCTGCAGTACAAAAAGAAGTAGATAAAATGGATCTTCCTTCTGGTGTAGATGTTTCTATGGGCGGTGTTACTAAAGATATTCAAGAATCATTCAAGCAACTTGGCCTAGCGATGTTAGCTGCGATTGCCATTGTATACTTCGTTCTTGTCGTTACATTTGGTGGTGCCCTAGCACCATTCGCAATTTTATTCTCGCTACCATTTACAATTATTGGGGCTCTTGTTGCCTTATTAATCTCTGGTGAAACATTAAGTGTATCTGCAATGATTGGTGCGCTTATGTTAATCGGTATCGTTGTAACAAACGCAATCGTGCTTATCGACCGCGTTATTCATAAGGAAAATGAAGGACTATCAACACGTGAAGCTTTATTAGAAGCTGGTGCAACACGCCTTCGTCCAATTTTAATGACTGCAATTGCAACAATCGGTGCTCTTATCCCGCTTGCATTAGGATTTGAAGGTAGTGGCTTAATTTCTAAAGGACTTGGCGTAACGGTAATTGGTGGATTAACAAGTTCAACGTTATTAACACTTCTTATTGTTCCAATCGTTTATGAAGTATTAAGCAAATTTAAAAAGAAAAAAACAAAATAACAAAAAAATAACCTCGCTAACTGCGAGGTTATTTTTTATTTCCAAACAAGATTAGGAAATCGCCATAGCCTTCTTTCTCTAATTCCTCTTTTGGAATAAATCGAAGAGCTGCGGAATTAATACAGTAACGAAGGCCATTTGGTCCTGGACCATCTGGAAATACGTGCCCAAGATGTGAATCTCCTTCTTTACTTCTCACTTCTGTACGTGTCATATTATGACTCACATCCATCTTTTCTTTCACACTTGCTGACATCGCTGGTTTTGTAAAACTAGGCCATCCACATCCACTATCAAATTTATCTAGAGAAGTAAACAACGGCTCACCTGAAACGATGTCTACATAAAGACCTTCCTCTTTATGGTTCCAATACTCATTTCGAAATGGTGGTTCTGTACCATTTTCCTGTGTTACATAATACTGCATCTCATTGAGTTTTTCTTTTAAATGAGCATTATCCTTTGGCCAATGTTGCTTAATAAAAGCATCTCGTCCTGAGCCTTTACGATATAACTCATAGCGGAATGTGTTTTTCTTATGGTATCCTTGGTGATATTCTTCAGCTGGATAAAATGTAGCTGCTGGTAGTATTTTTGTCGCAATTGGTTTTGAAAAGCGTCCACTCTGCTCAAGCTCTTCTTTTGAGGTCTCTGCTTTTTTATGTTGTTCTTCATTATGATAAAAAATCACCGTTTCATAAGACTGTCCGCGGTCGTGGAATTGTCCACCAATATCGGTCGGATCAATTTGTCTCCAATATATATTTAACAATTCCTCATACGGCATTTTATTTGCATCAAATGTAATTTGTACTGCCTCATAATGTCCCGTCGTTTCTGAACATACTTCTTTATACGTTGGATTCTCTTTATGACCACCTGTATAGCCAGAAACAACCTTTATAATCCCTTCCATCTCTTCAAATGGCGAAACCATACACCAGAAGCACCCTCCAGCAAATGTAGCCAATTCTACCTTTTCATTTACAGCCATTACTTCACCCCTATTCTATGTTCTGCTTACAGTATGGCATAAGAAACATCATATTATAAAAGAAAAAGCACCGAACATCGATGCTTTTTCTTTACTTCACTTTATTTTTTCCAACATCCTTCTCCATTTCATCACTTGTCACGTCTAAAACATCTAATAAGAAGATGAAGATTGGAATACCGATAATTAATCCCCATACACCTAAGAAGTGTTCTGAGAAGATTAATACCATAAATGTATAGAAAATCGGTAAATTTGTTTTTTGCGACATAAACTTCGGGTTTAATACGTAACTTTCAAGCGCATGAATCACTGTTACGATAACCAAAATATAAAAAACGTACATGATACCGCCAATATTGTAAGCAATCATACAAAGTGGGAATAACGAAATGATAACCCCTGCTACTGGAATTAAGCCAAGCAAGAAAATCATTAACGCTAAACCTAATAATTGTGGGAATCCTAATATCCATAATGCGATAACTGAAAGAACACAGTTAACAACAGCAATTAAAAATTGCGCTTCGATTACCTTTCCAAATGAACGTGCAAATTTCTTTCCGAAGTACTCAATTTCAGTATAGAAAATTGCAAGCCTGCTTTCTTTAAACTTTGCAGTAAAACCGACAATACGAGATTTTTCTAATAAGAAAAACAAACTCAAAATTAAAGAAAGTAAAACTTGAAGGCCAAATTTACCAACATTCGTAATCGATTTATACAAAATGTCTACGCCTTGTCCTACATATTTAGAAAGCTCCATATGATTGACAGCATTAACTGCATACTTAATTAGTTCACTATCTGGTGGGTTTCTTAAAAATACATTGAATTGGTAAATCAGTTGTGAAATTTGTATCGTCAATACTGGTAAATATTTAAATAGCGTAATAGCAATTCCACCAATTAACATTACATATAGAAACGCTATAATAATTTTTCGATTAATAGGCATGAAATGATCTAATTTGCGTGAAATAAACTTTTGGAATCGATCCATTAAATACGTGAGAATAAACGTAATTAATATTAAATTCAACATACTTTGCAGCCCGTATAACACGAGAGCAAGTATTACTAATACGAGTAACCTCTGGAATCCTTTGCTTTGAAACAGGTTTTTTATTTGCATAATCGACGAATACTCTCTCCTGTCCTATAAACTAAAACGTTAATAAGTAGATTTCTCTCTCTTTTCTACTTTTAATTATTCATTCATATTAAGATTTTTATAAACTCATTATATGCCTACCTTACCAGGTATATAGTAGCCTACTTCTTATTTTACAATACAATGACCTAATTCAAAACGTATTCTACATAGTATTAATGAAGATTTAAGGAAACTTACATTTTTTAATAGGTCTTACCACTACTGTAACATAAAAAGCAAGCTATCAGTAGAAATCTGTCCTACAAATAGCTTGCTTTTCTTATTTTTTAAGTAAGTTTTACTATCCAATGAATGGCATGAACATTGGGATGACAACTACTGTTACAACCCCAACTACCGTTACAGCAATACTTGCCATCGCTGCCTCTACCTCACCCATTTCAATTCCTACTGCAACTCCTAATGCATGACCCGCTGTTCCAAGTGCTAAACCTTTTGCAATCGGATGTTTCACTCTAAATGTTTTTAAGAATAATGCTCCTAATGCGTATACGATAACTGCGTTGAAAATAACTGCAAACGATGTAATTGCTGGAATACCACCAATACTTTCTGAAATTGGTAACGCAATTGCTGTTGTTGCTGCTTGTGGTAGCATTGAATTCATTACTGCTGTATCTAAACCGATTGCTTTTGCAACAATGAACACGACAATTACTGAGCAAATAGATCCAACCACGATAGCTGATAAAATTTGCCACCAATATTTTTTCAACTTATCAACTTGTTTATATAGTGGGATAGCGAATGCAATTGTTGCTGGCTCTAAGAAGAAACTAATCATTTTTCCGCCAGTATTATATTCTTCAAAAGTAAAGTTACCTACCTTTAGAAATACAATCCCTAATACCATCGCCACGAATAATGGTGTAAATAGGAAGAACCCTTTTGAATGCTTGAATAATAATGTTCCGATTCCGTATGCGATTAATGAAACGACGATTCCGAAATATGGAGTCATTGTGCTTGCCATGTTCATTACCTCCCAACAATATATAAATACAATGGTTACGCAACCTTTCCGTGCTTGCGTCCTTTATTTACTACTTTCAATTCTTTTGTATCTTCTGTTTCTTTTTCATCTTTTCCTAAAATAAATTGTGCAAATAATCCTGTTACAGCGAGTAAAATAACTGTTGCTACAACAATTACAGTTAAAATTTGTACAAAGTATTGTCCCATTACACCAAGAGAATTAATAACTGAAATACCTGATGGGACGAATAAGAATCCAATAATACCTGTTAAAGCTGTTCCGAGTGATTCAACTTGCTCCAATTTAATAACTTTTAAACATAATAGACTAAATAAAATAACTAACCCGATTACCGATGAAGGCATTGGAATTGGTAAATGTGTTGCAATAATATTAGAAATTAACATAATAGCTGAGAATATGAATGCTTGTGATAAGAAACTATATACTTTTTTCGTACTCATTTTGGCCACCTCTTTCGATTTGGTACCTTTATTGTATAGGATATAACCGCCCGAGTAAGCGTTTACATAACAGAGCGTCAAATATACAGAATCAGTTACAAATATAAAAGGATGAAATACAAAAGCTGCTCCTTAAATACGAAGCAGCTTCTTGAGTTCTTTTGCATATGTACGGCTAACAGGTACTTTTGATCCTTCTTTCATGATTAAATTATAAGTAGAATTGAACCATGGCTGAATTTCAGTAATATGATTAATATTCGCAATAAAACTACGATGGATGCGCATGAAACTTACTTGCGGCAACTTCTTTTCCAAAATCACAAGTGTATCGTGTGTTACATATGTTTCCCTCATTGTTTTTACTGTCACTTTTCCGTCCACAAGTCCTACATATACAATATCTTCAATATTAACAAGTACGATTGATTCTTCAATTGGTAATGCTAATTTATGCATCTCTACTGTTACATCTGTCCCCTTTATTTCGTGCTTCGTTTCTATTTGCGATTGTTTTTGTTTTTTATACTTCTTTAATGTCTGCACAATACGCTCTTCATCAAATGGTTTTAAAATGTAGTCTAACGCATCTACTTCAAATGCTTGCAGTGCATATTGATCATAGGCAGTAGCAAATACAATTGCAGGTGGATTTTTCATCTTCTTTAATATATTGGCGATTTCAAATCCGTTATCATCGGATAATTGAATATCTAAAAACACAATATCTGGTCTACTTTGCATTAGTTCTTCTAATGCGTCTTCCACACAATCAGCCTCACCAATTATCTCAACTTCTTTCGTTCTCTCTAATAAATACTTTAGTTCATCACGTGCTAACATTTCATCGTCAACTACTAATACTTTTAACAATCTGCTCTTCCTCCCCTACTTTTTTTGGAATAACAAAAGTAATCTCTGTCCCCTCATTTAATTCACTTTCGATATGAAGCATCGTTTCTTTTCCAAATAATCCAATAAGACGTTCATTAATATTATATAAAGCTGTTCCAGTCCCTTTCTTTGACGAAACTACCATCTTTCCTAATTGTTCTAAACGTTCTTCCTCAATTCCCTGCCCATTATCTTTTACTTCAAAATGAACCATACCCTCTTTTTCAAAAACATGCACTTCTACTTCACATACTGGTTGCTTCTTCGGAAAAGCGTGTCGCAATGCATTTTCAACCAATAGTTGAAGAACAAATGGTGGTACTAAAGTTGTCTTTAGCTCGTCCTCAATATACATCTTTACCTCATACTTATTTGGGAACCTTGCTTGTTCTAAGGATAAATATGCCTGTACATGGTTTAATTCTTGTTCTAGTGGAATCAATAACTGACGTGCCCCTTGCAAATTACATCGGAAATATACGCTAAGCTGTAATAATAACTTCCTTGCTTTTTCTACATCTGTTCGGCATAAAGCTGATACTGTATTAATCGCATTAAATAAAAAATGCGGGTTAATTTGTGCTTGTAATGCCTTTATTTCCGCATCTTGCAATAATTTACTTTGCAACTCAGCTTCACCTAATTCAAGTTGTGTAGAGAATATTTTTGCTAATCCTTCTGCTAATTCCTCTTCCACACGATTTAACTGGTTAGGATTTTTGAAATACAGTTTTAATGTCCCTATTGTATTTCCATGTGAAGTTAGTGGAATAACAATCGCCGCTTGCAAAGGGCAGCCTTCATGTTGACAATTAATAACCTCACGTGATTTTGCTTTCATTATTTTCCCTGTGTGTAACACTTCTTTCGACAAACCAGTTATTAAACTATGTGACGGAATATGGTGATCTGATGCTAATCCAACATGAGCTAATATTTTCTCTGTATCTGTTAAGGATACCGCATCTGTTCCTGTAAAGCGGTGAATAATTTGTGCCACATGCTTACACGATTCTTCTGTTAAGCCTTGGCGAAAATATGGTAACGTTTTATCTGCAATACGTAATACCTTATGAGTCTGAAGTGCCTTTGCGTTCTCTTCCTGACGCAAAATAGCTTGTATCATAGAAAGTAAAATAAAACTTCCAAAACTATTTACAAGGATCATTGGTATCGCAATTGTTTTCACAATGCTCATTCCATCCTCTACAATTAATAGGATCATAATCATTTCTAAAGAAACGATAAAAACACTTAAAATCGCTGAAAACTTAGGGGTAATTGTACGGTTATATTTTTTAAAAATGTATCCGATATAACCAGTTATAACGCCTGCTAAAATTGAAGAGATTGCACAACTTAGAGCTGTCGTCCCTCCAAGCATATAACGGTGAATACCAGCAATTGATCCTACCCCAATTCCGACGATAGGACCACCAAGCAATCCACTAATTCCAACACCCATAATACGTGTATTTGCAATGGTACTCGATGATGAAACACCTTGTAACCAATTTTCATTCATAATCGTATTTCCTGCTATTTCAATCCCAGTGTAATTGCTTACAATTGTAAATACCGAAAAAATACAAATAAGCTTAAGCTTATCTACATAGCCATCCTGTTTATGAAGGAGGCGTCTGAAAGTTTTAATATGAGAGAGTAAAAATCCTAAAATAACTATAAGTCCGACTCGTTCAATCATCATGAGTACTAAATTTAGCATCTTTGATTCATTCCTTTTTATTTAGTTAGTTTTATTATGGGAAAATAATGAAGTCGGCGTCAAGAAGAACGAAATGTTTTTTGAAATATTTTACACATAATAACTTCCTCTTTATTTGACAATACATATAGAAGAGTGCTAAAAATAAAGTAATATAATACAGTCCTTTAACCCAACCCCGTGAGGTTGAGAAGGAAGTCGGAATACAATATACGTATGTTCTTTTCTTGGGGATACGTATGCTTTTTTGGCCTTCTCATCATATCAGGTGAGAAGGCCTTTTGTTATTCTTCCATAGCGACTGTAGAAAATAAGGAGGAGTAATAATGAACGTCACTACTGATGTACAACAAACAACAGAGGAGACAAAAGCGAAAAGATATAAAACATTATTTGGTTCTGCGCTAGGATATGCAGCAGAAGGTTTAGATATGTTGCTATTATCTTTCGTACTTGTCTATATTTTAAAAGAGTTTCACTTAAGTCCTGTTGAAGGTGGAAACTTAACTTTAGCTACCACAATAGGAATGTTAATTGGTTCTTATTTATTTGGATTTATTGCTGATTTATTTGGCCGTATTCGTACAATGGCCTTCACAATCTTACTGTTTTCACTAGCAACCGCACTCATTTATTTCGCAACAGACTACTGGCAATTATTAATTCTGCGCTTTTTAGTTGGAATGGGAGTTGGTGGTGAATTCGGAATCGGAATGGCCATCGTAACAGAAACATGGTCTAAAGAAATGCGCGCTAAAGCGACATCTGTTGTTGCACTTGGATGGCAATTTGGTGTACTGATTGCTTCACTCCTTCCAGCATTTATTGTCCCACACTTTGGATGGAGAGCCGTTTTCTTATTTGGATTAATTCCAGCTTTACTAGCTGTCTATGTCCGTAAAAGTTTAAGTGAACCGAAAATATGGGAGCAAAAACAACGCTACAAAAAGGAACTATTGCAAAAAGAAGCTGCAGGTAAATTAACAACTACTGAAGCAGAACAACTAAAACATATAAAAAAATTTCCACTTCGAAAGTTATTTGCCAATAAAAAAGTAACAATTACAACAATTGGTCTTATTATTATGTCGTTCATCCAAAACTTCGGATATTACGGAATCTTCACATGGATGCCCACTATTTTAGCAAATAAATATAACTATACATTAGCAAAAGCAAGTGGCTGGATGTTCATTTCTACCATCGGTATGCTAATTGGAATTGCAATCTTTGGTATTCTAGCTGATAAAATTGGTCGCCGTAAAACTTTTGCAATCTATTATATTGGCGGTACAGTATACTGTCTCATTTACTTCTTCTTATTCACTGATTCAACATTATTATTATGGGGAAGTGCATTGCTTGGATTCTTTGCAAATGGAATGATGGGAGGATTTGGAGCAATTTTAGCTGAAAACTATCCTGCTGAAGCTCGCTCTACCGCCGAAAACTTTATTTTCGGTACAGGACGTGGGTTAGCTGGATTTGGGCCTGTTATTATTGGCTTACTTGCTACAGGTGGCAACCTACTTGGAGCATTGTCCTTGATTTTTATCATCTACCCAATCGGGTTAATTACAATGCTACTATGTGTACCAGAAACAAAGGGAAAAGTATTAGATTAAACGTAAAAGAGGAAGCATCTCATTTAAGATGCTTCCTCTTTTACGTTTTTATTTATTTTGATTTACTAGCCTTCTGAAATAAGAATGCAGTTTTATCTTCTTCTTTTACAATACCTTGTTTTAATGCTAATTCTCCCGCAACTTTAGGCGCTAACCATAGCATTGGGAATAACAAAATTGATACCGGAACTGCCGTCACCACGATAAACGATTGTAGCGCATTAATACTTCCTTCACCCATATATAAAAGAATTGCTGCAACTGCGCCCATAATAAGCGACCAAAAAATTCGCAAACTAATTCTAGGATCTCCGTCTCCAGTCACTGCCATTGAAATGGAATACGCCATTGAATCTCCTGTTGTCACTACAAATAAAATTGTTAATAAAAGAAATGCTGGTCCAATAATATTAGAAAGTGGCAATTGCCCTGTAATTGCAATCATAGCTGCCGGCATACCAGATTCACTTAATGCGTCCGAGATAGACCCAGGATTCATCAACTCATAAAACACGCCTGATCCACCTAATATAGTAAACCAAAATGTTGTAATAATAGGTGCGATAATTCCAATTGCAACGATGATTTCTCGAATCGTTCTCCCTCTTGAAATTCGACTCACTAAAATTGCCATCATTGGTCCGTATCCAATAAACCATCCCCAGAAAAAGATTGTCCAAGATCCTAACCAACTTGTATCACCACGGTATGTGCTCATCGGTATAAACTCATTTACATAAAATCCAAACGAAGAAACAAACGAATCAATAATAAATCCACCTGGCCCAAATAGTAATATGAATGCCATTAACACAATTGCTAATCTAACATTTAAATTACTTATAATTTGAATCCCTTTATCAATACCTGTTACTGCCGATATAGTAGACACGGCCACCACACAAACAATAATTGCTAATTGAGTAGTAAACACATCAGAAACTCCAAATAATTCTTGTAATCCATAACTTGCTTGTAAACCTAAAAATCCAATTGGGCCAATTGTACCTGCAGCTACTGCAATAATTGCAGCTGCATCAATTATCGTTCCAAGCAGGCTCTTTCTTAATTTTTCCCCAAAAATAGGATATAAAAGTGTTCGAGGTTTTAGCGGCATATCTTTATGATAATGTCCATACATCATAACTACCGCACTAATTGTACCTAAAATCGTCCATGCTAAAAATCCCCAATGCATATAACTTTGTGCTAAAGCAGGCATGACTGCTTCTTTCGTTCCAGCAGATATACCATCATGTATTGGTGGCACCGTCATCAAATGATACATTGGCTCTGCTGCTGCCCAAAAAACGCCACCTCCAGCAAGTAATGTAGACATAATAATAGCAAGCCATTTTGCCGTACTAATCTCAGGTTTTTCTAATCCCCCAAGCTTAACTCTCCCATATTTGGAGAAAGCCATACACATCGCAACAATAAATGTACCTAATAATAAAACTTGCCAGAAGGCACCGAAATATTTAATTGAAAAAGCGAAACTTTTATTAATCGCACTCTCTACATAATCCTTGTTCAAAAAAACTGCAATTACAAATAATAAAAGTGAACCACCACTAATAATAAATACAGGCCAATCAGTTTTTCGACTCTTCATCCTCATTTATACTTCCTCCTTCCTCAGCAATCAAAAAAAACAACTTTATTATGTTTTATTGTTTAAACCCAAAACATAATAATTATATATGCATAACATTTTATCGACTTCCCACATACTTATGTTGTCCCTAAAAATATGCCAAATCCCTTATTAAAAAGAAAAATCCTCTTCCTCTTACATAAAAAAGCAAAACAAAAGACCTTATATTTCTATAAGGTCTTCGAAACAGAAATTTGATTATAACATAAGGTACTCCTTGGTTCAAAAAGCCTCTTCCAAAAATAACCGAGAGTAAAGGCTTCCATTTGCTACATAACAGTAATTAAAAAAAATTATATTTCACAGAAAAAACCTACACTAAATATTATTTATGAAAGAAATTTGGCTTCAAAATTTCATTCGGATACGGTTTATGATAAATGTGAGTGGTAGCTGGAGATAATGGCGGAATAAGCCATACCCAATTACCTGTTACAACACGACCACAAGCAGCTTCTTGCTTCTCAAATTGCTGAAATTGTTGTGCAGCAGTATGGTGATCAACAATACTAACTCCTTGTTTTTTAAAGGAGTGTAGTACGGCAATATTCAACTCAATTAGCGCCTTATCTTTCCATAAGGTACCGTTTCTCGATGTATCTAAATCCATCATCTCCGCAACAGCCGGAAGTAAATTATAACGATCATGATCTGCTAAGTTACGCGCCCCAATTTCTGTTCCCATATACCATCCATTGAACGGAGCGGCTGTATAAGAAATACCGCCAATTTCTAAACGCATATCTGAAATCATTGGAACACCATACCATTTTACTCCAAGTGATGAAATAGGGTATTCTGGGTGTTCAATTGGCACTTCTTTTACTTCTTCTCTCGGAATTTCTTTATATGTAGGCGCCTTCCCGTTTATAGAGAACACAAGTGGCAATACATCGAAATTCGTACCTTCTCCTTGCCAACCAAGCCCCTGACAAAAGTCCGTAAATGTAGCGGAATGAGAATCACCAATCACTCCCGTTTCTGTTTTATATCCTGCATATCGAATCAATTGGTGATTATAAATTCTTATATTATTTTCCTCACCTTGATATTGCTTAAAAATCGTAATGGTTGGTTTAACTTTCCCGTCGTTCGTTGCATATTTAATATGATGAATTAATGCATTATATACACCCTCTTCATCATTTACTTCGCGCGCATCTAATATGTGCATCTTACTCCAAAATAGTCTTCCAATACATCTATTACTGTTACGCCATGCCATTCGTGAACCATGAACAAGTTCTTCAAATGTATGCTCATATGTCCCTGTCTTTTCTATCTCAATTTGAATTTCTTTTATACGTTCTTCTATCAATTGTTCTTTATGAAGCTCCTTATAACAAATCGTAATAAAATTACTTGCTTCCTCTATTAATTGTTTCGTTTTACTCATAAACAATCTCCTTCTATTTCAACAAAACCCTGCTACTTTACAGTATAAGCAAAAAGGATAGGAGTCACAAATGAAAGTGAGAGTGTTACTTTTATTGTAATATTTTTCGGAAAATTAATGGACTTACTATTGACTTATATGGAAAATGGGTGTATTTTTGACTCAGGTAAAGTATTTTTACCTAGACCAACTTTTTTAAGTGGAAAGGAGGTAATGTTATGTCTTCATTTCAATTGCCAAAGCTTTCATATGACTATGATGAACTAGAGCCACATATTGATAGCAATACACTTTCCATTCATCATGGAAAGCACCATGCGACATACGTAAACAATTTAAATGCTACTTTAGAAAATTATACTGAATTACATAATAAATCTTTAGAAGAATTGCTATGTAATTTAGATGCTTTACCGAAGGAAATTGTTACAGCTGTACGAAATAACGGTGGTGGTCACTATTGTCATAGTCTTTTTTGGGAAGTGATGAGCCCACGAGGTGGCGGTGAGCCTAATGGAGACGTTGCAAAAGTAATTGATTATTATTTCAATACCTTTGACAACTTAAAAGATCAACTTTCCAAAGCAGCTATTAGTCGTTTTGGAAGTGGCTATGGATGGCTTGTTCTTGACGGTGAGGAACTCTCTGTTATGAGTACACCAAATCAAGATACGCCTTTGCAAGAAGGGAAAATCCCCTTACTCGTAATTGATGTATGGGAACATGCTTATTATTTAAAGTATCAAAATAGGCGCCCAGAGTTTGTTACCAACTGGTGGCATACAGTAAACTGGGACCAAGTAAACGAGAAGTATTTACAAGCAATTCAATCACAAAAACATTAGTCGTACGTATAAGGTAAATTTGGTAATGTAAAATCAGTATTGTCGAAATCCTCCAGAATCCCCCGGATTGCCACCGGGGGATTTATGATTACTTCATTGTATTTATATAATGTTTTAAAACATTTTTCATTTCTAGTTTCAGCTCTCGGAACAAAAATCCGAATTCACGAGCCTTTCCATTATGTAATGTACAGTTAGTTACCTCATTATAAGGAGCTATATTTTCCCCAGCTTTCTGAATGAGTGCTTTTATTCCTGTCTTCTCTTCTATGAAATGAATAATTTCTTCCGTAGAAACTACCCCGTTACTACAGGCGTTAATTGGCCCTTTCACATTTTCCATTCCGCACCAAGCTAGAAACCCTCCTGCCTCTTTTTCATGTATAAATGACAAAGTTCCATCTACATGATCCACAACGATAGGTTTTTGGTTCACAATACATTCAACGTAAAATTGTAACCTTTTCGTATAATCGTTTTCTCCAATAACAACTGGAAAACGAACTGCAACAACTGGGAATGTTGCTTGTTGAAATACAACGGCTTCAGCTAATCTCTTTCCTTCACCATAATTGAAGTCATTCCTATCTCCATACGCGATTGCATAATCGTACGGATTAAAGTCTTCTTCTGATAAGCTTAGGGCAGGTTCATAGACGGCCATTGAAGATGTCATAACATATTTCTTCGTTTTCCCTCGTAACACTTCACATATTATCTTCGCTGCATTCGAGCTATAGCATAAATTATCGTATACAATATCATAACTTTTTCCTTCTAGACGCTTTTCTAGTAGCTTTCCATCTTCTCTATCAATAATTATTCTTTTTACTGCGCTACCAAAAGAATCTTCAGTAACTCCCCTCGTCGCAATCGTTACATCGTGCCCCTCTTGCAAAAGTGCTTCTACTAAATGTTTACCAAAAAATCTTGTTCCCCCTAGCACCAATACTTTTTTCAACTTCATCATCCCCATTTTAGCAAATTGTAAAATACTACCTCTCTATTATAAGTGCCAACATATAAAAAGCATGGAATTCGTTTAACGATTCCATGCTTTTCTACAGAAAATATATTAACGTACTCGATATTTATAAATACAATAACAGAAGTACAAAATAGAAATTACTGATACATAAACCCATAGTTCATATACAAATCCCTCTCCCCACACTCCCATAAAATAAAAGAGTGAAGGTAAAGTCAATGTTACCCATGATTGTACGAAGGCAATCCTTCCAAGATATTGATTAATGTTCTTCTTTTGTGTATTTAATACAAAGAATAAATACCAAAGTAATGCCCACATAAACCACGTTAACGCATTAACAACATCATGGAATTGAACAAATGAAACAACCATATAGAATAAGGCTATAATTGCTACCCAAATACAAAACCATCCTAGACCACTACTATCCATTCCTTTTATAAAAGTAACACCTACATATAAATAAGTTAATCCAAATAAGAAAGTAGCCGCATATGAATACACTGTCCAATTGCTTTGGTCAGAAATCATGATCAAATAAAACGGAATAATAATTTGTAGTGCACCCACAAATAAATTAAAAACACCCGCACTTTTCATCTCTGCTTTCCCTAATATAACAAGACTATTTAAAAATAAAGCTGCCCCTGAAAGTAATAATCCTACATAACCCATATATATTCGTGTGAAAATCTTTACCTTTCACACTTTTAACCTCCCCACACTATAAAGTGATACTTATATTATTTTTCTTCCCATTTAAAACTACATACATAATTTTTCATCCAAATAAGTCAGACCTCCTACCTCAAAAAGGAGCGAACTTAAAACGCTTTCAATAATAAATAATCCTATTAAAACATGAACTAGGATTCCTTGATTATAAACGGACTCTAGCAATGATACAAGTGTTGGAATACTTTTCAATAATACGCTTTCAATTTCTATAAAAAATTAATAAAATAATACATTCCTCTATCTCATTCTACTACCTTCTAGCATAAGATATTGTAAAATCACATCATTTAAAACAGCGAACGTTCTTTTCTAGGTTCGCTAATAAAATTAATAAAAAATGACCTCTTGCTTTTATGCAAAGGTCATTTTTTTATATTCATCATTAAACTTCTAAATAGCCATTTTTATTATTTGATTGCCATTTCCAAGAATCTGCACACATTTCTTCTAATCCGCGTGTTGCCTCCCAGCCTAATTCACGCTTTGCTTTCGATGCATCAGCAAAACATACTGCCACATCACCTGGGCGACGCTCTGTAATTTTATAAGGAACTTTCTTACCCGAAACTTTTTCAAACGCTTCAACCATCTCTAGTACACTATAGCCCATACCTGTGCCCAGGTTATAAGCATCTACTCCCGTTGTACTCAGTACTTTCTCAAGCGCCTTTACGTGACCATTTGCTAAGTCCACAACATGGATGTAATCACGGACTCCTGTTCCATCTTTCGTTGGATAGTCATTTCCGAATACGCTTAATTCTTTTAACTTACCTACCGCTACTTGCGTTACATATGGCATTAAGTTATTTGGGATTCCATTTGGATCTTCTCCGATACGCCCACTTTCGTGTGCACCAAATGGATTGAAATAGCGAAGTAATGCGATACTCCATTCTGCATCTGCAAATGCTACATCACGCATAATTTGCTCAATCATTAATTTCGTTTGACCATATGGATTCGTTGCACTTAATGGAAACTCCTCCGTAATCGGTGACGTTTCCGGGATACCATATACAGTTGCAGATGAACTAAAGATTATCTTCTTTACATTATGTTTCTGCATTACTTCACATAGCACTAACGTGCTTGTAATGTTGTTATGATAATATGTTAATGGAATCGCTACTGACTCCCCTACAGCTTTAAATCCTGCAAAGTGAATAACTGCTTCAATTGCATTTTCTTCAAAAATTGCGTCAAGCGCTTCGCGATTTAAAACATCTTCTTTATAAAACTTAAATTGTTTTCCTGTTATTTCTTTCACTCGATTTATAGATTCTACCGAGCTATTCGAAAGGTTATCCACTACTATAACTTCGTAACCGCTATTTAGTAATTCTACACATGTATGACTACCAATATATCCTGCTCCACCTGTTACAAGTATTGCCATAATTATAGTCCTCCATATTTCATTCATTATAAACTTCTCAAAGTATATCACATATTTCTTATCCTATGTTTAACATGCGAACACAGAAACTTACATTTTATCCCATAATAATTTTATAACATATACGATTCTAATCAGTTAATAAAAAAACGCCACATAATTTTTATTATGTGG
The DNA here is from genome assembly GCF_008368855.1 of Bacillus sp. TE8-1. Classification (NCBI taxonomy): domain Bacteria; kingdom Bacillati; phylum Bacillota; class Bacilli; order Caryophanales; family Bacillaceae; genus Bacillus; species Bacillus sp. TE8-1. The sequence continues at coordinate 47,402 of NZ_QPET01000003.1, read as the reverse complement.
CGTTTTTTTATTAAATTACATAACAATATACACTTAGAAAATGCGCAAGACTACCTAATAATAATACGATTCTAATCAGTTAATAAAAAAACGCCACATAATATGTGGCGTTTTTTTATTAAATTACATAACAATATACACTTAGAAAATGCGCAAGACTACCTAATAATACAAAAACATGAAAAATTTCATGATGCCCCATATATTTAAACTCTAACCATTTTGGCTTTGTTCCATAAATAAATCCACCAATTGTATAAAAAATGCCCCCAAGTACTAAGAAAATAATGCCTCCTGTACTTAAATTCTCAGCTAACGGTGCAAAGAATAACACAATTAACCAACCCATCGTAATATAAATTGCTGTCGATAACCATCTTGGACAATTAAACCAAAACATTTTAAATACAATGCCACAAATCGCAGTTGCATAGACTAAACAAAATAATAGTAAACCACTTGCTGAATTTAATGTAATTAAGCAAAAGGGTGCATATGTACCTGCAATTAATATAAAAATCATAGAATGATCTAGCTTCCTAAAGAAGTAAATAACACGTTCATTGGCCACAACACTATGATACACAGCTGACGCCGTATAAAGGAACATCATTCCAATACCAAACAAAATAACAGCTGTAATTGCAGCAAATGATGGCATCTTGATAGAAACTTTCACAAGCATAGCTAATAAGGCAATAAATGATAATATCGCTCCACCTAAGTGAGTAAATGCATTAACTGGTTCCCTTACATAAGTATTCATAATAACACCCCTCATATAATTACATGTAGTTTTAATAACTACATGTAATTATATACACATTTCTTTTTAAGGTCAACATTTACAATTCATTTGTTTCGTAATACCATATTTAAAGATATATTAAACATTAAGTTCCACTAAGTTATAAAAGTGAGGGATTCTACGTGGAAAATATAAATGAATTACTTGAGACATTGCATTTAGAAAAAAACATTAAACTTGAGGATATTCCAAATGTTGACTTATATGTAGATCAAGTTGTTCAACTATTTGAGAATACTTATGCAGATACAACGAGAACTGATGATGAAAAAGTATTAACCAAAACGATGATTAATAATTACGCAAAAGGGAAACTATTCATCCCCATCAAAAATAAAAAGTATTCAAAAGAGCATATGATTTTAATTAGCCTAATTTATCAATTAAAGGGAGCTCTCTCCATTAACGACATAAAAAGTTCATTAGAAACTATAAATGACTCCTTATTAAATGATGATTCATTCGAATTAAATACGTTATACAAAAATTATCTTGCTCTTACTGAAAGCAATGTCGAAAGCTTTAAACAAGACGTAAATAACCGTGTTACAGAAGTAAATGAGATTTCTTCCTTAGAAGATACAAAGCTAGAAAAATTTCTACTACTAACATCCTTCGTGACTATGAGTAATATGTATAGACGTTTAGCGGAGCAACTAGTGGATGATTTAAAAGAATCATAAATAAAAAACTATCCACCTATTAAAGTGGATAGTTTTTTATTTACTTAATTGCTTCATGAACTTTTAGTTGTTTCCCTTTAATCGTTGTAGTCTTCATGACTTTCAAGACAAGTGGTCCTTTTCCATTTAATATTTCAACGTAAGAAACATTATCTTGTATCGTAATAATGCCTATATCTTTTGCTGTAACACCTTTAATTTTAGCAATTGTACCGACGAAATCTACCGCCCTAATTTTCTTTTTCTTCCCGCCATTAAAGTACAGCTTCATAATGCCTTTGTTGATGTCTGCATTTTTATCTTTCTTTATAATTGGTTTAGCATGTATCTTTTCTTCAAATGCAGCTTTCTCTTTCATAACTTCTTCTTTTGAAGGTCCAATTGCCTTTGGAATTTCAAATCCAATATACTCCTCAATCTCTTCTAAAAATCTATTTTCATATGGTGTTATAAATGTAATAGCTTTTCCACTATTTCCAGCTCGTCCCGTTCTTCCAGTACGATGTACATAGCTTTCTTTTTCAAGTGGAATATCATAATTAATAACATGTGTAATATTATCAATATCAATTCCTCTCGCAGCTACATCTGTTGCTACTAAATAACGGAATTTTCCTTTTCTAAAATCATCCATGACTTCAAAACGATCTTCTTGTACCATACCACCATGTATTTTGTCACAAGGATAGTTAGCTCGTTTTAATTGTCTATATACATGATCTACATTTTCTTGTGTACGGCAGAAAATAATACAGCTATCAGGATTCTCAATCGTTGTTACATCTTTAAGTAGTGAAAGCTTCTCGTCTTCTATCACCTCAAAAAGAGTATGTTCAATTTTATCCGTCGTAATCCCAGCCGCTTTAATTTCAATATGAGTTGGTGAATTCATATATGTACGAGACAATTTCTCAACATCTTCTGGAAGTGTTGCTGAAAATAACATTGTCATTCTTTTTGTAGGTAATTCATCAATAATTGCCTCTACTTGATCGATAAAGCCCATATTTAGCATCTCATCTGCTTCATCAATAACTAAATACTTCAAACACTCTAAAGAAAGGGTACCCTTCTCAATATGATCCAACACACGACCAGGAGTCCCAACTACAATATGTGTCTTTTGCTTTAATTCTAATTTTTGACGTGCAAATGGAGATTTCCCATAAACTGCCGCAGCCTTAATCCTTTTGAATCGACCTATATTTGTAATATCTTCTTTTACCTGTACCGCAAGCTCTCTCGTTGGTGTTAAAACTAATGCTTGTGGTTTATTCTCTTCCCACTCCACCATTTCACAAAGTGGAATACCAAATGAAGCTGTTTTTCCACTTCCAGTCTGGGATTTCACAACAAGATCCTTCTTTTGTAATGCAACTGGAATAACCTCACCTTGTACTTCCGTTGGATGATCATACCCTAACCCAGTAAGTGCCCTTACAATTTCCTTACTTAATTTATAATCAGAAAAACTTTTTTCACTCATATATTAACCTCATTTTATTCTGTATTATTTTCTTTTTTATCTTTTGTATACGTTACTATCACCCTACTTATTATACTTGAAACCTCACATAAAAGGTGAATCATGCCAGATTCATCTTTTTATATAGAAATAAACCTCTTCATTTCATATATTGTTCAACTACTTGATAACATCTTTTTCTCGTATTGTTAGCATTAACCTTTTTATAGTATCCTACATCCACTCAAAAAAATAAAAAGAATACATACAACCTTGTATAATTATCTTAATTTTTCAACCCTTCCCATAAACGAACAATAAAAACCAAAAAACGTTTTAAATTCGTTTTTAACGTTTTTTTTCAGATGTAAAATCTACTTTTTTAAAAAATGTTAAGAAATCCTTTGACTTCTTAATAAAAATAATGTAAATTATCCTATGGACGAACATTTTTGATTAATAAAAATAAAATATTCGTATTTTAGGGGTGTAAATGATGGAAAACGTATTTGACTATGAAGATATTCAATTAATTCCTGCAAAATGTATTGTAAATAGCCGCTCTGAATGTGATACAACTGTCACTTTAGGAAAACATAAATTTAAATTACCTGTCGTGCCTGCAAATATGCAAACGATTATTGATGAAAGAATTGCAACTTATTTAGCTGAGAACAACTACTTTTATATCATGCATCGTTTCCAACCAGAGAAACGAATCTCATTCATTAGAGATATGCAATCACGTGGATTAATCGCTTCTATCAGCGTTGGTGTAAAAGAGGACGAATATGAATTCGTACAACAATTAGCTGCTGAGCAACTTACACCTGAATATATCACGATTGATATCGCACACGGTCATTCTAATGCTGTGATCAACATGATTCAACATATTAAAAAACATTTACCAGAGAGCTTCGTTATCGCTGGAAACGTTGGAACTCCAGAAGCGGTAAGAGAATTAGAAAATGCTGGTGCCGATGCAACAAAAGTTGGTATTGGACCTGGTAAAGTTTGTATTACTAAAATTAAAACAGGCTTCGGAACTGGTGGTTGGCAGCTAGCTGCACTTCGCTGGTGTGCAAAAGCTGCAAGTAAGCCAATTATCGCTGATGGTGGTATTCGTACACACGGCGACGTAGCTAAATCTATTCGATTTGGGGCAACTATGGTCATGATCGGTTCTCTATTCGCTGGTCACGAAGAGTCTCCAGGGGAAACAATTGAAAGAGATGGCAAACTTTATAAAGAATACTTCGGTTCTGCTTCTGAATTCCAAAAGGGTGAGAAGAAAAACGTTGAAGGTAAGAAAATGTTCGTTGAGCATAAAGGTTCTTTAGAAGATACGTTAATCGAAATGGAACAAGATCTTCAATCTTCTATCTCTTACGCTGGCGGAACAAAATTAGACGCTATTCGTACTGTAGATTATGTTGTCGTGAAAAACTCGATTTTCAATGGTGACAAAGTATATTAATTCTTAAATTAACTCGAAGGACAAGCATTTTCATGCTTGTCCTTCTTTTTTGTATATAAAAATGTAAAATATTTTAATTAACTGAATTTTCTAGTATTATGTGTTTAGATAGTCTTAATAAGGAGGAGATACGACTTGAAAAATGTAATGGAAAATCGCCTTAATCGCGCAGAGGTACCTGCTGAACTAACATGGGATTTATCCGATTTGTATAATTCTGATGCCGAATGGCATGCTGCATTAAACGCATTGGAAAATGATATACAGAAACTTGATTCATTTAAAGGGCATTTACATACTAGCTCCCACACTTTATTAAATTGCCTACTTTTAGAAGAAGAGCTTTTAATGACGTTAACAAAACTATACTCATATGCAAATTTAAAAGAATCTACTGATCGTACAAATCCAAGTATTCAAGCGAACTCTTCCAAAATTTCTGCTTTATGGACGAAAGTACATACTGCACTATCCTTTATTCATAATGAAATCCTCTCATTCGACGAAGGAACAATTGAAAAATATTTAACTGAAGAAACAAAACTTGAACCTTTCCGTAAATCGTTACTAGAAATACTACAAAAAAGACAGCACACACTCTCTCCTGAAACAGAAGAAGCACTTGCTGCACTTGGCGAAGTTCATAGTTCTCCATACAAAATTTACGGCATGACTAAATTGGCCGATATGGATTTCACTTCTATACAAGACGAACAAGGAAACGAACTTCCTGTTTCATTCTCATTAGTTGAAAGCAAATATGAATTTTCTCCAAGCACATATATACGTCGAAAAGCATATTCATCATTTGTTTCCACACTAAAACGATATAAAAATACAATTGCCACAACATATGCTACTGAAGTAAAAAAACAAGTAACACTTTCTCGTTTACGTAAATATGAATCTGTTACCCATATGCTATTAGAACCACAAAAGGTTCCACTTGAAATGTATAACAACCAACTTGATATTATTTATAAAGAACTAGCACCTCATATGCGCCGTTTTGCAGATTTAAAAAGGAAAGTATTAGGACTCGATCAAATGCTTTTCTGTGACTTACATGCACCTTTAGATCCCGAATTTAATCCGTCGATTACTTATGAAGACGCAGGCACGCTCATTCAAGATTCTTTAAAAATATTAGGCGATGAATATAGTTCCATAATCGAAAAAGGATTCAAAGAAAGATGGGTAGATCTTGCAGATAACGTAGGTAAATCAACAGGAGCATTTTGCTCAAGTCCATACGGCTCTCATCCCTATATTTTAATTACATGGCAAAATACGATGCGCGGATGCTTTACATTAGCACATGAATTTGGACATGCTGGTCATTTTTATTTAGCAAATAAAAATCAACGTATTATGAACGTACGCCCATCTATGTACTTTGTTGAAGCACCATCAACTATGAATGAATTACTATTAGCTCAGCATTTACTAGCGACTACTGACGATAAGAGAATGCGCAGATGGGTTATTCTGCAACTACTTGGCACATATTATCACAACTTTGTTACTCACTTACTTGAGGGTGAATATCAACGTAGAGTATATGCTCTAGCAGAAGAAGGACAGGCCCTTACAGCTACAACTTTAACTGAAATCAAAACGAATGTCCTATCGACATTCTGGGGAGATTCTGTAAAAATCGATGAAGGTGCAGGCTTAACTTGGATGCGTCAACCTCATTATTATATGGGTCTATATGCTTATACATATTCCGCAGGCCTCACTGCATCCACTGCAGTAGCTCAAATGATTAAAGAGGAAAGACAACCTGCTATTGATCGCTGGTTAGATGTGCTTCGTGCTGGTGGTACAATGAAACCACTTGAACTAATGAAACATGCCGGAGTAGATATGTCAAAACCAGATGCAATCCGTAAAGCTGTTTCTTACGTTGGTTCATTAATTGATGAATTAGAGCATTCTTATCAAGAATAAAAAAATAAGCCCTCGCTTTAATGAGGGCTTATTTCATATTTACTTCCCAAACCGTTTGCGATATCCACATTTCCTGCAAAGTTCTTCAACCGCAACTCTTTTCGAAAATCCATCGACAATGTTTGTTGCTCTTTCACCTTCAATAATGTTAGAAAATGAATCATTATTAATATTCCCAAGGTTAATAATCCCTTCACCATCTAAACAACAAGGAATAACTGTTCCATTCGCTAAAATACCCGCTTGATTACGAAGTCCATGACAGAATCCTTTCCCATCATCCTCTTCCTCATGTAATGCTGGCCACTGGAATTCATAGTCTTGATTAATAAAGACACGTTCTGCAATTTTTATACCTTTTCCTGGTGTAAGCTTCTCTTCAATTTGATAAGATAGATCAAATTCATTTTCAATTATAGATAATAACTCTCTATTTTTCTGGATTTCAGCATTTGTTTTATTATCCTGAGTTAAATTCCATAACCTTAACGATACAATTAAATCTGATTGACTTGTCGCTTCCCTAATGAAGGAAAGTATACTCCTTACATAGCCCTCTTTATCTTGCGAACCTGGATGTCCATCAAAACTATGCAGTGAAAAATTCATTTGTCTTAACGCAGGCTTATTTAACAGCCTATGTCTTCTCTTATTAATTAACGTTCCGTTCGTTGTAATATTAACTTTAAACCCTTTTTCATGACTTAAGTCTAATAGTTGATCTATTTTCGGATGGAGCAACGGCTCACCCTTCACGTGCAAATAAATGTAGTCTGTGTGAGGTTTAATTTGGTCTAATCTTTTAGCAAAATCCTCCACAGAAATGAATTGCTTCTGCCTTTCCGTCGGCGGACAAAAGCTACACGCAAGATTACATACACTCGTAATCTCCAAGTAAAACTTCTTAAACTTCTTCACCTTTAATTCCTCACTTCTCTAACTACTTATACTTTTTCCTCTTCATATTACAGCATATTTTTATGGAAATAGAAACATACTTATTTTAGGAAATCTACATACCATCTAATAATATTTAAAAGACCATCGGTAATTTTTGTCCAATGGTCTTTTTATCCTTTTATATACAAAGAATAAATTTATTTATGATACGGTTCATCGTAACTATTCTAAATAAGGTTATTTTTTATTATTTTCATAATTAAATTTAACAAAAAAGGTAGTGCCTTCCGATCCTGTTTGAATTTCTATTTTTGCATTATGGCGGGCAACGATGGCATAACATACACCTAACCCCAATCCAGTTCCATTATCTTTGGTCGTGTAAAACGGCGTACCCAGTTTCTCTAATACTTCAGGCCTGATACCTTTTCCTTGATCCCGCACTGCAAGCACCACACAATTTTGACCTTCCTTGTAAGTGCTAATGGTTAGAACTTTCCCTGTATTCATCGCTTCTAAGCCATTACGATATAGATTCATTAATAATTGCCGTATCTCATTACGATTTAAAAGTAATTCTGGAATGTCATTTGTATCGACTTGAATATATTTATTTTGATTGTACGTATCAATCTTTATTAAAGGAATAATATCGCGGATAATTGAATTTAAATCTAACATCTGCAAATCCAATTTCCTTGTATTACCCATTGAGAGAAATTCAGTAATAATAGAATTGGCACGGTTAAGTTCTTCAATCATTAAATAAAAGTACTTATTATGTTTCTCATAGGTATTCTCTTCTTTTAATAACTGTAAAAATCCCAGTACTGTTGTCATTGGATTTCTAATTTCATGGCTGATACCTGCTGCCATTTGCCCTATTAAATCTATATTGGATAATCTTTTCAACTCCTGTTCATATTTCTTTTTTTCCGTTATGTTTTTAAAAATACAACAAATACCATCATCATATGGGTATGCAATAACTTCGTGCCAATATTCATCTGCAGTAGAAAGAAATTCGAAATGAACTGTAGTTCGCTCTGACATCGCACGATGAAATTCCTTATACATAACTGTGTCAATTTCACTCGGGAAAACATTCCATATATTCTTTCCTAATACATCTTTTGCTGTTTTTCTTTGCGGAAAATATTGGTGCTTATTTACGTACGTAAATTCCCATTTATTATTTAAAATAAAAAATCCATCCGTAATACATTCAATCACACTTGTAACTTTTTCATTAGCAGCAGCTAACTCTCTCGTTCGCTCTTCCACTATGCTCTCTAGTTGATCCATATACAACAAATTCGAAAACGTAGGGGCTGTGGCATCAACGATAGATTTTGCTAGTTGAAGTTGGGAATCATCATAATTGTGAGCTTTTCCTTCTTTGCCAACGACGATTACCCCTAATACTTCTCCCATTGAAACCAATGGAATCATCAATAGACCCTTACTATCTATATTTTTTGTTTGAATAACCTCTTGGATCTTGGCTTCATAGCTTTTCTCTGTCCAATCCGCTTCTGTCCAATGACAGTCCTTACTTAATTTCGTTGTTTTAATTGTTGTTTTGTCTAGCGGATCTAGAAGATGAGCAGTCATATTTTTACTCTCTAAAATCTGTTCTAGGTAAAAAAAGCATTTATCAAAACTCTCCTGTATCGAGGAACACATCGATAAATCACGTGTAACATTTAGTAACAGTTGTTTCTCAGCAATAAGGTTTTCCTTTTGTTTTAAATTATTTGCGTTTTGAATTGCAACCGCAGCCATATTTACATAAGCTTCAACACTTTGAATTTCTGAATCTGTTAAGTTCATCGGAATTCCATAATCAAATAAAAAAACCAGACCAAATAACTCTTGCCCAAATGAGATAGGCAGAGCTAATAAGGACTTAATTTTGAATGCATTAACCGGTCTCGGATCTGGTCGATGATCCTTTGAGGTATCAGGAATATAGATGGTTCTTTTCGTTTCAATAACTTCTTTTGCCAGTAAGTCTATTTCAGGATCAATTACTTGAGTATCGAGCGTTACACCATTTATATTCTCTGGTTTTCCTGCAAACCCTCTAAATGTTCCATCTTCCTGGGGTAAATAAATTCCAACAGCGTCGCACCTAACAATCTCCTCTGATATCGCCATTGTCACACGCTGCAATACGTCACGTAGTTCTAATTTCGTATTTATTATTTTTGTTATATTCGCGAGCCTAGAATATCTCGTCTGATCACTTACCATTCACATAGCCTCCAGTTATAGGCATAATAAAATAAATATGATAATATCAGTGTTTTATATAGAATACATTACTTATGATACGGTTCCCCACGATTAATCCGAAACGCTCTATACACTTGCTCAAGCAACACTAATCGCATTAATTGGTGTGGTAACGTCATCTTTGAAAAAGAAAGTGATTCGTTTGAACGCTTCATCACTTCTGAACTTAGTCCGAGTGATCCACCAATTACAAATGCGACTTTACTCTTTCCGTATGTAGCAAGGCGATCTAGGCTTACCGCAAATTCTTCTGATGACTTTTGCTTTCCTTCTATAGCTAATGCAATCACATGCGTGTCATCAGAAATTTTATCCAGTATACGTATACCTTCTTTTTCCTTTACAATTAACATTTCTGCTTCACTTAAATTTTCTGGCGCCTTTTCATCAGGCAATTCAATTACTTCTACTTTTGCGTATGCAGATAATCGTTTTAAGTATTCTGCTATACCTTGTTTCAAATATTTTTCTTTTAATTTCCCAATTGAAATAATCGAGATATTCACACGTATCCTCCACCTTACAAACATGTTATCCACAAAACTTATCCACATATCCACAAATACTACCCACATGTTGTGTGAGAATCTGTGTTCGATACAACATATGTCGCCTCATTTTGACAAAATTCACATGTTTTTTTCTCTTTTTCCAAGTTATCCACATTGTTGATAACTGGCGCAACTTCACACTCATCCACAATAATATCTAACGCTAATTCAACATGCTCTAAACAACAAGGTAAATTCATTTTCTTCACCTCACTTTTCTACAATAGAAAACAGGAGGTAGGCCCTCCTGTTTTTAATACTTTTGAATGCCTAATTTCACTGTTGTTGTTACTCTTTTTGTGCCACGATAAAACGTAAGAGTCATTTTATCATTAATTTCCTTATCATATAAGGCCGTACGGAATCCAATAATATCGCGAATCGGTTTTCCATCTACCGCCACAATAACATCATGTTCTCTTAAACCAGCATCCGCACCTGGCGAAGGACTTTTCACATCCAAAATACAAACTCCCTCTGTTACAGTACCTGGTAAATGTAATGTTTTTGACCAATAATAGTTTGGAATTTCATTTAATGACCTAAGTTCAATCCCAACATATGGTCTTCTTACTTTTCCATACTTCTCAAGTTCATTCATAATCGGAACAGCTCTAGTCACCGGAATAGCAAGGCCGATTCCTTCTACTTCTTTTGCAGCAATTTTCATTGAATTAATACCAATTAATTGTCCTGCTGCATTTACAAGCGCACCGCCACTATTCCCCGGATTAATCGCTGCATCTGTTTGTAACACTTCTACTTGCCAATCATAATGTCCATCTTGATCTAAATCTACAGGGACAATACGTTCATTAGCTGAAATAATACCTTGTGTAACTGTTCCAGAAAATTGCAGTCCAAGTGGGTTTCCAATCGCAATAACTGGCTCTCCTCTGCGAACAGTATTAGAATCGCCAATTTCAATTATTTTTTTCACATGCTTTGCATCTATTTCTAATACAGCTAAGTCTGTGACTACATCGGTTCCTAATACTTTTCCAGAAACCTTCTTACCGTCACTTAGACTTACTTCAATACGATTCGCTCCAGCTACAACATGATTATTCGTTACAATATAAGCTTGACCATCTGTCTTTTTATAAATTACTCCTGATCCTGTACCGGCCTCTGAATCTGCCTCTGAAAAGTTATCTCGTTGAATGTTAATAACACCCACAACAGCTTCAGATGCACGATCAACAGCATCTACAAAGCTAATCTGTTTAATCCCTTGAGCTTCGGCCATATTACTTCCGCTTGCTTCAGCTTGCGGAAGCGTATCAGCAGAATTTGAAAATAAAGGCGCTCCAAACGCGAATAAAGAAGCTCCTACAATTGTTCCCGCTATACTAGAAAGAACTATACCTTTGTGCTTCTTTTTTCCTGCACGTTTCATACGATAATTTTCTTCATCAATAAAGGACATATTTGTTCACCTATCTTCCTGAAAACAACTATATTCACCTTTATTGTTTACTAAAATGAAGAATTATACGTATTGAATTTTTGTAGGCATTTTTGGATCTGTATCGTGAATTTCAAAGGATTCACCCACTCCAAATCCTTTTTCCTCTAGTACTTGTGATACTGACATACGCGCTAGTTCTTTCATGTTATTATCTAAGCTTAAATGGGCTAAATAAATATGCTTTGTCTCATCTGTAATTACATCTGCCATCGCTAATGCAGCATCCTCATTACAAACATGCCCAACGTCACTTAAAATACGTCGTTTAATGCTCCATGGATAACGTCCCATACGAAGCATTTCTACATCATGATTACTTTCAAATACGAAAGCATTAGCTCCCTTAATAACGCCTTTCATACGGTCACTTACGTATCCCGTATCTGTAATAAGCGCTAACTTCCTATTATTGTTATGGAAAGCATAAAACATCGGTTCTGCCGCATCATGAGAAACTCCAAATGACTCGACTTCAATATCACCAAAGGTTTTCACATCACCAACTGAAAAAATAAACTTTTGTTCAGTTGGGATATTTCCTATTAAATGTTCCATTGCATTCCATGTTTTCTCATTCGCATAAACAGGTAACTCATATTTACGTGCCAGTACACCTAAACCTTTAATATGATCACTATGCTCATGCGTTACAAGAATACCTGATACATCATTTATATTCAGTTCTGCTTGTTTAAATAAAGCCTCTGTTGCTTTACCACTTAAACCTGCGTCGACTAGTAATTTTTTTTCATCGGTTCCTACGTATAGCATATTTCCTGTACTTCCACTTGCAAGTACGCTAAAATGCAACCCCATTCTTTCTCACTCCAGTATGTTCATCAACCACTTGATTTTCCTTTTCTCCTAATTCCATAACTTGTCCTTCAATTGCATTCACAAAGAAGTCCTGCTTCTGCTCCGTTTTCAAATTCCACGTTGGAGCCAGTACTTGGTTATTAGACGTAGATGCGGTAAGAGTGGCATAACCAATTTGCGCTTCTTTAACATGCGTATTTCCATGAATTTTATTTTTTAAATACAAATTTTCTAAAGCTGTTTGAGCCGTAATAATTTCTTGCTCTTTCGTTTTTTCACCTTCGCCCATTTCTTTTAAATCAGTTAGCATTGTCTGCGTATATGAAACAAGTTCATTTTTTTCATTTAATTCCACAACAATCATCGCCTGATTATTATAGAAAATAGGCTTATCTTTATATTTTTGGAAGAAATAAATTTTAGAGTCTTTCACCGCTCCAAATTCATACTTTTGTCCATCCAATACATAGTTCTTCAAAAATTCATTATACTTATCTTTTGATAATGATTTCGTATTTAAAAAAGGCTCTTTTAGCTTACTTTCTATCTTGTACATATTTTGTATATGCACTGTTTGATTTTTCAAAGACTGTATATCTTCTTCTTTAAAAGCTTTATTTTCCGCTCTAATAAATGACTCTTTTTTCGGTTCTTTAGGGATATTTCCCATCGTAATTTTGTTTGCTTTTAATTCTTGATCTATCTTTGTTTCTGCAATAAGCTCCAATTGATTACTATCTTGCTTTTGAATGAATTGGAAAATGAGAAAGAGGTCCAAAACAAAAAAGGTCACAATAAATATGGTTTTAATCCGATCCCAATCCATTTAGTCCTCCCTCACTCCACTCATAGATTTTCTGTTTACCTGTTTCATCTTCAACAAGCTTTACATACCAAATTGGTTGTAATCGAACTACTTGTCCATCTAGTGATAACTTGTATCCAATACCAATATCCTTAATTACTTGTTTCTTTATCTCTGGATTATTTTCTAGGGATGCTATTACAACATGCCCTGACGGAAGAGTAACCTTCTGTTCTATACCTTTAGTATTTAAAGACAGCAACGGTCTTTCATATTCCATTACTTCTTCTGATCCCCATATTTGTCTCAATTCAGCTAATCCATCTTCATTGAATACTGAATATCCATCTTCATTTAAACGAAATACTGTCTCTCCTTTATTCATATAGTCCAAACGATATGAATCCAAACTTCCACTGTGACCACTTACGAATTCAAAGCTTTTTTGTAAAAGCATTAAATTATCTATCGTTTTCTCAGTTAAGACAGAAGAGTTTTTATACTTTAGCATGTGACGATCGTTTTCAATTTCCATGGATCTAATACCATCTGTAAATGTTTCTTTCGACATCTCGGTAATCGGACTTAAATAACGAGGATCACTAAACAGAGCATTCTTAAACGTATCAACTGCTAAATTAGATGAAATATATGTTATATTGTTTAACTCTGTCGTTCCATCTGGTAAAAATAACTTTTTCATATCATTAAGTTGATAATCAAAATAAGGCTTTGCTGATACTATAAATTGATTTTGGGCATTTACAATATCTTTTAAATACACGCCACTTAATTTTGCCTCATATATTTTAAAGTTATCACCATCAGAAACAAAGTTAATTTTAATTTCTTGATCCTTACTTCGAGAAGGATCGAGGAGAATACGATTAAAATGTTTAGGCTTATCTGTACTCTTCTCTTTCATGTTAAACATGGATTTTACTGCATCAAATGGGATATCGGTAGGGAAAACAAGTTCAACTTTCCCTTCACCATGCACATATGAAAGGAAATCACCCTTAGTGATTGATATCTCTTTAAAATCATGTAGTTCCCCTACTTCCAGAGGCTTATAGATTGATTCTATATCTGCCTCTCTTCTGCTCCCATAATGATTTTTATCTTTATGCACGATGATAGAAGTAGGACGGACAACATCGGAAATTTTAGTTTGGTTCATTCCTTCATTTCCCTGCACAAATTTCGCGTTTTGCATGGATGTAGAATCTGGCACATACGTCCATAGGTTAAAAGTAAGAAATAGGCTAATTACAACTAGGTTAATTAAAACTATTGTTTTAAAGTTTTCCATACTCATTCCCAATCGTCCTCTTCATCTGCTGCCATTGGTAACGTGAAATAAATAGTTGTCCCTTTTCCTTCTTCACTCTTCGCCCAAATAGAGCCACCATGTGCCTCAATCATTTCTTTTGCAATTGCTAATCCAAGCCCAGTACCACCCATTTGTCTTGAACGAGCTTTATCTACGCGATAAAAACGTTCAAAGATTTTATCAACGTTTTCTTTTGGAATACCCATTCCTTGGTCACTTACACTAATTTCTAATAAATCACCGCGATCACGTAAACGATATGTTACTGTTCCACCTTCTGGTGAATACTTTAATGCGTTAGAAATAATGTTATACAGCACTTGAGTAATTTTGTCAGTATCCATATCAATAAATCTAGATTTCTTAGAGAAAGATCGTTTGAAACTTACATTTTGCTCTTTAGACATTTCAAAGCGATCAATAATATTATTAAATAAATCAGTAAAGTCGACCCATTCTTTCATTAAACGATGCTCTGTACTATCAAGTTTAGATAGCTGTAACAACGCATTTACAAGTCTAATCATTCTTTCTGTTTCTTCTTGTGTAACCGTTAAAAATTGTGGTGCAATATTTGGATCCTGCCATGCTCCATCTGTAAGTGCCTCTAAATAACTGCGCATCGTCGTTAATGGCGTCCTTAATTCATGAGAGACATTCGCCACAAACTCACGGCGTTCCCGTTCTATACGCTCCTGCTCTGTTACATCATATAGTACAGCAATTAAGCCGTTTGCCTTCCCTGTTTCTTTTTGAATAACAGAGAAACTAGCACGTAAAATATATGGTTCGTTTCTCGTACTAAAATCTAATAAAACAGAATCTGGCTCTTCATATAAATGATCGAGCGTAAATTCTTCCTGTATCCCTAATACCTCTAAAACAGATTGATCGAGCGCTGTTTCACGAGAAACATTTAACATCTTTTCCGCAGGATCATTTAGTAAAATAATATCCCCTTTTCGGTCAGTAGCAATTACTCCATCTGTCATATGTGATAAAACAGATGATAATTTACGCCTTTCACTTTCTGTAGAAGAACGAGCTTGTTGTAATTTTTTTGATAAATTATTGAAGGATAATGCCAGTTGTCCAATTTCATCATGGCTATGCACTTTTACTTTTCTCGAATAATTTCCTTTTGCCATTTCGATCGCTTGTCTCCGCATATCTGAAATTGGTCTTGTAATTGTTTGAGCCAATAAAATCCCAAGTACGGCCGTTACTAATAAAGCAATTACTGTTCCCGTAGCAAAAATTTGATTTATATCCTTCATTTGTTTATATACATCTTCCATAGATGCCACAATGTAAATAACACCAAGCGCATCCTTACCGTTATCATCTAGAATCGGAGTAAGCATAACTTGAACACGATGACCTGTACTACCATCCTTCTCAATTTTCACTTCCGGCTTTTTTTGTACTAACACTCGCTGAACAGCTATATCAGTTGATGTTCGATTCACCTTATTCTGCTTTGATTCATCTGAAATAGCCAGTAACTTTCTGTGCGAATCAAATACACTTACCTCTTGTATAACTTTCTTCTGATCAGAGGCAAATTTTCGAATTGAAGTTTTAATCGTTTCATCTGTTGACTCTGTTTCTGCTTTTGTATAACTTTTTTTAAACTCTTGCTTCAAATTATATGATAATAAGTTTGTTTGCTGCGTTAAAGAATCCCTAAAACCTTGTACTAAGCTCTTCTCTAATTCCCTTACGAAATATACTCCAATAACTTGCATCGCTATTAATATTAATAGCATATATATAAGCACAAATTTTAAATGAATAGATTGAAAAAAACCAACTTTCTTCATATACTATTCCTGCTCTGGGTCACGCAAGTAATACCCTACTCCACGTCTAGTTACAATTAAAGTAGGATGGCTTGGATTATCTTCAATTTTTTCACGCAAACGACGTACTGTAACGTCTACTGTGCGCACATCTCCAAAATAGTCATAACCCCAAACTGTTTGTAATAAATGTTCGCGTGTCATAACTTGTCCTAAATGTTTCGCTAAATAATGTAGCAACTCAAATTCACGATGTGTAAGCTCGATATTTTCCTCGCGCTTCGTTACACTATATGCATTTGGATTAATCACAATTGGTCCAATAACCATTTCTGTATTTTCTTCTTTTTCCGCAGCACCACCTTGTTGATGGCGGCGTAAATTCGCCTTCACACGAGCAAGTAATTCCCTCGTACTAAATGGCTTCGTTACATAATCATCTGCCCCAAGCTCAAGCCCTAATACTTTATCAATCTCAGAGTCCTTTGCTGTAAGCATAATAATCGGCATTTCTGAGCTTTTACGTATTTCACGGCAAACCTCTAAGCCATCTTTACCTGGTAGCATAATATCTAATAAAACCATATCTGGTTGCTCTTCATTAGCCTTTTCAATTGCTTCATCACCATCATGCGCCATTACTATTTCAAAACCTTCTTTTTCTAGGTTAAACTTCAAAATATCTGCAATCGGCTTTTCATCATCAACTACTAAAATTTTCTTTCCCATCATCGTCTATTTCCTCCTTATAAAAATATGGTCAATAATCCCTAAACATATTGATGTTTACATAGTATGTCCTATATGACCGCATCCTTTGTTTAAGTATTTTCTCCTCTATTCTCATAGACTCATGTATGATCCACTTTTACACGGCATCCTATACGATCTATAGAAAAACCTCTAGCTTCAACTGCTAGAGGCTCCTCGTTCTATTTTAAAATAACTACTCAGTTTTGTAAAATTACATAAATAAAAAGGATATTAAGTGGGCCCACTTAATATCCTGAGAGTGGCTCGGGACGGAATCGAACCGCCGACACGAGGATTTTCAGTCCTCTGCTCTACCGACTGAGCTACCGAGCCAAAACTATATATAAAACCACTAATGGTGGTATAAACAAAAGTGGCGGTCCCGACCGGGGTCGAACCGGCGATCTCCTGCGTGACAGGCAGGCATGTTAACCACTACACCACGGGACCAAAAATAAGCAAAAAAAAACATGACCCGTACGGGATTCGAACCCGTGTTACCGCCGTGAAAGGGCGGTGTCTTAACCACTTGACCAACGGGCCACGAAAAATAAAATGGTGAGCCATGAAGGACTCGAACCTTCGACCCTCTGATTAAAAGTCAGATGCTCTACCAACTGAGCTAATGGCTCATACTCACCAACGTCATATTTTCGTGACGACAAGATGTATCATAACATGTATTCTGTATTTATTGCAATACTTTTTTTGTTTTTTTATAAAAGAATAAGAAAAAAACTCATGCAGACATGAGTTTTTTCTAAAAAATGTTAATTAAGCTTCGTATACGTTACGAACAATATTTGTTTGGTTACGATCTGGTCCAACTGAGAACATAGATATTTGAATTCCTGTTAACTCAGAAACACGTTCTACGTATTTTCGTGCATTTTCAGGAAGTTCATCTAATGATTTTACACCAGTAATATCTTCTTCCCAACCTGGAAGCTCTTCATATACAGGCTCACATTTCGCTAAAATGTTTAAGTTAGCTGGAACTTCATCAATAACTTCGCCATTGTATTTGTAAGCTACACAAATTTTAAGGGTTGGAATACCTGTTAAAACGTCGATAGAATTTAATGATAGATCCGTTAAACCACTAACACGACGTGCATGTCTTACAACAACGCTATCGAACCAACCTACGCGGCGTGGACGACCAGTTGTCGTTCCATACTCGCGACCAACTTCACGAATTTGATGACCAATTTCATCATGAAGCTCAGTAGGGAATGGACCATCACCAACGCGGCTTGTATATGCTTTACATACACCTACAACGCGAGTAACTTTCGCAGGACCAACTCCAGTTCCAACTGTTACACCACCAGCAATTGGGTTAGAAGATGTAACGAACGGGTACGTACCGTGGTCAATATCAAGCATAACACCTTGCGCACCTTCAAATAATACACGGTGATTATTATCTAATGCATCATTTAATACAACAGACGTATCACATACATATTGCGCGATTTGTTGCCCGTACTCGAAGTACTCTTCGAAAATTTCTTCTACAGTGAAACCTTCTGTATCGTACATTTTTTCAAATAAACGATTTTTTTCTACTAAATTGCGCTCAAGCTTCTCTTTAAATGCTTCACGGTCTAAAAGATCAGCCATACGAATACCAATACGAGCAGCTTTATCCATATATGCAGGACCGATACCTTTTTTCGTTGTACCGATTTTGTTATCACCTTTACTTGCTTCTTCTAACTCATCTTGTTTTAAGTGGTAAGGTAAAATAACATGTGCACGGTTACTTACACGTAAATTATCAGTACTTACACCACGATCGTGTAAGTATTTTAACTCTTCAAGTAATGCTTTTGGATCTACTACTAATCCGTTTCCGATTACACAAATTTTCTCTTTATAGAAAATACCAGATGGAATTAAGTGTAATTTATATTTAACTCCGCCGAAAACAATTGTATGTCCCGCGTTATTTCCACCTTGATATCTTGCAACTACTTCCGCATGCTCAGAAAGAAAATCAGTGATTTTACCTTTTCCTTCGTCGCCCCATTGTGTTCCTACAACTACTACTGAAGACATTATTAAAGCACCTCCGCAATTTTCAAACGATCTATTCAAACAATATAATTGTACCAAAACCGAAAGAGAAGTCAACCTAAAAGCGAACATTTTTTCACAAAAAAACATTTTCGTTCGTAAGAATTATATATTTAACTTATGAAAGCCTTATCTTTCTTATAAAAAAAAAGAAACACATCTTATTATAAGAAATGTGTTTCTTTTTTATACTGCCTTTATGCCGGTGGAGCATGTCCATCCTCAAAACGACGTTCTAAGTTAACGAACTTATTGAACTCTTTGACGAATGCAAGTTCCACTGAACCTACTGGACCGTTACGTTGTTTTGCAATAATAATTTCAATTGTATTTTTGTTTTCCGTTTCTCGATCATAGTAGTCTTCACGATATAGGAAAGCTACAATATCAGCATCCTGCTCAATACTTCCAGATTCACGAATATCAGACATCATCGGGCGTTTATCTTGACGAGATTCTACACCACGAGATAACTGTGATAAAGCAATAACAGGCACTTGCAATTCACGCGCAATCCCTTTTAAGGTACGAGAAATCTCAGATACTTCCTGCTGACGGTTTTCTCCTGATTTCCCACTTCCTTGAATAAGCTGCAAATAGTCAATCAAAATCATACCAAGACCTTGTTCTTGCTTTAATCTACGACATTTTGCTCGAATCTCATTTACTTTAATACCTGGCGTATCATCAATATATATACCAGCATTTGAGAGACTCCCCATTGCCATTGTTAATTTTGCCCAATCATCGGAAGTTAATGAACCAGTACGAAGTCTTTGTGCATCAATATTCCCTTCTGCACAAAGCATACGCATAACAAGCTGATCAGCACCCATCTCCAAACTAAAAATCGCTACATTTTCATCCGTTTTCGTCGCTACGTTTTGTGCAATATTTAATGAAAATGCCGTTTTCCCTACTGATGGACGTGCTGCCACGATAATTAAATCATTTCGTTGGAAACCTGCTGTCATCTTATCTAATTCAGTAAACCCAGTTGGTATCCCAGTAACTTCACCCTTTTGATTATGCAAAAGTTCAATTTTGTCATAAGCATCTACAAGAACATCTTTAATGTTTTGGAATGCTTTTGCATTCGTTTGATGGGATACTTCTAATATTTTTTTCTCAGCCTCGTTTAAAAGACCATCCACATCATCTTCTCTCTCGTATCCATCCGATACAATATGAGTCGCCGTGCGAATTAAACGACGTAAAAGCGCCTTTTCAGCGATGATGCGTGCGTAATATTCTACGTTAGCTGCAGTTGGCACAACTTCTGCTAACTCTGCTAAGTAAGAAACCCCACCAACCTCTTCTAGTAATCCTTGATCAGCCATTGCTGATGTCATCATTACTAAGTCAATCGGCTCTCCCTTATCAGATAGCCCAAGCATGACTTCAAAAATCTTTTGATGTTTCGTTCGATAGAACGAATCAGGTACCAATAACTCTGATGCTGAAGTTAACGCATCTTGATCAATCAATATGGCCCCTAAAACCGCCTGCTCAGCCTCTATATTATGCGGAGGGGTACGATCAGCAAGTACATCACTCATACGCAATCCTCCTTGCTTAATTTATTTTTATTGTTCACTAACATGAACTTTTACTGTTGCTGTTACTTGTGGATGCAATTTCACAGTAACGTTTGTATAACCTAACGCGCGGATTGCATCGTCCATTTCAAATTTACGTTTATCAAGTTTAATCTTGTGTGATTTTTGCATTGCATCTACGATTTGTTTGCTTGTAATAGAACCAAATAAACGGCCACCTTCTCCAGATTTCGCCTTTAATTCTACAGTTAATTTCTCTAAAGTCTCTTTTAACTCTTTTGCATTTTCAAGCTCTGCTGCTGCATCTTTTTCTTCTTTACGCTTTTGAGCTTCTAAAGTTTTCATACTGCTATTTGTTGCTTCAGCAGCTAATCCTTGTTTTAGTAAGAAGTTATTTGCATAGCCATCTGGTACGTTTTTCACTTCTCCTTTTTTACCTTTACCTTTTACGTCTTTTAGAAAAATTACTTTCATGATTGTGTGCCTCCCTGTAAATAGTCATCAATAACAAATCGAAGCTTCTCCTCAGCTTCATCTACTGTAACATTTTTCATCTGTGTGGCTGCATTCGTCAAATGCCCGCCACCGCCTAAGTTTTCCATAATTAGCTGCACATTCACTTCACCTAAAGACCTGCTGCTAATTCCAATGAGATTCTCGCCACGTTTCGCAACAACAAATGATGCAATAATCCCTGTCATCGTTAATAACGTGTCTGCCGATTGCGCAATAAGCACTTGATCGTAGTAATCATCACTATCAACTTTAGCAATCGCAATTCCATTTTTATAAATGTACGCATTTTTTATAGCTTTTGCAACCCGTAAATACTGATCCATATCTTCCTTTAAAAGTTCTTGTACAAGTACAGTATCTGCACCATGTGAGCGTAAATAAGAAGCAGCATCAAATGTACGAGCCCCTGTCCGGAATGTGAAACTTTTCGTGTCGACAATAATACCCGCTAACAATGCCGTCGCTTCTAACATTGTCATCTTTAAATTTTTAGGTTGATACTCAAGTAATTCTGTAACCAATTCTGCCGTTGAAGAAGCATATGGTTCCATATAAACTAGCAATGGGTCTTCAATAAAATCTTCTCCGCGGCGATGATGATCAATAACTACTACATTTTCAATTTTATGTAACAGTTTTTGCTCCATCACCATAGAAGGTTTATGCGTATCGACAACAACAAGTAACGACTCATCATTTGCAAATTCCATCGCTTGCTCTGGAGTAATAAAATGAGACCATAACTCCTCATTTTGTTTCACTTTGTCCATCAAACGTTTAATTCCTTTATCGGAATCATTTTCATCTAACACAATATATCCTTTACGCTCATTTAATTGAGCCACTTTTAAAATACCAATCGCAGCACCAATTGCGTCCATATCGGGAGCCCTATGCCCCATAATAATGACATTACTACTTTCTAATACTAAATCCTTTAACGCATGCGAAATGACCCTGGCGCGTACACGGGTACGTTTTTCAACCGGATTTGTCTTACCTCCATAGAACTTAACTTTACCTGTCGCTTGTTTAATAGCTACTTGGTCTCCCCCACGCCCAAGCGCAAGATCTAAACCAGATTGAGCCATTGCTCCAAGCTCTGATAAAGGTAAATCACCTGATCCGACACCCACACTTAATGTAAGTGGTATATTCCTTTTAGATGTTTCTTCACGCACCTGATCTAAAATGCTAAATTTCCCTTTCTCCATCTGCGTCAAAATACTTTCATTTAGCACAACGAAGAATCTTTCTGAAGATGCACGTTTTAAATAAGCACCATACTTAAGTGCCCATTCATTTAGTCGCGATGTCACAAGACTTGTTATATTCGTACGTAATTGATCATCTAATCCTTGTGTAACTTCATCATAATTATCCAAATAGATGACAGCTAAAACAGTCCTTTGATCCTCGTACATCTTTTCGATTTCTGTTTGTTCCGTTACATCAAAGAAATAAATTAACTTTTCTTCTTTCCTTACAAAAACGCGAAACTTTCGATTATTTAAAGAGACTATATCATCAGAAGTTTCTCCTTTAATGAAAAGAAGTAATGTTTCTGATACATCGTAAAGGTGCCATCCAGCTAATGCGTGCTGTCCCAGACATGAAGATAAATAAGGATTTGCCCAATCAATCCCATAATCCTTATTGTATAACAAAATACCAATCGGCATTTGGTTAAATGCTTCATTACTTACTTTCTTTACTCTTGTAATCATATCTGTCGTATGCTTTTCGAAATTCCTTTGAAAATTAAGTTCAAATCGTATAACGATAAAGAATACGATACAAAAAATGACAAAAGCAGCTATACCCATAATTAAATGAAAATAACAGAGAATTAAAATGAGCACAAACACAAAAAATGCCAATACATAAACAGGATATAAAAACCACTGTTTCTTATCAAATTCAGGCATGTATACAACTCCTATAAAGTAAAACTAACTCACCTTCCAGTTAGTTAAACAGATTAAAATAGTATAAGGAATATTATTTTATCCCCCTATTTTAGAACGCAATGAAATCCCTAAGTCAATTATACCTAAGATTGTCACAAGAGGAAACAGCATCGGAATAAACATGCATGCAATAAAACTAATAATAGGAACCCCTTTAGTAAAACCTTTTCTATACGCTAAAAAGGCAATAAATGTCAGACCTTGCAGTACAAGCAATAGTGCAAATATGACATTTAGGTTAGAAAATACCATATGTAAATATGATGTTGGTTCTACTTTTATAAAAGTTGCTAACAAAATAAATATAACGTAATACCAAATGATACTCTTTGGTAATTGTATATCTTTAAATTTAGGCCAAGATATAACTTCATGTTTTAACTTTTTCAAAACACTACCTGATATTATCACTGTAATCCAAGAAAAACATACTGAAACTAGCACAAGTATACTTGGAAATAACGATTGTAATATATCATTCATTTGTGCAAGTAACGCTTTTTGTTCCTTACTAATCGGCATACCTGTAGCACTTACTATCTTTTCGCTTTTCGCCATACTTTCACTGAACATACTTTGCATTTGCTTCATTATATCTATGTTGAAAAACTTTATACTCGCAACATAAATAAGTACAAAACCAATTAAGTATGCAAGCGTCCCCGCTATTAAGATTTCGACTGGCTTCTTTCTTGTTTTATACATATATCCTAAAACAATCCCTATCAATCCAAACATAATTGTCTTCACTAAATTCAGCGGTTGACTCACAATAATAGTAACAAAAAGTGCCGCTACAAAAACCACGAGCACATTAGATAGTTTATGTCTTATCATTAATAGTATAAATGGTAACGGCAACGCAAAAGTTACAACTGTACCCAAAATCGGAACATACATAGATATAAGCAATAAAATTGCATATATAGCTAATAATGCTGCACCTTCTGTAATAAACTTTGTTTGTTTCACATTTTAACCTCTCTTTCAAAAAGAAAAGCATAGCAAAATGCACAGTAGAGTCCCACTCTACTGTGCATTTCATACGCTATTATTCACCAACATATGGTAAAAGTGCCATTTGACGAGCACGTTTAATTGCAACTGTAAGTTTGCGTTGGTATTTCGCGCTTGTTCCTGTTACACGACGAGGTAAAATTTTACCACGTTCAGAAACGAAACGTTTTAATAAATCAACATCTTTATAGTCAATGCGAGTGATGCCGTTAGCTGTAAAGAAACACACCTTACGACGTTTCGCACGTCCACCTTTGCGTCCTGCCATGTCTATTTCCCTCCATTCTTTGTTAAAACTAACAAATTTACTGTATTAGAACGGTAAATCGTCGTCGGAAATGTCGATCGGTTGACCTACATTTGAAAATGGATCGTCATTCTTCGTAAATCCAGAGTTACCTTGGTTACCTGAATTACTAGATTGACCAAATGGGTTAGAGCCTTGGTTACCGAAACCAGCTCCTGATGGTTGCTGATTAAATGAACCACGTTGCTCCCCACCGCCATTACGCGGCTCTAAAAATTGCACGCTTTCCGCAAGAACTTCTGTTACGTATACACGTTTACCATCTTGTCCCTCGTAATTACGAGTTTGAAGACGTCCATCTACGCCTGCTAAGCTACCTTTTTTCAAATAATTTGCTACGTTTTCTGCTTGTTTACGCCATATTACACAATTAATAAAGTCAGCTTCACGCTCACCTTGTTGATTGGCAAATGCGCGATTCACAGCTAACGTAAAAGTAGCTACTGCAACACCATTGGGCGTGTAACGTAAGTCAGGGTCCTTAGTTAAACGACCAACGAGGATAACACGATTCATCAATCGAACCACTCTCCCTTATATATCAATTATTTTTCTTCTTCTTTAACAACGATATGACGAAGGATGTCTTCGTTGATCTTAGCTAAACGGTCGAATTCGTTAATCGCTTCTGCGTTAGATTTCACGTTTAAGATCATGTAGAAACCTTCACGTAAGTCGTTGATTTCGTAAGCTAAACGACGCTTACCCCACTCTTTCGTGTTAATGATTTCTGCACCATTGTTTGTTAAAACACCTGCAAAACGTTCAACTAAAGCTTTTTGAGCTTCTTCTTCAACGCCAGGACGAATGATGTACATAATTTCGTACTTTCTCATTACACTTTCACCTCCTTTTGGTCTAAACGGCCCGTAATGGGCAAGGAGCAATTAATTTATAGTAATTACTCACGAGTTTAGATTATATCATAGTAAGTTATATGAATCAACTCACCAATACATAAAAAACTTGGCAAACATATAATATATTTGCCAAGCTCATATCTTTATTTTTCCTAGGAAATATTAAATTAAACGTTAAAACGGAAGTGCATAACATCTCCGTCTTTTACGATATATTCTTTTCCTTCTAAACGTACTTTTCCAGCTTCTTTTGCAGCTGTCATAGAACCGTTTGTCATTAAATCATCGTAAGAAACTGTTTCTGCACGAATAAATCCACGCTCAAAGTCTGTATGAATAACACCAGCACATTGTGGTGCCTTCATTCCTTGTTTAAATGTCCAAGCACGTACTTCTTGAACGCCAGCTGTAAAGTAAGTAGCAAGTCCTAATAGGTCATATGCTGCACGAATTAATTGATCTAAACCAGACTCTTCAATTCCTAATTCTTCAAGGAATACTTTTTTCTCTTCTTCGTCTAATTCAGCGATTTCTGATTCGATTTTTGCACATACAACGATTACTTGAGAATTTTCATTTGCTGCAAATTCTTTTACCATTTGTACGTATTTATTTTCCGAAGGATCGATAATATCGTCTTCACTTACATTCGCTACGTATAACATTTCTTTTGTTGTAAGTAAATGAAGGCCTTTAACAATCTTCATCTGCTCTTCTGTAAATTCAACAGTACGAGCTGGTTTTCCCTCTTCAAAAGCTTCTTTTAAACGAACTAAAATTTCATGCTCATATACCGCTTCTTTATCTTTTTGTCTTGCTAATTTCGCAACACGCTCGATACGCTTATCAACAGACTCTAAGTCCGCTAAAATTAGCTCTAAATTGATTGTTTCAATATCATCAATTGGATCTACTTTCCCTGAAACGTGCGTAATATTTTCGTCTTCAAAACAACGAACAACTTGGCAAATTGCATCTACTTGACGAATGTGAGATAAGAATTTATTTCCTAAACCTTCACCTTTACTAGCACCTTTTACGATACCTGCAATATCAGTAAACTCGAATACAGTCGGAACAGTCTTTTTCGGTTCTACTAATTCCGTTAATTTATTTAAACGCTCATCTGGTACTTCTACAATCCCTACGTTTGGATCAATTGTACAGAATGGATAGTTCGCAGATTCTGCTCCTGCTTGTGTAATTGCATTAAATAAAGTGGACTTCCCTACGTTAGGTAATCCAACAATCCCAGCCGTTAATCCCATATTTTTCACTCCTATGTCTCAATCTTTCATCATTATAGATAGTAACGAAAAAAATGACAAGTTTCCGCCAAACGAAAAAAAGTAACAGTTACCTACTGTAACTGTTACTCTCCCTCTATTCTTCGTGCTTCACAAGTATTTTTTTCACCTTACGATCAAACTCTCTTCGAGGAATCATTACTGAATGGTCACACCCCTCGCACTTAATGCGGATATCCATTCCCATACGAATAATTTTCCAACGATTCTCGCCACATGGATGGGCTTTCTTCATTTCCACAACATCATACAAGTTATATTCCTTTTGCTCCATTCTCCAAACTCCTCTCCATACTAAATTGCTTTTCCACTAACTAATTCTTCACGATTATATAAAACCATACGTGGATATGGAATTTCAATTCCATGTAAATCAAGACGATTTTTAATCTCTTTACGAAGTGCCCTTGCAATAACTGCATGTTGCATCGGTTCTACTTCAGCAATAACACGTAATATAACTTCTGATGCTGCTAATGTTTGCACACCTAATAATTGAGGCGTTGTTACCATTTTTTCGTACTTTGAAGGTAATTCTACTAATAAATCTTCAATAACTTGCTCTGCTTTCGCAATATCAGCCTCATATGAAATAGATACATCAACAAACGCTACACTATTACTAACTGAGTAGTTAGTAACTTGAATAATACTTCCATTTGGTAAAGTATGAATTTCACCTGTCCAACTCTTTACTTTCGTTGTACGAAGTCCAATTTCTAAAACGACTCCTTCAAATTGACCGATTTTAACATAATCGCCAACTGAAAACTGATCTTCTAACAAAATAAATAAACCTGTAATAACGTCTTTCACTAAACTTTGAGCACCAAATCCGACTGCTAAACCAATTACCCCAGCACCCGCTAATAAACCTGATGCATTAATATCAAACACACCTAAAATCGCAATTAGCATAATGAACATAACAACGTACGCTACAATATTTTCAAGTAATTTCGCTACTGTAACTGTACGACGTTCTGAAATTTGAATTGGAGAACGACTCCCCATACGAAACGCATTTCGTACAACCGCCCTTGCAATTCGCACAACAACTGCACCAATTGTTAAAATAATACATATTTTTAATGTCGCAACTCCAATATGAGCCCAACGATCAGCATCTAATAAATACTGTTTCATAGAATTAAACCACTTCGCTAATAAATCCATGTACCTCTACCTCTCTAGCTAAAATTTCTTTTTAGTTACCCTTATTATTGTATCAGAAGTCCCCTAATTGCTGAAAAAATTTTATGATTTTAATCCTATTTTATCCCCGACATCCAGGTATAAAATGGAACGAATATATATATACTAGTACTATTATTTCCGTTTTCATTCACATTTTGCAAAAATTACGCACTTATAACTTTCCATTTTCCTCACCATATAACATATATTGAAAATTTATTAAAAGGATGGGTGCTTCATGAATATTGGAAGTTTTCGCTTACCATTTTTTGAGAAAGAAACTCAAAACGTTATGCACCAAGATCTAGAAGCCTCTGAGATAATCAGTAATTTCTTACTTACCCATATTCCTATTAAAACTAATATACCACTCATTCTCGTTTGTATCGGCACAGATCGCTCTACAGGTGACGCACTCGGCCCATTAGTTGGTACAAAACTTGAACAAATAGACATCCAAAACCTCCAAGTATTCGGTACACTAGATGAGCCAGTACATGCGCTAAATTTAGAAGAGAAAATTCAGAATATACAGAAAGAATATCCTACTGCATTTATAATTGCTGTTGATGCATGTTTAGGAAAGTCCCAAAATATCGGATCAATCACTACTGGAAAGGGACCTAGTAAACCTGGAGCTGCTATGAATAAGAAATTACCTGCAGTTGGTGATTTGCACATACACGGTATCGTCAATCTAAATGGGTTTATGGAGTTTTTCGTTCTTCAAAATACAAGATTAAGTTTAGTCATGAAAATGGCTGAGGTAATCGCAAAAAGTATAAAAGAGACGGATCAAAAATTATCCGCATTAAAAAAAGCAAACCATCTATAAATAATAAGATGGTTTGCTTTTTAATTTTTCTGTGCTAATAGTTCTAAAATACGATTTAAATCTTCTTTATTAAAAAATTCAATTTCGATTTTACCTTTTTCTTTTTTCGTCTCTTTAATTTTCACATCTGTGCCAAACTTTTCTCTTAAGAACGTTTCACGTTCTACGAAAAATATATTTCGCTCTTTTTTCACTTTTTTTGTTTCACGTGAAACGTGTTGATTAATCTCTTGGACGATTTTCTCTAATTGACGAACATTTAATCCTTCTTTTTCAATGCGTTTCAATAAGGACTTCAATTGTTCTTCATCTTTTATCGTAAGTAAAGTTCTCCCATGAGCCATTGAAAGTTGACCATTTGCAATCATATCTTGTACGAAAGAAGGTAGGCTTAATAACCGAGTATAATTTGCAATGTAAGGTCTGCTTTTACCAAGACGTTTCGCTAATTGTTCTTGCGTTACATTTAGCTCATTCATTAACATCTGGTATGCCATTGCCTCTTCCATAGGATTTAAATCTTCTCGTTGTAAGTTTTCTAACAACGCAAATTCCATCATTTGCTGTTCAGTTAATTGTCTTACAACCGCAGGTACTTTTTCTAAACCAGCCTCTTTTGCAGCACGAAATCGTCTTTCACCTGCAACAATTTCATATCCTTTAATACTCTTCCTAGCAATTAATGGTTGTAGAATACCGTGTTCCTTAATCGAAATTGCTAATTCCTGAATCGCCTCTTTATTAAAGTGTTTACGCGGTTGATATGGATTCGGCCTTAATTCAGTTACAAGAATCTCCTGAATTGTTTCCTCTTCTTTCACATCTAAATCAGGAAAAAACACATTAATTCCTCTTCCTAATCCTTTAGCCACCTGCAATCACTTCCTCTGCTAAATCTATATACACTTCTGCTCCTCTTGATTTAGCGTCATACTGCATAATAGGTTTCCCATGACTTGGAGCCTCGCTCAAGCGTACATTACGCGGAATAATCGAGCGATATACTTTATCCCTAAAATACTTTTTCACTTCATCTATAACTTGAATCCCTAAATTTGTACGGGCATCCAACATTGTTAACAATACACCTTGAATTGCTAAATTTTTATTTAAATGTTTTTGTACAAGTCGAACTGTATTTAATAGCTGACTTAACCCTTCTAGTGCGTAATATTCACACTGTACAGGAATAATAACAGAATCTGCTGCTGTTAATGCATTAATCGTTAATAACCCTAAAGATGGGGGACAGTCGATAATAATATAGTCATATTCATCACGAACTGGCTGTAATGCTCTTTGCAAACGTACTTCCCGGGAAATAGTCGGTACCAATTCAATTTCAGCACCAGCCAATTGAATTGTAGCGGGTAGAACATCTAAGTTTTCAGTTGCGGTTTTCTGTATAACCCCTTGAACATCTGCATCTTCCACAAGAACGTTGTAAATACATTGATCTAATTCAGATTTTTCAATTCCCACACCAGTCGTTGCATTTCCTTGAGCATCAATATCTACAAGAAGGACTTTTTTACCTACTTGCGCCAATCCAGCCCCTAAATTAACAGATGTTGTTGTTTTTCCAACACCGCCTTTTTGATTAGCAATAGCAATGATTTTTCCCATGATGTCACCTACTTTCAACCTTTCTATCTTATTCTAGTAACAATTACGTTTATTGTAACATGAAATAAAACTTTTTCTTTTACGTCCTTTATTAAACTTCAAAATTTATTTCTAAACTCCTTCTTCATTTAACAAGAAAATATAGTAAAAGAGACCTCTCCAATAGGATAAGGTCTCTAGCACGTCATTATTATTTTTTCTTTGGAATTTTAATTGTAATTTGATAGTACTCATCAAATTCTTCTTCCTCAGAATTAACATTCAAACCACTTTCAGTAACCATTTGTAAAGATTGTCTAATTGTATTCATAGCAATCCTCGTATCTCGACTTACTGCTTTTTGCTTTGCCTTACGCTTCGGTTTCGCTTCCTCTAGTAACTTCGCAATTCGTTCTTCTGTTTGCTTTACATTTAGTTGTTTCTCCACAATTTCCTGTAAAACCTTCAGTTGTAATTCCTCATTTTTTAAAGGAATGAGAGCGCGGGCATGACGTTCTGTAATGCTTTTTTCTAATAATGCACTTTTTATTTCTTCAGGCAACTTTAACAAGCGCAACTTATTTGCGATTGTAGATTGTCCTTTTCCAAGTCGTTGTGCCAATGCTTCTTGTGTTAAATTATGTAACTCAATCAGCTTTTGATATGCCACAGCTTCCTCGATTGCCGTTAGTTCCTCACGTTGCAAGTTTTCAATTAAAGCTACAGAAGCTGTCTCTGTATCATTTAAATTCTTTATAATTGCAGGAACCTTTTCCCAACCTAACTTTGTTGCCGCGCGAAAACGTCTTTCTCCAGCAATAATCTCGTACTTATCATCCTCATATTGCCTTACAACAATCGGTTGAATAAGTCCATGTGTACGAATTGTTAATGCTAACTCATCAATACGCGCATCATCAAAAACTGTTCTTGGTTGATAACGGTTAGGGGTAATATTTACTATCGGAATTTCTTGTATTTCTTCATATACCTTTTTATCTATCTCTTCATGGCTTTCGTCTTGTAATTCGAATTCGCTCTCTTTATCTCCAAAGCCAAATAAACGAGAAAACGTATTTTTCATACATATTCCACCACCTTTTAGGCCTATTGACTATTCTCCATAAAATGTTTCCTATGAAACATTTACGTTTTCATTTATATAATTTAATCTTACGTCTAATAAGATTTATTTTTCAATAGGTAATTTATTGGGTGTTCCCGGTTTGCGTGGATATTTCTTTGGTGTCTTGCGCTTTTTCTCGATTAATAAAATATTACGTTCACTCTCTTCAAATGGTAATTGGAAAGTAGACATCTCTTTCAACTCTCCGCCTAGCACCTCTAAAGCATACTTGCCATTTTCAATTTCTTCGTTTGCTGCTGCACCTTTCATTGCAATGAATGTTCCTCCAACTTTTACAAGTGGTAAACATAGCTCACTTAATACAGAAAGACGCGCAACTGCACGTGCCATTACAATATCGTATGATTCACGTACACCTTCTTTTTTCCCAAATGTTTCAGCACGATCGTGACAAAATGCAACATCACTTAATTCTAACTTTTGGGCTAAGTGATTTAAGAAATTAATACGTTTTTGCAATGAATCTACAATTGTTACTTTTAAGTGCGGGAAACAGATTTTTAAAGGAATACTTGGGAATCCAGCCCCTGCACCAACATCACAAATTGAGAATGGTTTTGAAAAATCATAATAAAAAGCAGCTGTAATGGAATCAAAAAAGTGTTTTAAATATACTTCTTCTTTTTCTGTAATAGCCGTTAAGTTCATTTTTTCATTCCACTCTACTAATGTTTCAAAGTAGATTTTGAACTGCTCTAACTGTCTAGAAGAGAGGGTGATTCCCTTCTCTTCTAGCATAGATTGAAATTGTTCTATGTTCATCTAGCAATATCTCCTTACTATTTATTGGTTCGATACGCGTGCAATTTTTCCTTGTTCTATATACACAAGTAAAATGGAAATATCCGCTGGATTTACGCCAGAAATACGTGAAGCCTGCCCCATTGAAAGTGGACGAACATCTTTCAATTTCTGTCTAGCTTCTGAAGCAATGCTAGAAATCGCATCATAATCAATATCTACAGGGATTTTTTTATTCTCCATTTTCTTCATACGCTCTACTTGCTGTAAAGATTTTTCAATATATCCTTCATACTTAATCTGAATTTCAACTTGTTCTTTAACTTCATCACTTAATTCTACTTCACTTGGTACTAAAAGATGAATATGCTCATATGTCATCTCTGGACGACGTAATAAGTCACTTGCACGTATTCCATCTTTCAATTCACTTCCGCCAATATTGCGAATTAATTCTTGAACTTCAGGACGTGGTTTAATAATAATGCTGCTTAAACGTTCCTTTTCCTGTTCAATTTGTAATTTTTTATTTGTAAATCGCTCATAGCGCTCTTCTTTAATTAATCCAATTTTACGACCAACTTCAGTTAAACGAAGATCAGCATTATCGTGGCGTAATAATAGACGGTATTCTGCACGAGACGTTAATAAACGATATGGTTCATTTGTACCTTTCGTTACAAGATCATCAATTAAGACGCCAATATAAGCATCCTCGCGACCTAAAACAACTTCTTCTTTACCTAAAGAACGGCATGCTGCATTAATTCCAGCCATAAGCCCTTGTCCGGCCGCCTCTTCGTAACCAGAAGTTCCATTAATTTGTCCTGCTGTATATAAATTTTTAATCTTTTTCGTTTCAAGTGTTGGCCATAGTTGTGTTGGCACAATTGCATCATATTCAATTGCATAACCTGTACGCATCATTTCAACATTTTCTAGGCCTGGAATTGTTCTAAGCATGTCACGTTGTACATCTTCTGGTAAGCTTGTGGATAAACCTTGTACATATACTTCTTGTGTATTACGCCCTTCTGGCTCTAAGAAAATTTGATGACGTGGTTTATCATTAAATCTTACTACTTTGTCTTCAATAGAAGGACAGTATCTAGGACCTGTTCCTTTAATCATACCAGAATACATAGCTGAACGATGTAAATTTTCATCTATTAAACGGTGTGTTTCTGTACTTGTATATGTCAACCAACATGGAATTTGATCCATAATAAATTTCGTTGTTTCAAAAGAGAATGCACGTGGCTTATCATCACCTGGTTGAATTTCTGTTTTACTGTAGTCAATTGTATTACTGTTTACACGAGGAGGTGTCCCTGTTTTAAATCTCACAAGATCAAATCCAAGCTCCTCTAAATGCTCAGATAATGTAATAGACGGTTGCTGGTTATTTGGACCACTTGAATATTTTAAGTCGCCCATGATAATCTCGCCGCGTAAAAATGTTCCAGTTGTAATTACAACTGTTTTTGCTGTATATTCTGCACCAGCTTGTGTAACTACCCCTTTACATACACCTTCTTCAACGATTAAACGCTCTACCATTCCTTGGAACAACGTTAAGTTTGGTGTTTCTTCAATTGTTTTCTTTAATTCATGTTGGTAAGAGAATTTATCAGCTTGCGCTCGAAGTGCACGTACGGCTGGTCCCTTACCTGTATTTAGCATACGCATTTGAATATGAGTTTTATCAATATTACGTCCCATTTCTCCGCCTAATGCATCAATTTCACGAACAACAATCCCTTTTGCTGGTCCACCAACAGAAGGGTTACATGGCATGAATGCTACCATATCCAAGTTAATTGTTAACATTAATGTTTTTGAGCCCATTCGTGCTGCCGCAAGACCAGCTTCACATCCTGCATGACCTGCACCGATTACTATGACATCGTATGAACCGGCATTGTATCCCATTGTTTATTCCTCCTAATAATCTCTATCTTTCTACAACTTCACTATATTATTTTCCTAAACAAAATTGAGAGAACAACTGGTCAATTAAGCTTTCATGCACTGTGTCCCCAGTAATTTCACCAAGTATTTCCCACGTTCTTGTTAAATCAATTTGTACCATATCAATTGGTACACCATTTTCAATCGCCTCAACTGCATCACCGATTGTTTTTCCTGCTTGTGTTAATAATCCAATATGTCTCGCATTAGAAACATATGTCATATCTGCAGAATCGATTGTTCCTTCAAAGAATAAATCAGCTATTGCCTTTTCGAGTTCATCTATTCCTTGTTCCTCAATTAAGGATGTTGTAATAACACGATTTCCCGCGGCTAACTCTGTAACACGTTCCATATCAATTGCTTGCGGTAAATCAGTCTTATTCACAATAACAATAAAGTCTTTTCCTTGTACCGCACGGAATAGATCTTCATCCTCATTTGTTAAAGCCTCGCTATAGTTGACAACAACTAATACTAAATCCGCTTGGCTCATCATTTCTTTTGAACGTTCCACACCAATTCGTTCAACAACATCTTCTGTCTCCCGAATACCGGCTGTATCTATAAGTTTAAGAGGTACACCACGCACGTTAACGTACTCTTCAATAACATCACGAGTTGTTCCTGCAATATCAGTTACAATTGCCTTTTTCTCCTGAACAAGACTATTTAATAACGATGATTTCCCAACGTTGGGTCTACCGATAATTGCTGTAGCAATACCCTCACGTAAAATTTTCCCTTGTTTTGATGTTTCTAATATTTTTTCGATTTCCGAACGAACATGCGTCGCTTTCTCAATTAAAATATTATGTGTCATCTCTTCTACATCATCGTATTCTGGATAATCTATATTTACCTCAACATGAGCTAATGTTTCTAATATTTCTTGACGCAAAAGACCAATTAATTTAGATAATCGCCCTTCCATTTGATTAATTGCTACATTCATCGCACGATCTGTTTTTGCTCGAATCAAATCCATAACAGCTTCTGCTTGTGATAAGTCGATACGTCCATTTAAAAAAGCACGTTTTGTAAATTCGCCCGGTTCTGCCAATCGTACTCCTTGTGCTAGAATAAGTTGCAATACTTTATTTACTGAAACAAGTCCACCGTGACAGTTAATTTCCACTATATTTTCACGTGTAAAAGTCCTTGGTGCGCGCATAATAGACACCATAACTTCTTCAATAACTTGATTTGTATCTAAATCAACAATATGACCATAATGAATAGTGTGAGAAGGAACCTCTGTTAAATCCTTCCCCTTAAAAATACGATCAACTTTCTCAACCGCATCATCCCCACTTACTCGAACAATGGCAATTGCACCCTCTCCAAGCGCTGTGGAAATCGCAGCAATTGTATCAAATTCCATGTCCTTTCACCTCACTTGCTTATTTATCTCTATTTCAACATGATTATTTCTTTCACTAAATTATTAGGATACCATAACGAACCTATCTACAAAAGAAGAATAACTCATTTTATTATATCCCCATGTAAAAAACACTAAACTTATTCACAGTGGATAAGTTTAGTGTTTTTTAGTTATCCACATCTATTTTCCGCTCAAAAAAACCGGCACTCATTTGAGCAACCGGTCATTTAGGAGATATTACAACATGCCGATGTGGTTCATTTCCTTCAGAAGTTGTATTGATACCTTGATGATTTGATAATGCCTGATGAATAATTTTTCGTTCAAAAGATGGCATCGGTTCTAAAATAACTCTTTTTTTCGTATTAAATACTTGTTTCGCTAATCGATAAGAAAGTGATTCTAACGTACTTTTTCTTTTACTACGATAATTTTCAGCATCTAGTGTAATACCGATATACTGCTTCGTGTTACGATTCGCGACAAGTTTTGTTAAATACTGTAAAGAGTTCAATGTATTACCTCTTTTCCCAATTAAAACACCTACATTATCACCAGAAATTGTAAATTCAATTTCGCGTCCTTTTACAATTTTACTAATCTCAACTTCCACACCCATATCGTGAATAACATTTCTTAAATATTCTTCACATTCTTGAATTGGATCTGTCTTCAATACAACTTCTACTACTGCAGGACGATTCCCAAATAAACCTAAGAATCCTCTTTTACCCTCATCGACAATATTTATATCTACTCGATCTTTTGATGTATTTAATTGCCTTAAAGCATCCTCTACTGCCAGCTCGACTGTTTGTCCTTTAGCAGTAATTACACTCACTTGCTTGAGCCTCCAGCTTTGCTAGCCTTAATTTCTGGCCCTTTGATAAAGTACATTTGAGCAATACCAAAGATATTACCAACAACCCAGTAAAGTGATAATGCGGCTGGGAAGTTAATTGCAAAGATTAAAATCATAATCGGCATAAGCCAAAGCATCATTGCCATTTGCGGATTTTGACCAGCTGTTCCTGCCATTGCAAGCTTTTGCTGAATAAATGTCGTAATTGCTGCAACGACCGGTAAGATATAGAACGGGTCTGCATGTCCTAAATCGAACCATAAGAAACTATGTTGTTTAATTTCAGCTGTTCTCATAATTGCATGATAAAAAGCGAACAGAATTGGCATTTGAATAAAGATTGGTAAACAACCAGCTAATGGATTTACACCATTTTTTTGATATAACTGCATCATTTCTTGCTGCAGTTTTTGCTGTGTCGCTTGATCTTTAGAGCTATATTTCTCTTTTAACTTCACCATTTCCGGTTGTAACGCTTGCATCGCTTTCGTACTCTTCGTTTGTTTAATCATTAGTGGTAATAATGCAAAACGAATGATAAGAGTTGTAATAACAATTGCTAAACCGTAATTACTGTTAAATAAGTCGGCAAAATACGTGATTAACTGAGAAAGCGGATATACGAAATATTCATTCCAAATCCCAGTACTTTTCGATGTAATCGGCTGACCCGTTTCACTACAACCGGTGGCAATCGCCATTAATGCAACGACCATGGCTAGTAAACCTAATTTCTTTTTCAAAGCCTACTCCTCCTTGTATCGGTATGTATATAGTGTAATTCATTTCCTTACGCTACTTTTTTATTCTTTTCATACCAGAGCGTTTAAAGACATGAATTAAGCTTTTCTTTACTTCTTCATATGTCATCTCTGCACAAGGCTTCCTTGCTATTATAACAAAATCTTTTCCAGAAGCTATCTCATCTTTTAACTCTGTAATAGCCTGACGGACCATGCGCTTAATTCGATTACGAACTACTGCATTTCCTATTTTCTTGCTAACAGAAAGGCCGATGCGAAAGTTTGGCTGTTCTTCTTTATCTAATTGGTATACAACAAACTGACGATTTGCATTTGATTTTCCTTTTTGAAAAACCGCCTGGAATTCATCATTCTTCTTTATACGATGTTTTTTCTTCATATCAATTGACACTCCTGTATTTCATCAGCGGAAATTCACTATTATTAGAAAAAAAGACCACTGAACGATCAGTGGTCTACGCAGATAATACTTTTCTTCCTTTACGACGACGAGCTGCTAGCACTTTACGTCCGTTCGCTGTGCTCATACGGCTGCGGAAACCATGTACTTTGCTGCGCTTACGTTTATTTGGTTGGTAAGTTCTTTTCATTATATGACACCTCCCTGAGGAATATCTGTTAAAGACAGTCCTATAAATTATAGTTAATTAACTAGGAAAATGTCAATGGTTCTAGAAATTTTCATCAAATATTCATTTTGAACCTATTCACATACTTTTTCACAGCACCTATATTTCCTTGTGGATAAATATTTTTTCGCGTTTTTTATATCCACAAACTTTTTTCACACTTTTACACAGTATATCGTGTTGTGGACAAGTTTATTCCACAAGGTATTGATTTTGTGGATAACTTTCTTAAATTCATTGCTATAGCCACTTTTTTTTGATATTATAGTTGTGTTTTCACTTTGAATAAGTTTTCCACATCTTTATCTTATCCACAATTTGTGTATAACATGTGGACAGTTTTAATCACATGTGGGTAAATAGTTGTCCACATTTGCTTTTTTTGTCGAAAACCCTATCTCATATACAAACGACGTTTTTAGGTTTTAAAATACGTTTCGTATAAATATACATTTTATATTTATTAGGTTGTACATTTGTTGCGCAACCTTATTCTTTTACCAACTTAGTAAAGGAGGGACACCTTTGGAAAATATCTCTGATTTATGGAATAGTGCCTTAAAAGAATTAGAAAAAAAGGTAAGCAAGCCTAGTTATGAGACATGGTTAAAATCCACAACGGCTCATAACTTGAAGAAAGACGTATTAACGATTACAGCTCCGAATGAATTTGCTCGTGACTGGCTAGAATCTCATTACTCCGAACTAATTTCAGAAACACTATACGATTTAACAGGGGCAAAATTAGCAATTCGCTTTATTATTCCCCAAAGTCAAGCTGAAGAGGACATTGATCTGCCTCCAGTTAAGCCGAATCCAGCACAAGATGATTCAGCTCATTTACCACAGAGCATGTTAAATCCAAAATATACATTCGATACATTTGTTATTGGCTCTGGTAACCGTTTTGCCCATGCAGCTTCATTAGCTGTAGCTGAGGCGCCAGCTAAAGCGTATAATCCACTCTTTATTTACGGAGGAGTTGGACTTGGAAAGACACATTTAATGCACGCAATTGGTCATTATGTAATTGAACATAATCCAAATGCAAAAGTTGTATATTTATCATCAGAAAAATTTACAAATGAATTTATTAACTCTATTCGCGATAATAAAGCTGTTGATTTTCGTAATAAATATCGCAACGTAGATGTTTTATTGATAGATGATATTCAATTTCTTGCTGGAAAAGAACAGACTCAAGAAGAGTTTTTCCATACATTTAATGCATTACACGAAGAAAGTAAACAAATTGTAATTTCTAGTGACCGACCACCAAAAGAAATTCCAACTTTAGAAGATCGTCTTCGTTCCCGCTTTGAATGGGGACTTATTACAGACATTACGCCGCCAGATTTAGAGACACGAATTGCGATTTTACGCAAAAAAGCAAAAGCTGAAGGGCTTGATATACCAAATGAAGTTATGCTTTATATCGCAAATCAAATTGATTCAAATATTCGTGAATTAGAAGGTGCACTTATCCGAGTTGTAGCTTATTCATCTTTAATTAATAAAGATATTAATGCTGATTTAGCAGCTGAAGCACTTAAAGATATTATTCCAAATTCTAAGCCGAAAATTATCTCTATTTATGATATTCAAAAAGCTGTCGGGGACGTTTATCAAGTGAAATTAGAAGATTTTAAAGCGAAAAAACGTACAAAATCAGTTGCGTTTCCTCGCCAAATTGCAATGTATTTATCGCGCGAGCTTACAGATTCCTCTTTACCAAAAATAGGTGAAGAATTTGGTGGACGTGATCATACAACAGTTATCCATGCCCATGAAAAAATCTCTAAACTACTAAAAACCGATACGCAATTACAAAAGCAAGTTGAAGAAATTAATGGTATTTTAAAGTAGTAGCTGAATAGTGTGAATAACTTACCTTGTTTTACGCACAGTCTATCCACATGTAGATAGACTGTTTTTACATCCTTTAGCGGAGTTATCCACATATCCACAAGCCCTATTACTATTACTACTACTTTTTATCTTTATTAATTAAATAAAATCTTATACTTACCGGAGGTTTTTCTTTATGCGTTTTACAATACAAAAAGACTATCTTGTAAGAGGTGTACAAGATGTAATGAAGGCAGTTTCTTCTCGTACAACAATCCCAATTCTTACGGGAATTAAAGTTGTAGCGACTGAAGAAGGAGTTACATTAACAGGAAGCGATGCTGATATTTCTATTGAATCGTTTATTCCAGTCGAAGAAGATGGAAAAGAAATTGTAGAAATAGCTCAATCAGGAAGCATTGTTTTACAGGCAAAATATTTTAGTGAGATTGTAAAAAAACTACCTAAAGACACTGTCGAAATTTCTGTAGAAAATCATTTTATGACAAAAATAAAATCTGGAAAATCAGAGTTTAACTTAAATGGTTTAGATTCTGCAGAATATCCGTTATTGCCACAGATTGAAGAACATCATGTATTTAAGATACCAACAGATTTACTTAAACATATGATCAGACAAACTGTATTTGCAGTTTCTACTTCTGAAACAAGACCAATCTTGACAGGTGTAAACTGGAAGGTATATAACAGCGAGTTAACTTGTATTGCAACAGATAGTCATAGGCTGGCACTTCGAAAAGCAAAAATTGAAGGACATAATATTGCAGATGAATTCCAAGCTAATGTTGTTATTCCAGGTAAGAGCTTAAATGAATTAAGTAAAATTTTAGATGAGTCTGAAGAAATGGTAGATATCGTTATTACGGAGTATCAAGTATTATTCCGTACAAAACATTTATTATTCTTCTCAAGATTGTTAGAAGGGAATTATCCTGATACGACACGTTTAATTCCGGCAGAGAGTAAAACGGATATTTTTGTGAATACAAAAGAATTCCTACAAGCAATTGATCGCGCTTCACTATTAGCAAGAGATGGCCGCAATAACGTTGTTAAATTATCAACTTTAGAGCAAGAAATGCTAGAGATTTCTTCGAATTCACCAGAAATCGGAAAAGTTGTCGAAGAAGTACAATGCGAAAAAGTAGATGGAGAAGAGTTAAAAATATCTTTTAGTGCAAAATATATGATGGATGCATTGAAAGCTTTGGATAGTACAGAGATTAAAGTTAGCTTTACTGGGGCGATGAGACCGTTCTTAATTCGTACAGTAAATGATGATTCAATTATTCAATTAATTTTACCGGTTCGTACTTACTAGGTAAGGAATAAGGGTTGCTAGTTTAAAGATGCTAGTGGCCCTTATTTGATTTTTGGGTATTACTTTCCTAATGCTAGTTTATTTAGTACAATGAAAGAATGAACACTTTCAGAAAGTGAGCGATTTTATGAAACGTATTAAAATTTCAACAGAGTATATTACACTAGGACAATTTTTAAAGTTAGCTGATGTAATTGATACAGGTGGCGCTGTAAAATGGTTTTTACAAGAATATGAAGTGTACGTGAACAACGAACTTGAAAATAGAAGAGGTCGCAAACTATATGCGAATGATGTTATTGAAATTCCAGGAAGCGGAACTTTCCAAGTTCAGGCATAAAGGGGGAGCCCTTTGTTTATTTCAGAAATACAATTAAAAAACTATCGCAATTATGAAAAATTAGAGCTTTCCTTTGAAGATAAGGTAAATGTAATTATCGGCGAAAATGCGCAAGGGAAAACAAATTTGATGGAAGCTATTTATGTTTTAGCGATGGCGAAATCTCATAGAACCTCTAATGATCGCGAACTTATCCGCTGGGATGAAGATTTTGGTCAAATAAAAGGGAAATTACAAAAAAGAAACAGTTCTTTGTCTTTGGAATTAAATATTTCGAAAAAAGGTAAAAAGGCAAAATTAAATCAACTTGAACAACAAAAGTTAAGTCAATATATTGGCGTGATGAACGTTGTCATGTTTGCCCCAGAAGATTTAAATCTTGTAAAAGGAAGCCCTCAAGTAAGAAGACGCTTTTTAGATATGGAATTAGGACAAATAGCTCCTGTATATTTGTATGAATTAAGTCAATATCAAAAGGTGCTCACGCAACGAAATCACTTGTTGAAAAAAATGCAAGGGAATAGTAAGAATGAGGAAACGATGTTGGATGTATTTACACTTCAACTAATTGAGCATGGTGCGAAAATACTGCAAAAACGTTTTGAATTTTTGCATTTGCTACAGGAATGGGCAGCTCCAATTCATCGAGGTATAAGCCGTGGATTAGAAGAGTTAGAAATTGTCTATAAACCAAGTGTAGATGTATCAGAATCAATGGATTTGTCGAAAATAAAAGAAGTATACTATGAAAGTTTTCAATCTGTGAAACAACGTGAAATTTTCCGTGGTACGACTTTGATTGGTCCTCATCGTGACGATTTACAATTCTTCGTTAATAGTAAAAATGTTCAAGTCTTTGGTTCGCAAGGACAACAACGAACGACCGCACTATCCCTAAAATTAGCTGAAATTGAATTGATTTATTCAGAGGTTAAAGAATATCCAATCCTTTTGTTGGATGATGTTTTATCAGAATTAGATGATTATCGTCAATCACATCTTTTAAATACAATTCAAGGAAAAGTGCAAACATTTGTTACAACGACGAGTGTCGACGGAATTGAACACGAAACATTAAAAGAAGCGAAAACAATTCATGTAACGAACGGCACTGTAGATTGTGAAATAGATAGGGAATAACCCCTGTTTAAATGGAAAAGTAGGTGATCTTTGTGTCAATGGAACAAAAGCAAATGCAAGAAAATGCATATGATGAAAGTCAGATACAGGTGCTTGAAGGACTAGAGGCAGTTCGGAAACGCCCTGGTATGTATATTGGATCTACAAGTGGAAAAGGGCTTCACCATCTTGTTTGGGAAATCGTAGATAATAGTATTGATGAAGCACTTGCAGGTTATTGTGATGAAATTAATGTTAGTATCGAAGAAGATAATAGTATTCGTGTAACGGATAATGGGCGTGGTATTCCGGTTGGTATACAAGAAAAAATGGGACGTCCAGCTGTAGAAGTTATTATGACTGTTCTCCACGCCGGTGGTAAATTTGGCGGTGGCGGTTATAAAGTTTCTGGTGGTTTACATGGTGTTGGGGCATCGGTTGTAAATGCTCTATCAACAGAATTAGAAGTATTTGTACATCGTGAAGGTAAAATCCATTACCAAAAATATGAAAGAGGTATTCCGGTTGCGGATTTAAAAGTCATTGGTGACACAGATCAAACAGGAACAATAACTCGATTTAAACCAGATCCGGAAATTTTCCAAGAAACAACAGTATACGATTTTGATACGCTAGCAACTCGTATGCGTGAATTAGCGTTTTTAAATCGTAATATTAAATTAACAATTGAAGATAAACGTGAACATAAGCAAAAGAAAGAATTCCATTACGAAGGTGGAATTAAATCATACGTTGAGCATTTAAATCGCTCAAAACAACCGATTCATGAAGAGCCCGTGTACGTAGAAGGTTCAAAAGATGGTATTCAGGTTGAGGTTTCTCTTCAATATAACGAAGGATACACAAATAATATTTACTCATTTACGAATAACATCCATACGTATGAAGGTGGTACACATGAGGTAGGTTTTAAAACAGCTTTAACTCGTGTAATCAACGACTATGGTCGTAAAAATAGCATTTTAAAAGATGCGGACAGTAATTTAACTGGTGAGGATGTTCGTGAAGGTTTAACAGCAATTGTATCAATCAAGCATCCAAATCCACAATTTGAAGGACAAACGAAGACAAAACTTGGGAATAGTGAAGCGAGAACAATTACAGAGTCTGTATTCTCAGAGGCATTTGAAAAGTTCTTACTAGAAAATCCTAATGTAGCGCGAAAAATTGTAGAAAAAGGTACGATGGCTGCACGTGCACGTGTAGCTGCGAAAAAAGCGCGTGAATTGACACGTCGAAAGAGTGCGTTAGAAGTTTCAAGTTTACCTGGTAAATTAGCTGATTGCTCTTCGAAAGATCCAGCAATTAGTGAAATTTACATCGTAGAGGGTGACTCTGCGGGTGGATCTGCAAAACAAGGACGCGATCGTCATTTCCAAGCAATTTTACCGCTGAAGGGTAAAATTATTAATGTGGAAAAGGCGCGCTTAGATAAGATTTTATCAAATGATGAAGTTCGTACAATTATTACGGCAATCGGTACAAATATTGGTGGAGACTTCGATATTGAAAAAGCACGCTATCATAAAGTTATTATTATGACCGATGCCGATGTTGATGGTGCACATATTCGTACCCTATTATTAACGTTCTTCTATCGTTA
This sequence comes from Bacillus sp. TE8-1, assembly GCF_008368855.1. Classification (NCBI taxonomy): domain Bacteria; kingdom Bacillati; phylum Bacillota; class Bacilli; order Caryophanales; family Bacillaceae; genus Bacillus; species Bacillus sp. TE8-1. The sequence goes on along the minus strand of NZ_QPET01000003.1, from coordinate 3,255 downwards.
TATGCGTCAAATAATTGAGTGTGGTTATATCTATATTGCACAGCCGCCATTGTTTAAAATACAACAAGGTAAAAAAATTCAATATGCTTACAACGATAAGGAACTTGAAAAAATCTTAGCTGAGCTACCAGCCCAGCCGAAACCAGGAATTCAACGTTATAAAGGTCTTGGGGAGATGAATCCAACTCAGCTATGGGAGACGACAATGGATCCAGAAGTACGTTCATTACTTCAAGTTTCCCTTCAAGATGCAATTGAAGCAGACGAAACATTTGAAATTTTAATGGGAGATAAAGTAGAGCCACGTCGTAACTTTATCCAAGAGAATGCAAAATACGTGAAGAACCTTGATATTTAAATGAGTAATGACAGGAATCTAAGTATTCCTGTCTTCTACATATAAATCAATGTATGTGTAACGGAAATGTAAGAGGAGGTGCTCGTTGATGTCAGACAATCAACAACAAGCACGAATTCGAGAAATTAATATTAGTCATGAAATGCGTACCTCATTTTTAGATTACGCAATGAGTGTTATCGTATCTCGTGCATTACCAGATGTTCGTGATGGATTAAAACCTGTGCATCGTAGGGTTTTATATGCGATGAATGATTTAGGAATTACAGCTGATAAAGCGTATAAGAAATCAGCACGTATTGTCGGTGAAGTAATCGGTAAGTATCACCCTCATGGTGATTCAGCCGTTTATGAAACAATGGTACGTATGGCGCAAGATTTTAGTCAACGTTATATGCTTGTAGATGGGCATGGTAACTTCGGTTCTGTAGATGGAGATTCAGCAGCTGCAATGCGTTATACAGAGGCAAGAATGTCTAAGATTTCTATGGAATTAATACGTGATATTTCAAAAAATACAATTGATTATCAAGATAACTATGATGGTTCCGAAAGAGAACCGATAGTACTACCAGCGCGTTTCCCTAATTTATTAGTAAACGGTACAACAGGTATTGCTGTTGGTATGGCAACAAATATACCGCCGCATCAGCTTGGCGAAGTAATTGATGGTGTGCTGGCATTAAGTCATAATCCTGATATTACTATCGCGGAATTAATGGAATACATTCCAGGTCCAGACTTTCCGACGGCAGGTTTAATTTTAGGAAGAAGTGGAATTCGAAGAGCTTATGAAACAGGTCGCGGTTCCATTATGCTTCGTGCTAAGGTTGAAATTGAAGAGAAGTCAAACGGTAAACAATCTATTATCGTAACTGAACTACCTTATCAAGTTAATAAGGCACGATTAATTGAAAAAATCGCAGAATTAGTTCGCGATAAGAAAATTGAAGGTATTACAGATTTACGTGATGAATCAGATCGTAATGGTATGCGTATTGTCATGGAAGTACGTCGTGATGCTAATGCAAACGTACTATTAAACAATCTATATAAACATACAGCGCTTCAAACAAGTTTCGGTATTAATATGTTGTCTCTTGTAAATGGGGAGCCACAAGTACTAAATTTAAAACAAAATCTATATCATTATTTAGAGCATCAGAAGGTAGTAATTCGTAGACGTACTGCTTATGAATTAGAAAAAGCAGAAGCACGTGCTCATATTTTAGAAGGATTACGAATTGCTTTAGATCATCTTGATGAAGTTATTACGTTAATTCGTAGTTCAAAAACGGCAGATATTGCAAAGCAAGGCTTAATGGAACGTTTTGGTTTAAGTGAGAAACAAGCGCAAGCGATTTTAGATATGCGTCTGCAACGCTTAACTGGATTAGAACGTGAAAAAATTGAGCAAGAATATCAAGACTTAATGAAGTTAATTGCTGAATTAAAAGCGATTTTAGCAGATGAAGAAAAAGTTCTTGAGATTATTCGTGAAGAATTAACAGAAGTAAAAGAGCGTTTCAATGATAAGAGACGAACAGAAATTACAATTGGCGGTATGGAATTTATTGAAGATGAAGATTTAATTCCTGAACAAAACATTGCGATTACGTTAACTCATAACGGTTATATTAAGAGGTTACCGGCTTCTACGTACAAAACACAGAACCGTGGGGGACGTGGTGTGCAAGGAATGGGTACGAATGATGATGACTTTGTTGAACATTTATTAACAACGTCTACTCATGATCATATTTTATTCTTTACAAACAAGGGTAAAGTATACCGTACGAAAGGATATGAAATTCCAGAGTATAGTCGTACTGCAAAAGGACTACCAATTATTAACCTATTAGGGGTAGATAAGGGTGAGTGGATTAACGCTATTATTCCGATTCGTGAATTTGGTGACGATCAGTTCTTATTCTTTACGACAAAACAAGGGGTTTCTAAGAGAACACCACTTTCATCATTTGCAAATATACGTACAAATGGTTTAATTGCAATTTCTCTTCGTGAAGAGGATGAAGTAATATCTGTACGTTTAACATCGGGTGATAAGGATATTATTGTCGGGACAAGTAACGGTATGCTAATTCGTTTCAATGAACAAGATGTTCGTTCTATGGGACGTAATGCTGCAGGTGTTAAAGCTATTACGTTGGGCGATGAAGACCAAGTTGTAGGTATGGAAATTGTCGAAGAGGATGTAAATGTTCTAATTGTAACGAAAAATGGTTACGGAAAGCGTACGCCGATTGATGAATACCGTCTGCAAAGTCGCGGTGGTAAAGGTCTGAAAACTTGTAACATTACAGATAAGAACGGTAAATTAGTAGCTGTTAAGTCTGTTACAGGTGAAGAAGATATTATGTTAATTACAGCGGCAGGCGTTATTATTCGTATGCCAGTTGATCAAATCTCTCAAATGGGACGTAATACACAAGGTGTTCGTCTAATTCGATTAGAGGAAGACCAAGAGGTAGCGACGGTAGCAAAAGCACAAAAAGATGAAGAGGAAGAAACGAGTGAAGAGGTTTCTTCAGAAGAATAAGAGAGGGGATTTTCCCTCTCTTTATTTTTTTATAATAATACTTGCATAGGGAAGAGAAAGCCTATATAATAGGCAGAGTCAGCAAATGAGAGATACAACTTATCGAAAAAACTTGTTGACGAAAATAATATACTATGATATATTATAAAAGTCGCTGAAACGCGATATTGTTCTTTGAAAACTGAACGAAACAAACAACGTGAAACGTCAATTTTTATTTTAGATGCTAGACAAACTAACTTTATTGGAGAGTTTGATCCTGGCTCAGGATGAACGCTGGCGGCGTGCCTAATACATGCAAGTCGAGCGAATGGATTAAGAGCTTGCTCTTATGAAG